>JBBKWS010000182.1:0-37566 GCA_037969075.1 Bdellovibrionales bacterium | reverse complement strand
TCAATTTGATCAAGCTTTAGTAAAAGTTCTTGTAGTCTTTCAATGATTTGTTGTTGGTTGGGATCATTAGGATCAAGAATAGCAATGTAGTCATTAATTTTAGATCTAAGTTCTGAAATTTTTAATTTAAACGCTTCGATTTTTTTAACAATATCATCAAGCTTTGAACCTAAGCTTGATTTTAAAGCCTTAATTTTGGAAAGACTTAATCCTGGATTGTTATACTCATCAAAAGTTACTGACTCTAAATCTGCAATATCAGATTCAATGGATTGCATATCAGTAAGTGTAGCTTTTTCGATCTCTGTTACTTCGCCGATTGATGTTTTAACGTCGCCTTCTAAACTTTTGACGTCAAAGCCTTCTCCGCACCCTGTTAAAAATATTAACAATAACCCTGAGTATAGTACCTTTTGAATCATAGCCATCTCCCTCAATTATATAGATTGCAATTGGGATACCACACGAAAGTATTATAACTTTTAGGAAACCTGGATAACATGACTAGATCTTGTGCCTGTATAATGAATTGACGTTTTTTACTACTTTAAAAACAATTTTAATTGCGATCTACAAGCCGGACAGAAAGTCTTGATTTCTTGCTGAAATCGTTTTGTTTTAAAAGCTATGGGATTTTTGCATTTTGGACACTTAATCTTTTGAGCCGTCATCGCCTTGTCATTTTTTATATTAATAAACGGCAGCACTATGGCCAAAATAATAAGTGTTGGTACTAGTATAAAATGAAAGACTGGGATTAAGGCACTCAGAGCAGCAGCTATTATTAATATAAAAAATAGCTGCACTGATTTGATAATTCGAGTTTTAGTTGTTAGATGTATGATTTCTACATCTATATCGTTCTCGCTACCCTGATTATTCGTGATAACTGCTTTGTGCTTTTTCACAAAAAATATCCTTTAAAATTCGTCGTCGCCTTCTTCACGAGAGACTCCGCGCATTTCATCGATGAAATTTTCTGAATCATCATCAAACTCAGAGTCAGATAGACCTTCATCAATATCAAGCTCTGCAACGACTGCTAAGAAATCTTTTTCTGAAGCTAAGTCTTTACGTAACATCTCTAGATATTTATCTGGATATCTAGCCGTTAACTCTTCGATATAACGATCTAATTTGTCCCCTGCTAAGATTTTTTTACGATTTTGGATGCGCTTCCAAAGTAAAATATAGTGAAATCGGCAATAGCCATCAACAGCCGCTAATTGATCGCAATCTTTAGCTTTACAATACGGGTTACCATCAGCATCCGTTAAAACCACATCATCAGGGTCTACTTCCCAATTTGCCTCTTCAGGCTGCGCAGGCACCTCTTCATTCAAATCCTCATCTAAATTCTCCACTTCTGGAGATTTTTTAGCTTTTGCTTCTTTTTTAGATGGAGATTTTGTTTTCGCAGGTTTTGCTTTTACCTCTTTAACTGCTTTCTTAGGAGCAGCCACCTTTTTAGGTTTTGCTACTTTTTTAACAGCTTTTGCCTTTTTAGGCTTAACTGCTTTTTTAGTAGCTACCTTTTTAGGCTTAGCCGCTTTTTTTATCATGGTTTTTGCTACTTTTTTAGGAGTAGCCTTTGCCTTCTTAGTAACTTTCTTTGCTTTTGCTGTTTTTTTTGCTTTTGCCATAAGGCATGACTATGTAGTTTTCAAAATAAGTCGTCAAGCTCAATCATTCAGAACTCATACGAATTGAAGCCTTATTTGTGCGTACTAAAATGGACCCAAGTTCAGAGCCTAAAAGTTTAGCGCGCGCCACTCGCCATCCATTTTCTGTCTTAATTTTTAAAGAAGGAGCTAGCTGCATCTTTCCTGCGATGCTTGCAATATCAACCTTTGCTCCATCCATATTTTTAGTATCAAGTATTACTCGTCCCTTGTCGGCCTTCCAATATAGTTTTGAATTTGCCAGTGGACTTAGTTCGCTCACGCCCTCTTTTGATTCTCCGTGAATCTCACCTTGAAAGGAACTCAAGTTAATCTGCCCTTTTGTAGTAGTAAATTTTAATTTACCCTGACTATCTTTGATAACGGTATCTGCATTTTGTGTCGCTACACTGATCTCACCATCAATTTTTAACAGACCAATGAGACCTGTGAACTGACTTATTTCGATATCGGATTTAGCTCCTACGATTTGCACTTTACCATCAAAAGCGTCGAACTTTATAGGTCCCTCATGCTTATTTATTTTTGCATTTACGATACTGCCATTAATATCAATAAGACCCTTAGTATTATTTAGATCTAGCGTAGACTTCATCCCTCTAACTTTAATACCACTTACCCAATTCGAAGCAGTTAAATGTAAGTTTGTGGCATATAAACTAAGAGGCATATCAGGCATATGAATTATAACTTTACCTTTAGTCATGACCTTTATACGTAGTTTCCCCTCTAAAATGGTGGGAGTGATTTTACAGCTACTATCTGCACACTTCCAGCTCAGCGTATTGCTTTTTGTTTGACTGAGAGCGACCTGTATAGAGGCTCCTATGATTTCGGCAGATTTTGCATCTTTAGTGATAAAATCTTGAGCATTTAGTATCTGAAATAATAAAACTAACCACATAAAAACTCCCAAACAAAAGCTTAAAAGGCTTTATGCACAAACACAAGCAGCTATCTAGTCCCTTTTGACTTAGTGTATCCAAATTTACTGGTAAAAAGATTTACAATCAGCTCTCTTAAAAATACATTCTTACCTATTCAAAGAGGTGAAATATGAAAGAAAATATTTATATCGTTTCTTCTGCTAGAACTCCAGTGGGCTCATTTAACGGAGGCCTGTCTACAGTGACTGCTTCAAAACTTGGGGCAACAGCCATAAAAGCTGCGGTTGAGCGTAGTGGGTTAAAACCAAGCGACATCAATGAAGTAATTATGGGTAATGTTTTGACTGCTGGTATTGGACAAGCCCCAGCAAGGCAAGCCGCTATTTTTGCTGGCCTTCCCACATCTGTTCCTTGCATGACAATTAATAAAGTTTGTGGCTCAGGCCTAAAAGCAGTGATGTTAGCTTGTGACTCAATCTTAGCTGGAAACGCTACAGTGGTAGTTGCCGGTGGACAAGAAAATATGAGCCAAGCTCCGCACCTACTAGAAAATGCCAGAAGCGGATACCGCATGGGAAATGTGACGGCGCAAGATTCAATGATTAAAGATGGACTGTGGGACCCTTACAATAATTTTCATATGGGAAGTGCCGCAGAGATTTGCGTAAAAGAACTTAAATTTACTAGAGATGAGCAAGATGCATTTGCGGTTGAATCTTACAAGCGCGCGCAATCTGCCACAAAAGAAGGTCACTTTAAAGCAGAGATCACTCCTGTGATCATTGAAGGCCGCAAGGGCACGACAACCGTTGATAGTGATGAAGATGTATTTAAACTAGATGAATCAAAAGTAAAAACTTTAAGAGCTGCTTTTGAAAAAGACGGAACCATCACTGCGGTGAATGCTTCAAACATCAATGATGGAGCGGCGGCATTGGTTATAGTAAACGAAGAAACTCTAAAGAATAAAAAACTAAAGGCGCAAGCTAAGATCATTTCATCATCTACCTTCGCGCAAGATCCGGTCTATTTTACAACAGCTCCTGTTGGCGCGATCAAAAAAGCCTTAGATACGGCAAAGCTAAAAGTCGAAGATATTGATCTTTGGGAAATCAACGAAGCTTTCTCCATGGTAACAATGGCCGCAATGAAAGAATTATCTATCCCTAGAGAAAAAGTAAACATTGAAGGCGGAGCAGTTGCCATTGGTCATCCGATCGGCGGGAGTGGGGCTAGGATTTTAACTACTCTTCTTCACTCACTACAGAGGACAAATAAGCGCTACGGTCTTGCGACACTTTGTATTGGCGGCGGCGAAGCTGTAGCCATGATTGTTGAGAGACAATAAAATGGCGAATTCAAAAGTATTTCCCAATGCTATGAAGGCTCTTGAAGACGTAAAAGACAACATGACCTTACTGGTTGGAGGATTTGGTCTTTGCGGAATCCCAGAAACATCCATTCAGGCACTTCGAGAGATCGGGGCAAAAAATTTAACTATAGTTTCTAATAACTGCGGCATTGATGATTTTGGCTTAGGAATTTTATTAGCCAATAAACAAATTAAAAAAATGATGTCGTCATACGTTGGAGAAAACGCAGAATTTGCGAAGCAACTACTAAACGGAGAACTTGAAGTAGAATTAATTCCACAAGGAACACTCGCTGAGCGCTTGCGCGCAGGCGGCGCTGGAATCCCAGCTTTTTTTACACCAACTGGTGTGGGCACTGAGGTGGCTGTTGGCAAAGAGATCCGAAATATCGATGGACGAGATTACGTTCTAGAAAATGCCATTAAAGGTGATGTTGCCATAGTCAGAGCTTGGAAAGGCGATACATTTGGAAACTTAATCTTTAGAAAGACCGCAAGAAATTTTAATCCAATTATCGCAACCGCAGGAAAAATTACGGTGGCTGAGGTTGAAGAATTGGTAGAGGTTGGCACCCTGGACCCTGATCAGATTCATACTCCTGGAGTTTTTATCCAAAGAATATTTCAAGCAAAACAAGAAAAGCGAATTGAATTTAAAACGGTTAGCCAATAACGCTAAGAGGTAATTATGTTAAGCCGAGAACAAATTGCGCAAAGAATCGCATTAGAAGTTGAAGATGGATATTGTGTAAATCTAGGAATTGGAATCCCAACACTTGTCGCTAACTACATCCCTAAAAATATGTCTGTGATGCTACAAAGTGAAAATGGCTTACTAGGTATGGGTCCGTTTCCAAAAGAAAGTGACATCGATGCTGACCTTATTAACGCTGGAAAACAAACCATTACTGCAGCCCCAGGCGCCAGCTTCTTTTCATCCGCCGATAGCTTTGCCATGATCAGGGGCGGACACATTGATTTAACAGTACTAGGCGCTATGCAAGTGGACCAAGAAGGAAATATTGCCAATTGGATGATCCCCGGAAAAATGGTTAAAGGCATGGGCGGCGCTATGGACTTAGTCGCAGGAGCGAAGCGTGTAGTCGTAGCTATGCAGCACATGGATAAATCTGGTGAATCAAAATTAATGAAAAAATGTGATCTACCATTTACAGGACTAAAATGTGTTCACAGAATTGTAAGTGACCTTGGTGTGATCGATATTGGAGATAACGAATTTATTTTAAAAGAATATGCCCCAGGCCACACGGCTGATGAAGTGAAAAAAGCAACTGGTGGTAATATGCGAATCGCAGATGATGTAAAAGAAATGAAAGTAAACTAAGGAAAAATATGTTAGACAAGCTTCCGTTCTCACACACCACTAAAGCCAATCTTATGTTAAAAGCTTTTGGGCTTTTTAAAATTCCAATGATTGGATTTATTTCTGCTAAGGTCATAAGGCTAGATGATACAACCTGCGAAGTCTTTGTCCCCTTAAACCGTAAAACTAAAAATCATCTTAAGACCATGTACTTTGGCGCAATGGCAGCAGGAGCAGATACGGCCGCAGGGCTTGCGGCAATGTTAGCCATGGTTGAATTGAAATCTTGGGTACATCTTAGTTTTAAAGATTTTAAAGCTAATTTTATAAAGCGCGCGGACAAGGATGTAGTCTTTAAATGTGAATCAGTTGGGGCCGTTAAAGCATTAGTAAAAAGAGCGATTGAATCTAAAGATCGCGTTGAAATGGCCGTGCCGGTTGAGGCGTATTGCGATGATGAATTGGTTGCGACATTCTCACTCACCTTATCCTTAAAAAAGAAGTAATATGATTGAAGTAGATACAACTGGTTTTACAGGACTAAAAGTAATCTCACCAAAAATTTACAAAGATCCACGTGGCTATTTTTTTGAATCGTACAACCAAGAGACTTTTAATAAAAAAGAAATAATGCAAAATTTTGTGCAGGACAACCAATCTTTTTCGCAAAAAAATACTTTAAGAGGCTTACACTTTCAAACAGGAAATCACGCACAGTGTAAGTTAATACGAGTTTTAGATGGTGCTATCTTAGATGTTGTGGTTGATTTACGAAAAGATGAACCCACGTTTACCAAGCACTATGCCATCAAGCTAACATCAGATAATTACAAACAACTTTTAGTACCAAAAGGATTCGCCCACGGCTTCTTGGTACTTAGTGATACCGCACTTATTAGCTACAAGTGTGATTCTTACTACGCACCAACACACGAAGTAGGCTTACACTTCTCTGATCCTGATTTACAAATAGATTGGGGAATTCCTCAAGAAAACGCGATCCTTTCAGAAAAAGACAAAAAAAACTTAAGCCTTAAGGAAATACTAAATAATGAGTCGTATATTAGTCACAGGAGCTAATGGGCAACTTGCCTCTGCTCTCAGAAGTATTTTGCCTAAAGCTGTTTATTTATCTAAAAACGATTTAGATATTACTGACGATACAGCTCTTGGTAATTATTTTGTAAGCCACGGCGAGCCAGATATTATTATCAATACCGCAGCCTACACCAATGTAGACAAAGCAGAAGAAGAAATTGATCTCTGCAATAAGGTAAATGCTATCGCCCCGGGGGTCCTTGCGACATACTGCAATCGCTTTATTCATATCTCCACGGATTATGTCTTTAATGGCAGTAAAAAAGAACTCTACACAGAAAATGATTCTACTTCTCCTATCAATCAATACGGAAGATCAAAGTTACAAGGAGAGATCGCTGCGCTTACTAGCAATAAAAACACAAGCATCATACGCACCTCTTGGTTATACTCTGAAACTGGGAAAAACTTTTTTACCACCATGCTAAGGCTTGCTAAAGATAGACCACAGTTATCTATTGTGAATGATCAAATTGGCTCCCCCACATATTGCACAGATTTGGCGAACACCATATTAAAGCTCATTGATTCTCCAAACATAAATGGAGTATTTCATTTTTCAAACCAAGGGACCTGCTCTTGGTATGATTTTGCTAGTTTGATTTTTGAACTAAAAAACATCAATATGGATCTTAGACCTATACCCACTACTGCCTATCCAACACCAGCCTCCCGTCCAAAATTTAGTGGCTTAGATTCCTCCAAACTGACTGAGGCATTACATATTGAAATTCCCACATGGCAAGATGGTCTAAAAAGGTGTATTGCAAAGCTATGAAAATACTTTTTACAGGAAATTACTTAATTGATTACAATAGAACAAAAATCTTAGCCGATGGATTAAAAAAATTGGGACACACCATTATAGATTTTCCGTTCACTAAAAAATCTAAGGCAAACCAAGAAAAAATTAAGGATCTATCTAAAACTGTAGACTTTGTATTTTTACCCTGCTTTACCCATACAGAAGTTAAATTTGTAAAATCCTACTGCGGTCAAACTCCCTTAGTTTTTGACCCTTTGATATCAAGGTACTTAACAAAGGTCTTTGACTACAAACTGGTTTCTCGTTGGGGAATATCTGCCTTGCGAAATTTTTACCGTGATAAAACCCCGATGCAATTGGCTGACCTAGTATTAACAGATACCATTGAGCATAAAAAATACTTTAATAAAACTTTTGGTGTCCCTTTAGAAAAAATGGAAGTCTTATATATTGGTAATAATTTTTCGGACTACGATTATTCAGAGACCGTAAAAAACAAAAAATTTAAAGTTGGGTTTTATGGCGGCTTTATCCCACTGCAAGGGGTTTTGACTATTCTTGAAGCCATCTCTATCCTTAAAGGCGAAGATATAGATTTTGAATTAATAGGCAATGGATTTGAATATGAAAAAGCTTTGAAATACATAAAAAAGCACAATTTAGATTTTGTATCCCTACCCGGCTGGTTAAATCAAAAAGATTTAGCCGATAGAATTAATACATTTGATGTTGCTCTTGGCATCTTTGGCCAAGGTGAAAAAACAAGCTTAGTCATTCCAAATAAAATTTATCACTATGCCAGTAGCAAGTTAGCAATTATAACAAAAAGCACGCCCGCTATTTCTGAGGTTTTCATTGATAAGGATGATATTTACTTGGTCGATGGCTCAGCGAAATCCATTGCTCAAGCGATACTAGACTTAAAATCTAATACCGTTTTAAAAGATACGCTTGCAAAAAATGCTTATGAAAAAATGAAAAATAACTTTACAGAAATTCATGTGGCAAAAAGTTTTTTGCTTTCTGTAGAGAAGATATTATAAATTTAAGTACCATTCTACGGTTTTTAAAATACCAGATTCAAAGTCTTCAGAGGCTTTCCAGTCTAAGCCCTCTTCGATTTTACTAGCATCGATGGCGTACCTTTTATCGTGTCCTGGCCTATCGGCGACAAAACTGATCAATTTTTTATAGGACTCTTGATTTGGCAGAGATTTCTTTGAGTCTAAAATTTCACAAATGGTATTTACTATTTGCAGATTAGTTCTCTCGTTTCTTCCACCGATATTATATGTTTCTCCTGGCTTTCCCTTGTGCATACATAGATCTATACCCGTACAATGATCTAATACATACAACCAATCTCTTATATTTTTACCGTCTCCGTAAATAGGAATTGGTTCATGTTGCAATGCTTTTCTGATAATTGTAGGTATTAGTTTTTCATTGTGCTGTTTTGGTCCATAGTTATTTGAGCAATTTGAAGTCACCACTCTCAAACCATAGGTATGAAAGTAACTGCGAGCTATCATATCAGAGCTTGCTTTGGACGCACTATACGGAGAGTTGGGGGCATAGGGCGTAGCCTCAGAAAATAAGCCCTCATCACCTAAACTACCATAGACCTCGTCGGTCGAAATGTGCTGAAATGTCGCCGACGTAAACTCTGTTTTATATTGATTAGGTCCATTCATCCATAATTGATAGGCTGCATGCAAAAGATTCCATGTACCATAAATATTAGTTTGAATAAAAACCTCGGGACCATTAATAGAGTTATCTACATGCGACTCTGCTGCAAAATGAATGACTTTTTGAAACTGATATTTATTAAATAAGTTTTTAATCAAAGCCTTATCACAGATATCACCTTCGATAAATGTATATCTTTCATGACCCATAACTTCTGAGAGATTAGAGGTATTCGCAGCATAGGTAAGTTTATCAAGATTGATAACGTCGTAGTCTGGATATTTATTAATAATATATGGAATAAAGTTGGAACCAATAAAACCCATTCCTCCAGTTACTAAAATATTTTCTTTAGACATTGGCTTCCTCTTTAATCAAACTAATTAAATACTGGCCATATTGGCTTTTTAGTATTGGCTCGGCCAGTGCCATTAATTGGTTCTTAGTAATATATTTTTTTCGGTAAGCAATTTCTTCGATACAAGCTACTTTTAAGCCTTGACGGTTTTCGATACTGGCAATAAAATTTGAGGCATCCAACAAACTCTCATGTGTGCCAGTATCAAGCCACGCAATACCACGGCCCATTTTTTTAACTTTTAAAGTTTTTTGTTTTAAATACTCTTTATTAACATCCGTGATTTCAAGTTCTCCACGAGCAGAGGGTTTTAGCTTTTTTGCAATTTCAACCACTTGATTGTCATAAAAATAAAGTCCCGTAACAGCATAATTAGATTTTGGTTTAATTGGTTTTTCTTCGATACTTATTACATTTCCATCACTATCAAATTCGGACACACCGTAGCGCTCAGGATCTTTTACATAATAACTAAATACCAAGGCGCCTGACTTTAATTGTGCTGCCTCTTCTAACATACCGCTAAAACCGTAGCCGTAAAAAATATTATCACCTAAAACAAGGCAAACATTGTCTTTTCCAATAAAAGTTTCACCTAAAGTAAAGGCCTGTGCAATTCCTTCTGGTTTTTGCTGCTCAACATATTCTAAACGAAGCCCTAATTGCGAGCCATCGCCTAAAAGTTGTTTATACATAGGTAAATCTTGCGGCGTAGAAATAATTAAGATATCGCGAATGCCTGTAAGCATAACAGTAGAAAGCGGATAATAGATCATCGGCTTGTCATATACGGGCAAAAGTTGCTTAGTTATAATTTTGGTGGATGGATACAGCCTGGTACCTGATCCACCTGCTAAAATAATCGCCTTCATATTTCTCCTAAGATAACTTATTTCATAGTCTTAGAATAGCTTACGAGCAATATTTTTTATCTAAAATCTTATTTTCTGGATGCTTTGTAGGTAAAAGCAGGCCATTTACTCAGCTACGCAATCAACAGGCTCATCCTTACCTTGAAGAGGACCATGACTATAGGTAAGTGTACCCTGAGATACTTCGCGTATAGTGGTGCCGTCACTGTCATCTACAGGAAAATTAGTTTTCAATAAAAATGATCCGCCCTCTGCATTTTTACCGCTTACATAGACTCGGTGAAAATCTGCATCTGGTGAAATATCTAGAAAATAAGCTGTGTACTGAGACTCATCTTTATTTGCTTCACTCTTACGTGTAAGAACGTAAAGCTCTTGTGCAGCCTTTGAGTTTTCGCCTAAGTACGGACTTTTAACAAATAATACAACATTACTTCCTGTGCATGTTAGTGTTGCTACTTGATCTGCCTTTGCTATTGACAAGAAAGTAGTAAGTGAAATAACCACACAAAAAAATATTTTCATAAGTACCCCTATTTATAATTTACTGATTTATAATAAAACACCCTCTGAAAGTCTATAGAACTCGATCGAGTGTAAAAATGGGTTTAATCGCATGTATAATTTGGAATTTTTGCACTATATCTGAAGACTTCTTACTTACTTTTTCACAATTATCGGGAAAACTAAACTATTTTATATTTTTAAAGTCCTTGCGTGCTCTATCAACTGCTTCTTGTCAGAAAGATTTTGATCCAACTGATGTTTATATAAAGACTCAAGGGTGTCCCCTAGCGTTTTACTTGGCGTAAAGCCAATCGCTAGTAAATCTTGACCATTCACCAGAGGCTCAGCAAGTGGAACTTCAAACGGCAGTTTATCCCCGTAGTGAGATCTAATGATAACTTCATTATCGATGTGCATTTTTAATTTGTCTCTAGCGATAAAATAAAGATTTCCTTCTAGGGATTGCAGGGCTTGCAAGATTTCAACTTTATCTAATTTGGTATGCATTCTTTTAACGAGTAATCTAAACAGTAGGACTGAAGAATACAGACTTTTTGACCAACGCCACTTACGCCAATCAAATTGCTCAGATTTTAAAAGCATGCCGTAAAATAAAATCGAAAATAACATTGAGTTCTCAAGCTCAAAGGCAACTTGTAATTTATAAAAATCACTGCGACTCATATCTAAAAAATCTTTTAATTTGGTTTGATCCAATTTATCTTGAAACAAAATAGATAAAATATTCGTATCCCTTAGGTATGGGATAGATCTGTGAAAAAAGTCGCCCGAGATTAACTTTGTCATCTCCTCAAAGGTTCGCTCCCCGCTCACCTGATCCAGCTTAGTAGCGTAAGTCTTAACTGCCGCGGCAGTGGCTGGCTCTAAATCAAAACCCAAGGCTGACACAAACCTAAGCGCGCGTAAAAGCCTAAGCTTATCTTCTTCAATTCGTTTCTCTGCATCTCCAATAAATCGAATGATTTTATGATCGATATCATATCTTCCATTTACATGGTCTATGATTTCATTTTTCTCTAAATCATAAAACAAGGCGTTCATGGTAAAATCACGGCGTTTGGCGTCTTCGATTTCATCGCTAAAGGTGACGGCCTCTGGGTGGCGTCCATCGACGTAATCTAGATCTTTTCTAAACGTTGTGATTTCAAACATGCTTTTATCTATCACCACCTGAATTGTGCCAAAGGCTTTCCCAATGTCATTGGTCTTATCAAAGAGAGCCTGCATCTCTTCAGGCTTGGCGCTGGTGGCAAAATCAAAGTCCTTGGGCTTTCTTTTTAAAAGAAGGTCCCTTACGCAGCCGCCCACTAGATAGATCTTAAAACCCGATTTTAAAAATTGGGTCTTGATCTGGTCTATATGCTTCCACTCGGCGTGGTTTTGTAAATCAAACACGTCTCTAGAATATTAATTATAGATACGCCTGTCTACCTTGATATTTAGTGACTTATTCGCTAGTTTTACAGACATCATGACTGTATCTAAGCTTCAACAAATACTTAAAGAGACAAAAAAGGATTTTGGTCTAGTGAAACTAGAAACTCCTTTAAGTTTAGATCTATACAAAAACTACCTTGATAAGGGTTATCATGGTGGGATGACCTACCTTGAAAGCCAGCTCGACGCTAAAGAACACCCTAAAAAACTTTTGCCCAGTGCAAAGTCAGCCATCGTAATAAGACGCGAATACCTCCCACACCCATATCCCACAGAGCTTCCTAATTTAAAGATGGCCGCTTACGCCAAAGGTGAAGATTACCACTTTTGGTTTAGAAAAGAGATGAGTGAACTCATCGAAAACTTAAAGAAAGACTTTCCTGAAGATGAATTCGTTTGTTTTACTGATTCATCCCCTGTGATGGAAAGAGACCTTGCTTACCGAGCAGGTCTGGGATGGATAGGAAAAAATTCTTGTTTGATTTCTCCAGAAATTGGTAGCTTCTTTTTTATCGGGGAAATCTATACATCCATTGACATAGAAGGCCATAAAGAATCACTTACACCTGATCGTTGCGGCACTTGTACCCGCTGTATTGATGCTTGTCCAACAAACGCAATTAAAGAAGAGCGTACACTGGACGCCACAAAGTGCATCTCTTATTTGACCATTGAATCCAAGACCTCACCTCCACTTGAACTAAGAGATAAAATGGAGGGATGGTATTTTGGTTGTGATATTTGCCAAACCGTTTGCCCTTGGAACCAAAAAGCCTTTGGTAAAGAATTTTTCAAAGATCCCAATATTAATAAAGAAGAGCTTCAACAAAGCTTGAAAACTATTTTAACCGCCTCAAACAGACAGATCGAAAAAATCTTTGCTAATAGCGCACTCCTTAGAGCTGGCCCCACGGCTCATAGACGAAACGCCATTTTATTAGCTGTAGAACATCAATATAAAGATCTACTTGAAGTCATCACGCCACTAAAAAGGTTTGAAAAGCTTAGCGAGTTAGCGGATTGGGCTGCCACCAAATTATCTTCATAACTAAGCCCTTGGAATCCGCCATAAATTATTTTACACTTTCATTGTTATAACCTTGGAGCTCCTATGGAATTGTCCCTACAAACATGGCCAAAAGTCGAAGAATATCTTAAAACTAAAAACACCATCATTATTCCTATAGGTTCAACGGAGCAACACGGACCAACAGGTTTAATCGGCACTGATTATATAACGGCTCAAAAACTAGCTATCGAAGTAGGAGAAAGAACCAAGACCATGGTGGCACCGCCTCTGTGTTTTGGAATGGCCGCTCATCACATGGGGTTTCCTGGAACCATCACACTAAAACCCTCAACCATGATGCTAGTCCTACAAGATATGATCGAATCTTGCTACACCCACGGTTTTAAAAAATTTATGTTTATCAACGGTCATGGTGGAAACATCAACCCTACTGCCACGGCATTTTGTGAGTGGAAGACAAAAGACACTGACACCATACTGCAACTCGAAAACTGGTGGCGCCTCCCTGAGGTACAAGCCTATGAAAAAATTCACTTTGGGGATGAAAATGGTTTTCACGCTACTTGCGGTGAGGTTGCTCTTACAATGCATTTAGAAGTTGATGCCTTTAAAACGATTCCTAATACTCAATTTAAAATTGAGCGTCCAAAGTACTCCATGCCCTTGGGACCTAAAGAATTTAGAAAAACCTTTTTTGATGGCCGTATGGGGTCAAACCCAGGGCTAGCCACAGCAGAGCATGGGGCAAAGCTTTTTGAGATCGCAGTAGAGACAATAAGTAAAAAAGTGAGTGAACTTTAAATGGGCTTTGAAAAAGTAGATATCTATAAAAATAAAAATATTGATGATCCTCGCATGGGAAATCTTTTAGTTAAAACAATAAATGAAGCCGAATATGTCATTCAAGGATATCCCGATGATGAAGGTATTGACAATAATGGTGGCAGAGTAGGTGCAAGCCTTGGTCCTAATGGCATTCGTCAAATTTTTTATAAAACCACACCTCACCAAATTCTAGAAACACCCAAAATCTTTGATGCTGGAAATTTGATTTTAGATGATAATTTAAAAAACAGACATGAAATCGCAAAAGCCGGGGCCTTGTCAGTTTTATCAAAAGGCAAGGTCTTAATTGGATTAGGCGGAGGACATGATTACGCTTACGCGGATGGGGCCAGCTTTTTAGAAGATTCAAAAGATGAAAAGGTAAAACCTTTAATCATTAATTTTGATACCCACCTAGATCTCAGGCCTTTAAAAGATGAAATTAATTCTGGAACTCCATTTTACCGCTTGTTGACTGATTACCCTGACCAATTTGATTTTATCGAAGTAGGGCTGCAACAAGTTTGCAATTCAAAAGAGCATTTTGAATGGGGAAAATCAAAAGGTATGAAAGCCATTTGGCTTGAGGATTTTAAACTCAGTGGCGATACCCTTTCTACTTATTTTGTAAAACAATTTGAAGATATCTTTATTAAAAAGCCGCCCACCTACCTAAGCATCGATATTGACGCCTTTAGCGCTGTCTTTGCTCCAGGGGCTTCGCAGTCTTGGCCCACTGGGCTCACGCCAGATGAATTTTATCCTCTCTTTTTACTTTTAATCGAGAGACTCCCTGTTAAATTATTAGGCATTTATGAAGTATCCCCTCCTTTGGATGAAAACTTCAAAACCCAACGCCTTGCCGCTCAAATTATACACAGATTCATCTATCGCTATTGACCATTAAGACCCCGGCAGGTAAAGTTTTTTAAGAGGTAAATACGTGGAGATTCTTACAGAAATCGAAACATTCGAAGTAAAAGTAAAATCATTGGTCGAATATGACTATGGTGATTTTATGCGTAAATCCAACTCTTACTTAAACCGCCTGATTGAAAATTTTAAAACACTAACACCAGACCAACAAAAATTATTTTTACAAATTAAATCAGAATTACAATTTTCTCCAGAACGTAACATTGACCTAGTCACTGAACGAATTCTAACTAAAACCAAACAGCTAAAAAGTATTTTAAAGTCGTAGTATGGCCATTCATAAATTATCTCTCGCCCACGGCCAGCTCAAAGAGCGAGCCTTTTGGTGGACTTATATTCTATCTCGCAAAAAATTCTTTATAGTAGGAATTTTAGCAATTCTTATTACCAACATCACAGAGATTTTTACTCCTAAGTTAATCCAATTTTTCTTAGATCACTTGCAGGGAGAAAAAATTCCCGCATGGTTACTACAAGACTCTTCTATTAAAACCATTTACCGTATTGGCTTCATCTTGGCAGGCGTAATGCTCGTTCAAACTTTTTTCAGAGGCTTGTGGAGAATTACCCTAGCGAGAGAGACACATGTCTCGGCAGCTATGATGAAATCAGAATTGTGGAAGCGAGTTGCCTTTTTTCCAAGAAAGTCTTTTGAAAAAAGAATGACCATCGGAAGTTTGATGAGCATTGCAACCAGCGATGTGGGAACTGCTAGGTTTTTGTTTGGCTTTACCTTGGTGGCTTTGACAAACTCAGTATTCTTAGGAATTTTGGCTCTAGCTTCAATGCTTTGGATCGATGCCGAAATTACTGTTTATACATTAGTACTGTTTAGCTTTATTCCGCTGCTAGTTGGTAAAATTACCAAAAAATTCGAAGAAGAATATGATGAGGCACAAAAGAAGCTTGCAACAGTTAACGAAGAGGCAAGCTTAAGTATTGCTAATGTAAAACTGCAAAAGCTCTCATCTTCTCACCTTTATTGGTACCAAAAATTAGCAAAAAGCGCTGACATCTATAGAGCTATTAGATATCAATCACTAAAAACAGCTTTAAGATTTATTTTAATCTTTGATTCCACTCCCCTACTTTCTTATGCCCTTTTATTTGGATTAGGGCTTACTAAACTCTCTACTGGGCAACTTAGTATTGGCGAGTTCATCGCATTGCAATCCTATATTTTTCTTTTGCAGGTACCATTTGAAGATTTAGGGTTTTTAATATCTGAATTTAAAAAAGGTTTCACCTCGATGAAACGAGTGATTGAAATTTTTAATGAACCACTGGACAAACGCTTTAGTGTAAAATCAACTGGCGTTAATCACACCACAACGGTTTACAAAGTGAGTGATTTAGAGTTTAAGCAAGAATCTCAAGTTATATTTACGAACCTAAATTTTGAAGTTAAAAAAGGACAGTGGTTAGGGATTAAAGGACCGATTGGATCTGGTAAGTCTACTTTGATGGAGCTTTTATTAGGCTTAAGAGATGACTACAAAGGGCAGATTGAACTGTATGGTAAAGAAATCACAGCTTACAGCATGAAAGAATTAAGATCACAAATATCTTATGTGCCACAAAAGAACTTTTTGTTTGCTGATACCATTAAGAATAACATTTCTTTATCAAGAGATTTAGATGGCAGTGATATAGAAGATTATTTAATGAAAGTTGATATTAAAGAAGACGTTAATCAATTTAAAAATTCTTATGATACACTGCTTGGTGAATGGGGTGTAAATTTATCCGGTGGGCAAAAACAACGCCTATCAATTGCAAGAGCGTTAGCACAAGAAAAAGGGATTATCATTTTAGATGATTGCCTATCTGCTGTGGACACCGTCACAGAAGAAAAGATTTTACAAATGCTTAAGACAAATTACAAAGAAACCACGATCATTTGGGTAGCCCACAGGGACTCGACTCTTAGATATTGTGATCAGGTGATAGAGCTATAATGAAAATAGAGACTAACGAAGAAAAACAGACCGTAAGTTTATCTGATGCAAAAGCATTTCGCTTTTTGTTTCGGTATGCTGATGGCTATAAAATGACTTTAGCTCTTGGCATCTTTTTACTTTTTGTATCCACTCTTTTTACTATTACAGCCTCTTACCTTCTTAGCATCATTATTGATAAAGGTATTATTAAAGGGGATATGGGCCTAGCACTTAGGTATGCTGCCGTTGTAGTGGCTTTTGAAGCTATCACTATTATTATGGTGTATTATGGTAGAAAGGTTTTAGCTTACGCTTCTTCTCATACCATCTTACAAATTAGAGAGAAGATGTTTGAACATATCAAACTTTTACCTATGTCGTATTATGATAAAACTCCACAAGGTAGAATTGTTACAAGACTTACTCATGACGTTGAGGGGCTAGATGAATTTTTCTCCTCCTCTCTTGGTAGATTTGGAACAGCATTTTTATTAGCACTTATGGCTTGGGTTGCTATTTTGGTAACTAATATTCAATTAGGCCTAGTTGTGAGTATTGCAATCTTTCCTACTTTTATTATTACCTTTGTTACAAAGGATCGAATTCGTAAGATGAATTGGGACATGTCTAAGAAGAGTGCCATCATTAACTCGCAGCTATCTGAATTTATTCAGGGCTTAAAAGTAATTAGAGCATTTGGTATTGAGAAAAAAACGGAGCAAGAATTTGATAAAAAAGTGAATGATCACTTAGAAGCATCAAAAGCTATGAATAGGCTTTATACGTTTATAAGACCACTCACTAGCTTGTTTGTACAAGCTCCTCTTTTAGTAATTATTTTTTACGGGGGGCATCTGGTGTTAGAGGGTACAATTACCCTAGGGCTATTGGTGGCCTATGTCCGCTACACCGAACGGTTCACAAAACCAATTGAGGCGATATCAAGAGAGATTCATGTGTTGCAGCAGGCCTTTACGAGCGCCGACCGAGTGGCACAATTTTTAATGACTCCAACTGAAACAGATGTTTTACCACAAGTGCCTAACAGCAAAAATCATTTACAAGGTAAAATTGAGTTTAAACATCTTAGCATGCATTACAATAAAGAGCAGCCCGTCTTGAACGACCTTTCATTTACCATTGAAACTGGTGAAGTAATTGGCTTTTTAGGACGCACAGGAAGTGGAAAAACCACGACCCTATCGCTGATAGCAAGGCTTTATCCATTTCAGGAAGGGCAAATCTTATTGGATGATTGCCCCATCGAAAATTGGTCAGTGGATGATTTAAGATCGCAAATTGGTTTTGTATCACAAGATGTATTTTTATTTCGTGGAAGCTTAAGAGAAAATTTAACTCTAGGTAGTGACTTAAGTGATGAAAGAATTTTGCAAGCTGCCAAGTCTACGGGTCTATCACAGTTTTTAAGTACAAAGGCTGAAGGCTTAGATTTTGAAGTCTTCGATCAAGGGGATAATTTGAGTGTGGGAGAGAGGCAGTTAGTTTCAATTACACGTACACTTCTGCAAGATCCAAAGATTTTAATACTTGATGAAGCCACATCAAATATTGATCCTGAGATGGAAAATCTTCTACAATCCGCCATGAAAGAACTTGCGAGCGGCAGAACCACCATTATTATCGCCCATAGAATCCACACATTGAAAGATTGCGACAGATTATTTGTATTTAAGGACGGAAGAATTCACTCTGAGGGAGATCATGAGTCATTGATTAAAAACTCAGCTTACTACAAAGAATTGTATGGATTTTCTACCAATACTTCTTATACTAATTAGCATATGGATTATTTAAGTGGTTTTAAAAATACGCATTCTACGTCCGCAATCCCCGGAGCCCTGCCTTTTCAGCAAAATTCTCCGCAGATCGCTCCTTTAAACCTTTACGCCGAGCAGTTAAGTGGCTCGGCCTTTACGATGCCAAGAGATAAAAACTTAAGATCTTGGCTGTATCGTTTGTTACCCAGTGTAGCGCATAAAAAGTTTTCGCCTTACACCCACTTTGATCAAAAAAAGTTTTTATGTAAAGAAGAAGCTATTAGCCCTAACCAACAACGCTGGATGCCACTGACTCCTGCAACAGATCCAGTGGATTTTGTGGATGGCCTAGAACCTTTTTTACGTAATGGCTCCCCGCAAAACGCAGGGTCCATTGTTTATTTGTATTCAGCAAGTTCATCCATGAAGAATCGCTGCTTCTCATCAGCTGACGGAGATTTTTTGCTAGTTCCTCAAGATGGAAGCCTTTTAATCACCACTGAATTTGGAAAATTAGAAATTGCTCCTACTGAGATCTGTGTGATCCCTAGAGGAATTAAATTTTTTATCGAGCTTTTATCTTCTCATGCTACGGGTTATGCCATTGAAAATTTTGGCGAACCTTTTGAGATCCCTTCTCTTGGACCTATTGGTGCCAATGGCTTGGCTAACGCTAGACATTTTTTTGCGCCGGTGGCAGCGTTTGAAAAAGCAAACACAGCGTTTACTTGGATTCATAAGTTTCAAGATCATTTGTACAAAACAGAATTGGATCACAATCCGATGAATGTGGTTGCTTGGTATGGAAACTACTATCCGTATAAATATGATTTAAAATTATTTAACACCATCGGCACTGTTAGCTTTGATCACCCCGATCCATCGATCTTTACGGTTTTGACATCTCCTACCCAAACACCGGGACTAGCGAATGTAGATTTTGTGATCTTTCCAGAGAGATGGATGGTGGCAGAAGGTACGTTTAGGCCGCCTTATTATCACCGCAATCTGATGAGTGAGTATATGGGTTTAATCACCGGTGTGTATGATGCAAAGGCTGAGGGCTTTATGCCTGGTGGCGGTAGCCTTCACAATGCTTTTTCGTCCCACGGCCCTGACAAAGACACCTACCAAAAAGCTGTGGCCCAAACGCTAAAGCCAGAGAAGCAGCAAGGCACTCTAGCTTTTATGTTTGAATCATCCATGGTGTTTAAGCCAACACAGAATCCAACAGTGGATGAGGTTGAAGACACTAATTACCAAGACTGCTGGAAGGGTCTTGAGATGGCAGATTTTTAGTTTTTTATTTACAGTGCTCTTTTATAGAATAAGCTGCTGTGTGACCTGGATGTTCAGTAGCAAACTGTAGTAGTTTGTCTTTTTGCTCCCTAGTTAACTTTGAGGCAATGACTTCATTTATACTCACCCAATCAGCCTCATGACTACCAAGAACCGTATTTACATATATATCCATAACCTTTGGTGAAACCGCACTTTTATCTGAAATAACTGAGAAGTAACTATTTATAGAATTTGTATTTTGCGTTGAAATGATCTGCTTCAGTGACTCTATATCTTGATCAGTTTTAAAAATACCGACCATTTGAGCTGCCCCATATAAATCCGTATTATTTAAGTTAGACCTAGTTTTATCCATGGCAATTTTAACAAAAACTTCAGATCTCTCCTCTAGGTGACTGGCGGCTTCTAAAATTATTTGCCTGCTATCCCAGTCGTTACCGGCATAAAGATCCCCTGTTTTATATAGTTCCTCTAGGCCTTTCATATCTTTACTTCTCTCATAGGCAGTAGCTAAAGAAATTTGTAGTGCCATTTTGTATTCTAAATTTTTTTGTGCCGAAAAAGTTTTTATCATTTGTGGCTCGGCAATTTTAAAGTCAGCTGCTGTAATATTTTTTCCTAGGATATAATAATATTCTGCTTCGTACTCTGGGTCCGCTCTTTTTTGCCCCATATAGCTAACTAATTTTGAGGATACTTCTTGTTTACTTTCACCTGCTACATTGATGCAACCTAATGTGCCCACCCCGTCTCTTGTGCCAAGCTTTGATAAATTCATGTCTGAAGCTTTAAACGCAATCTTCTCATATCTTTCATACAAGCTATCCATATCTTCTACTGAGCACAATAGGTCTGCACTTTCTCTATCCATCTTTTTAACATAAGGTAATAAAACTTGTTTTACCTCTGCTAAGAATTTCTTTTCGCTAATATAGCCAATTTTTTCTTGTAAGCTAATTATATCGATATATGTAGCGGGGGACCCTTTTACATCCTCAGCAACTTTAATTAATAGAGCTTCTATTTTTTTATTATTTTTTAATTTTTTAACCGCATCACTTTGATAAGTAGAAAAATATGAACTGATCGTTGGTATGTATAAAAGTGCATCATCAGTTGTTAGTAGTGCTTCTGCTAATCCAACTTTATCTTCTTGTGAAATGTTATTGTCATAAAATTTACAAATGTCTTTTTTTATTCTATAAGCTGGGTCTGAAGAGGTAATCCCTGCACATTCAGCATGAGCGGTTGTGGCCATCACTTCTGCTAGCACTGGGTTATTGAATTTTTTAACCGCTTTGTTCGCTCCTTCAATTAAATTAACAATGTCTTGTGTTTGAATTTTCAAGATGTGCTCTTTGTAATCCCCTACCTTATTGAAATACTTATCTAAAAATGGTTTTACTGTTTTGCCTGATGGGCCAACGGAAGTGAATCCATAAATATTAGGGACATTTTCAAATACCCTCTGCATTCGATCTTTAAAAGAATCCCCAAGCGCACCGTATCTTGCTTGCACGATTCTCTCTGCTTGTGCACGGTCGATGTCGTCATCTAGTAGTACTTGCAGGTACTGCTCTGGAGTTCTGTGATCAGAATCTTTTGTGGCTAGAGTGTTGCAACCCATCAAGAAGACTTCTTTAGCAGAGTTTAAAATGTTTTTACATTTTCCATTGCAAGAGTACTTTTCAAGAGCATCTAATGATAGGCCAATTCCTTTGTCTCCAAAAAAGCTTCCACCAAAATGACCCGAGATAACTAAGACGTCACAACGAATATCTTTTTCGCAAACAGCATCAAACCAATCATTAGGAACTTCTTTTTTTTGAATAGCAGCTGGATCAATTACATCTGTTAATTCAACAAAGTTGAAATCTTTAGGATTTAAGTGTTTTTTGAAACTTTTAATCTCTTCATCCGAGTTGATGGTGATCCCACAGACATTGTATTTTTCGCTGGCTATTGAGAGACTGAGCTGTAGTAATAGAATAATCCACATAAGGTCTTTTCGACCATATGTAGCCTTAATAAAGACCAGTAAGTTCAAAAGCTTAGCTTTTTATCTGCAGGTTGGGCTTTAGGTCCTAAAATTAAGGCATATAGATCAATCTAAGCTAAATATCCCTGAGATTTTTCTTGCCAGTTTGGCCTTTCGTCGTTAATTTCGAATCTCAATTATCACCTGCGGGGTGGTAGTTAAGTTGGTTATAACGCTGCCCTGTCACGGCAGAGGCCGCGGGTTCGAGTCCCGTCCACCCCGCCATTTTCACCCATAATGAAAATGCAAGTGATCAACCAACAAAAAATCTCAAATCAAATTAAACACATACACAAACAACAGAAACGAGCGTTCTATAAGCAATATTTCTCCAAATTTCTGAATATTTCAGAGTTTGGTAGGGTTTTGGTAGGATTCTGGTAGGGTCACTTCCCGTCAGTAACCTCATCCTAATTTTAAAGTAAAACCAAGTATGATATCCATTGTAGGCATTCTATTTTTCATCATTTAGGAGTTTATAATGAGTACGATTACTAAGTTTATATATGCAATCATTTGGTTTGCCTTCGCTATTGGAATTGGCAAGGCTCTTTGGGATTTCACGCAAGAGATGCGTGGAGCCGCTGTAAAAGCTTATAAAAAGGGGCCTATAAGTCATAAGTGACAGTTGACCGATCTATACCGGACAGATACTTTACACTTTGTACCGGAGACATCCTTTACACCTTATTTAAACCATAAAGGTAAGCGACCGGCCCAACTCTAGGTTCTTATATTATTGCATTTATTATTTATAGGATTTCAATTTCATACTTAAGCGAAAGAGCTTTTTCAAAATTTATAGAATTATTATTCCAAAAATAAAATTCAAAGGTATTCTTTTCATACCCGTCCTCAAAAAACCATTGGTAATTTAGGTCAGATTTAGATTTCGTAATTTTAAGAGACCAAAATGGAATCTCTCCCTGCTTAAATGTAACTCTGTAAGTCTGATTAGTCGTTAGACTTTTAACAAAACCAATACAACCGTCTGCACTTTCGCACCTCTGTTTAGGTAAAAAGTGAATTGTTCCACCATTTGTGTGCAGAAAAATTAAATTATTATCAGGGTATGGTACCTTAAATCGCAAGAGGTTTTCTTTTGTTAGTGTAGGTTGAGAAATTTCGTTCGCATCCTCAATCTGCACAGTATCGTCACTTTTTGGCTCTTTAGAATTATCATTTGGTTTTTCTTTTGCTTCTTGCTTGTCGGTAAGAGCTTCACTGTTTCTTGCTTGCAGTTCAGATTGCATTGTAGACCATTCAGCCTCAATCTTTGCTAACTTAATAATGTCCTTAAATAAACCAAATCCTCTATATTGAAACTCGATGATTTTATCTTCGCTGACTATTTGGCAAAAACCGTTACATAGTAAAATATCATTATCTTCTATTGCTATTACTTGCTTGTACGAAATACCATTTTTAACAATAATGCCGTTTTTAATCTCAATGTCTGCCAAAGAGTATGATATGAGTACTTTAAATATTATGACTAGATAGATCATGCAGCATGTTTCCACTGACTAACTACGGCACAGTTTCTTCCTCTTTTTTTTGCTTCATACAAGTTTTTATCAGCAGTCTCTACATATAAGGTGTAAGTAGGATCAATAGCATCACTACCAGAAATTGCTACCACACCAAAACTCGCAGTAACCGAAAGGGTCTTACCAGGCTCAGCCAAATGCGGGACTTTAGTAGTCTCTAGTGCGGACCTTAATTTTTCGGCAGCTATTTTTAGCCCCTCAATATCTGTTCTAGGTAATACTACTACAAATTCTTCCCCACCATATCTAGCGACTACGTCTGTATTTCTAGCAAGATCTTTCAATGTCTTTGCAACACCTCGTAAAACCTCATCGCCTTGCTGGTGTCCATAGGTATCATTGAATTTTTTAAAATGATCCACATCTAATAAAATCAATCCGCAGATATCATTATGTCTCTTTGCTAAATTTAATTCGCGCTGAAAACTTTCTTTAAAAAACCGATGATTTTTTAAGCCTGTCATTCCATCTGTGGTCGCAAGCTCAGTGTACTTTTCAAGGGCCTGATCTTTTATCTCTAAATCTTTAGTCAACTTACCAAGTGATCTATAAATCATTCCAAGCTCGTCATTGGCATTGTAACTTAAATTCATATCAAGCCTGCCAGCTAGTATATCTTCAGTGGCTCTTCTTAGTCGTTTCAATGGAGAAAGAGCAAAGCTAAGGTAAATGAAAGAAAATACCCCCAATAGGATAGACAAAGATAAAAACGTTAATAACAACTTAGTGTCTATACTTTCTAGCCAAGCTAAAAAGCTTACTTCACTAATTTCAACGCCAAATGTGTTGTCAGAATACCTTCTAACCATAAACAAGGTTTGTTTTTTCTCACTATCTTTAATAAAACCCATAGAGTTAATATTAGATCCAAGCCAATTTTTAAGCTCAGGCTCTGGCAGTTCTAACTTTTTTAAATCCTCTGCAGTTTGGTAGTATAACGTTTGATGATCCGTCATCATCTGAGAGATAAAACCTAAATAATGATTTTTTGATAAATAATAACTTGAAAAATATCCTATAGATACTAGTGCTAGGGACATAAGTGCAGACAGCAATAAGAATTTAAATTTAAGGCTTAGGTGCTGCATCTTTTACCTTTTAATCAAAATTAGGAATAATTTTAATAACCACTCTTCTGTTTTGCGATTGATTGTCTGTAATTGGTTTTCCTTGGTTATCTCGATTAGGCAAGATAGGCCTTGTATCAGCCATTCCGATTGCCTTTAATTTTTGAGGATCAAAACCTTTATCTAAAAAAAATCGCAAGACAGAACTTGCTCGCAGGCTTGATAGCTCCCAGTTGGAGGCAATCACACCTGCATTGATTGGGCTATCGTCAGTATGCCCTTCGATTAATAATTCGTACTCTTTGGCTTTACTTGAAATGATAGGTTGTAATTTTAATAGCAGATCCAGCGCTTCAGGCTTCATCGCAACAGAGGCTGAGTCAAAAAACAATGCGCCCCTAAATGTTATATTAACGCCAGTAGCACTCTTTTCGACAATCACCTGATTCTCTAGACCTTTTTCTGAAATGGCTTTATCAAGGCTTTTTGATAATTCAGAAAATGGAATTTGGTACTCTCCGCCAAATATTTTTGAGGTTTCTTGTTTTACCTTTTCAAAAACCTCGGCATCAATTTTTGAAAAACTAAGAAGCATTACAAAAAATCCTACAAGTAAGGTCATCATATCAGCATACGAGATAAGCCAGTTGCCTTCCCCTTCATCCATATGAGACGGCGAGTCTGCTTCTTCAAAAAAATAGACCGCTGGCTTTGCCGCAGCTTTTATTTCTTCGTCTTTTAGTTTTTCAGCAGCCGACATTTTTAAGCAACCTTTTTAAGCTTGTTTCTTTCAAACGGAAGTAAATAACTCTTTAAAAACTCTTCAACAATTAGAGGATGTTCTTTTTCTCTTAAAAGTTTAATTCCTACTATCACCATTTTACGTGAGACTTGGTCTTCTTTATTTAATTTAATTAGGTTTTCTCCCATTGGGATAAACACTAGGTTTGCAATTGCAATACCGTAGAGAGTGGCCACTAATCCGATAGCCATGGCAGGGCCTAAAAGTTTAAATGAATCAGGTGATCCAATGTTTTGCAAAAGAGCGATCATCCCAAGGGTTGTACCCAACAAACCAAAAGCGGGAGGAAATTTTCCCATTACTTTAAAAATATTTGCTTCATCCTCATACCTCTTAAAATGGGTTGCAGCTCTTTGTTGTAAAATGGCATCCATTTTATCTTCTGGGATTCCACCTTCCACCATGAGTTGTATCGCTTCTTTTAAGAAAGGAAATTTAATAGCGTTAACACCATTTTTTAAGAATTGGCTGTCTTCTCTGTAGCCTTTTGATAAGATTACTATCTCTTCAATCAATAGAGAGTGAGTCCCGTCAAACTTACCTATGATCTTTTTAAAAAATACAGTGAACAAAGTTCTAATGGTAGAAAACGGAAAACATATTAATGTGGCAGCCATTGTTCCACCAATAACTATCGCTATTGCATGGGGATCTAAAAAGATTTTCCAGTTGGATGTAGCCGACATCGTACCGTAACCTAGCACTGCGATGGCTGAGAGTAATCCAAAAATTGCTGTAAAATTCATACATTCATCCTTTTAGCGTAATCGCACATTCATAAACATTATTAAAATCAAAAAAATACTTAACAAGCCAAAACTTATTTCGATTCAAAAAACAACTGATTCAACCAATCTCTAATTGCCTTTGAATCTGCGTCTAAAGGCTTTTGATTTGCGCTATTGTTATTTGACAAATACACCCAAGAAACTAATCGCTCCATACGTTCCTGCATTGTGTTGGTAGTATCAGATAACTGCTTCGCATAAAATTGGTCTTTTTTAGTTATCAGCGAGTTATTTTCAATTATGATTCGCTCAATAAATTGCAGGAAATTAAAAATCATTTGCTTATCTGATTGTTGCACTAAGATTAACTGGGCTATATTATTTTTTAAATTTATAGATTCGTTATCTAGGCGTTCAATCATTTTATGTTTTTCATTTAATTGATTAAGTAAATTTTCTTCATTAATACTTTTAAGCTCAAGCTGTCTATTTAACTCTGCTCTGTCTTGTTTTGATTGCTGTAATTCTGCTACAAGATCATTATTTTTTGATTCTAATACCTGTAAATTCTTTTGATTCAAAGCTGAAGCACTTATAAATTCAGATTTGCTATCTTGCAGTTGCTCTTCAAAAAAACTTAATTTCTTATGTAGTAAATCTATATTTCCTTGCGCTTGCAAGTTTGCTTCTTTTTCATTGGTAATACTTTGCTTTAGTTCGCGGCAGGTCATTTGAAGCTCTTGTTTTTCTTCATCTAATGCATGCTGAGACTTCAGCAAGGTCTCGATCTTTTTTGCGGCGCTCATCTTGTCAGTTTTTAACTCATCTATACTTAAAAGTGCAATTTCATTTTTTTTATATAAATCAAAGCGTTCATTGTTAACTTCTCTAATTTCTCGATTAAGCTCAGCTTTTTCTTTTTGTAGTTTTTCAATGAAGCTTTCATGATTCTTTCGCAAGCTCACTTCAATAGTTAAGTTAGTAGAAAGTTCATCTCTTAAAGATTTTTCTTCTTCTGACTGTTTTTGTAACTTATTAAGTAATGTCTGATACTGATTATTTTCTTTTTTCAAAAGATTATAGTGAGAATTTAATGAGTTTAAATTTTCAGTAAGTTTTTTTACTTTAGTCTCATAAAAATCAACATATTGCGCGATCTCTTCTTCAAGCTTTATAATACTTACTTCTAAACCGTCAATTTTATTAAGATTGGCTTTTTGCTTAACAGTATTATTAATATCTTTTGCCTTTAGATTTGCAGATTCATTTTTTAATTGATCATTTTCTAGCTGAAGGTTTCTAATCTTAAGATTTAAATTATTTAAGTCTTGATTGATTTTGGCATTTGCTTGATTTAATTCATCGATTAGCTTCTGTTTTTCAAAAGTTTGAGTACCAAGCGTATTCACTTGTAAAGTTCTTTCTTGCAAATGGTTAGCTAAGAGCTCAATTCTTTTTTGCTGCTTTGAATGTATATTCTTTTGCTCTAAAATATTTTCTTCTAAGATACTTTTTTCTTTTAATTCATTGTTATATGCAATGATTGTTTTTTTAAAATTAACTTTTAATTCTTTAAAGTTAAAAAATGCTTTCTGCCAAGACTCGTCAATGACTTTAACTTGTGATAGCACATCTACATCATTACCTATGTTTGAACCATTAAGGTTTAATGATTCAACATCAGAATCAAAAGCGTCCTGATCTAGCCAATCCATTTTTAGTGAAAATGTAGAATCTTTCATTTTTACCTCAAAATACCCAATTTAAGCCAGCTAATAACCAAGTATGATGTATTTTTACACGATTATCGCTAGCAGCAAACGCAAGTATAGTAATACCTGCCTCAAAATTTAATTCCAATTTTTTAGTTAAAAAATAATCCGCACCAATAAATACATTAGTAGTAGAGTAGGTTCCCTTTATGGTTGCAACTTCTGCGTCTATTGATAAAGAATCACTTCCTAAAAAATAATCATGCAAACCGTAACTAGACCCAACGTAGTAGGCTTTATTTGACTTACTGATACTTGTACCAAGCTCATCTTTTTTTTCTATTGTTGTACCAAGCCCTGAAAAGTAATACTTACCAGCCAAAATATAAGAGTTAACAGTTTGCTTTGCGTTGCCAAGATCAAAAGAGGCTGCGTATCCAAAAATAATCGCTAGGCTTGAGTTTAAGAACAAACTATAGCCTATATTAAAGCCTCCAATATTTGTCTGACTGCCAGATAACTCCCCTTTGTTAACTAAAGACTCTAGGCCACTTCTAAGGCTTAACTTTGATTTAAAATCTTCACTTTCAGCAACTGCAAAATTACAAGAAAACAAGATATAGGTCAGAAGCATGTATTTATGCAGCATACAAATCCTTCCCCTTATTATCTTCTGATTTTAATTTAAAATCACCTTTTTGGTAACTAGTACGTAAGTCATCGATTGCTTTTCTGGCTAAATTTCTTGCTGCAAGCTGTTCTTTATCTGTAGCTTTTTGTTTTGCCCTCTGAACCAAATCTTGGATGATAATTTTTTTATTTCCTGAATCTAACATTGAGTCTATAGATTTAGCCAAATCCTCTGGCAAAGAGTATATTAAAGAAAAAACGACCTCTGTACTTTGTTCGTATATAAATGACTTTATAAAGGTTTCAGGAATATCTCTTAAGTTAGCTGCCGTCCATACCTTTGCACGTAAGATCTCTTCTAATTCTTTGTTATTCACACAAAGTGATTGGATCATTTCATCATCTTGTCCAAATGGTTTTGATCGAATACTATCAATCATTGGCACTAAAAGTCTTTCATTGATATACTTATTTTTACTAGATCCTTCACTTTTCTTATCTTTTTCAACAAATTCTTCTAAATTTTGATATGCAGCTAAAACGGCCTCGTCATTAACGTCGGCTGATAGTATTACCTTATTCCAAAGTTCTGCATCAATACCTTTTGTTAAATCAGCAAATTCATTTTGAGTTAAAACCTCTGCTGCCAAACGCCAAATCGCATTGTCAGAAACATTGTCTTTGCCTGTATTAAATATTTCAGCGTTCCATGAGTATAATTTTACTTTTTGACTTGCTGATAAAGCTCGATCAATAATATTTTCTTCTTTCATTTTATTTACTAGCTGTCGTTCTGTGAATTTTTGCAACCACTCTGCTAAATTAATCTTTAGATCATCTTCGTTTTCATCCGTTGCAAGCAGCTCTTGCAAGCGACTTTTATCCATTACTTTTTTAATCAGACTAACAACTTCGGGATTCATTTTTGTTAAAAGCCACTTAAAGCCCATTTTGTCTTTTACATCACTTGTTAAAGCTGTAAAAAAGGCGCTACTATCCTCTTTAAGAATATCTTCTAAAAATGATACATTCGTAGGGATTTGATCTTTATATAAGCTATGTTCTACATCAATAGTTTCGGACTTGATTTCGGCTTCTTCTTTGTCTGATTTATCGTCAGGCGGAGTTGTCCTATTGTTTAAACGAAAACCCCCCGCTAAATTATCGGCGGCTGTTTGCAAGCCATTTGACATTATTTTCATGGCTAGTAAAAAACCAACAATAGACAGCAAACCTAGAAGTAAGAAGAATGACCACTTCCACTCTTGTATCAATTCTGACAGTGGTTTATTTTCTTTGTTTTCATCTGAAGCTATTTTACGGTTTTGATCTTTGTTTACATTGAATTTTTCTATCTTAATGCTTGCTGGTATATTTTTAATTGAGAAGTTAACAAGGTCCTTAATTTGGGTCTCTAGATTTGGGTCCATTTCTGCTAATATTTTAATATTTACATCTAAATTAGATATTTTTTGATTATTTGCATTTGGCCCTAAAAGATTTATCTTGGTCGGTGGGATTGGTAAGTAAGCCACATCTAAGCTAGGCTTAGCGTTTTTTTCAGTGTCTTCAACTTTAGCTTTTACTTTAACTAATGTGCCTAGGTCTTTTCCTAACATTTGCTCAATGGAACTTAAAATTTCTTTTTCATAATTAGCTTCAATTACACTTACAGGCGTAGTTGAAGGAAATTCTTCAGCCATTAGAACTGAAGTGAATACAAATATTAAAGCTAAAAGGCTAATTTTCATTTTTAGCCTCCCCTGCTGGTACTCTGCCTTGTAAGCTTAAGATCAACCTAGATATATAGGTATCATCGGGATCGATACTTCTAGCTCGTTTTAAGTACTCAAGTGCTCGTGGTACTTGTCCACGGTTGATTTCTACATTGGCCCTAAGCACTAATGCCGCAGCTATATTTGAAAACTTCTTTTCAAAACCATTTAATCTCTCATCAGCTAAAGCCCATTCTGAAGCGACAATAAGACCTTGGATGGATAGAATTTCTCGAATCATTTCATTGGTTTGTTTTGAGTATTGCAATAAAATATCATTAGAAAATGTAGATGCACTTTGTTCTTTTAATTTTACTACATGACTGCTTATGTTAGTTACTGACAGGTCAACAACTAAGGTTTGAGTCTCAAACCCAGGTTTTCGAACGCTAAATATAAGTTTATCGCCGTCTGTTAATTTAGCCAAAGTCTCGGCTTGTAAAGATATAGGTGATACTCCAACCACTTCTCCGGCGGCATTAACCACTTCTGCAGAGCTGGGAATGCTAGCGATAGTGATTTCTTTTTTGTCATTAAATTTTAACAGCGAACAAGCATTCAACAGCATAGCTATTAATAAAAGGCTTATCCATTTAGTTAATTGACTCATAAAATAACCATCCTTGGGTTACTTCTTATTTCGGTACCTTTATGTCTCAGCTTAAGACTCTAAGTACATCTACTTCTTTTAAAATATAAAACTAGCTTTAGGTTTGGCCTTTAAATAGCTTTAAGCCTGTCTCAATACTAGACAGACTTAAGTTTAGCCCCAATTTACCGAAAAGTATTAAACTAATAAGAGAGAATTATGACTAATGGCACGTACGTACTTCAAAAATTCTTTTCAGGCATTTTATTGTGCCTGACCCTAACTGCTTGCTTAAGCTCAGGGTCTTTAGAAGAAAGTGGTGGGGCATCCGCTGATCCATTTGATTCATTTTTGGGCTGTGTTGATGGTAGCGCAGTAGATGCATCCAGTATATTAGTTAACTTTGAGTTTCCGCAAGAATATGACCGCATCACTGTGTATAGAAATGGTTCTGCTATCTACTCTTCATCATCTCGTGCTAGTACTTCATTTGTTGATACGGGCTTACAAGAAGCTGCGACGTACGAATACACTTGCGAAGGATCAAAAGCATTTAAAGCAAAAACTGGTTCTAATATTTTACACTTAACCACTATGTCAGCTAACGCTCCTGTTTTTGCTGGTATCACAGCAGCAACAGCCCTTACGGCAAGATCAGTACGAGTAAATTGGTCGCCAGCTAATCCAACAGGGCCCGTAGTAAGTACCTATCAAATTTTTGCTAATCCTGGCGCTACCGTAAATTGGACAACTACCCCACGATCAATAGTAGCATCCGGCACATTTTCTTATACCCTAACTAATCTAGGCGATGAATTGCCTTACGCTTTTGGTGTAAGGGCCTGCACGAGTTTTAATGTTTGCGATACCAATGTGGTTGAACGCGCCTTAACACTAAGTGATGGTGGGGCTCCACTAACTACTGGCGCGTCTTCTGCAAGTGCTAATAATTCTCAAGTTACATTAAACATACCTTGGGTCGAAGCAAATGGCGCTGTAAAAAAACGCTATGTCTATAAACGTGTTGGTGCCATCGGTGGAACTAATATTAGTGATTATACTTTAGAGCAAACTTTAGTCGTTGCTAATTTAGCAAACCCTAACACATCTGTAAGTATCTCGGGTGTGATAGATAATACGCAATACCATTTTATTGTACAGGATGAAGATCCAACTGGAAATAACAATAATAATACGAATGTAGTGTCTTTAAATACGGGCGATACTTCAGCTCCATCATTTGTAGGTTTATCATCTTTAACATTAGGTGCTCCAAGTGATTCGTCGTTGGTTATTGGTTTTACTGCCATTGATCGTGAAGGTATTGAGAGCGCTGACGGAACTTATAAATATATCGTTTATAGTACTTCTGCGTCCTATCCAGGCACTCCTTCTGACCCTTGTATAAATGGATCACAGATACATGAAGTTTTAGCCAGTGGCTACGCACCAGGTGCAAGAACAATAACACTAACCGGCTTAAGCTCTCGCACTACATATGCTATTTGTTTAAAGGCGCAAGATCAGTCAGGTAACACTTCTAATACAACCGCTAGTTTAAGCCGAACTACATTAGATAGTACGCCGCCTAATTTTGATAACATTCAAACAATTAACTATGTACCGTTAACGGGAACAATAAGTATTGCGTGGAATGCAAGCGTATCTTCTGATATTTTAGAGTACAGGATTAAACTTTGGAAGAATACTGCTACACCTTTAGCTGGCAATATTACTACGGTTATTAGAAGTCATGGCACTAACCCAAGTGGAATGTCATTTGATGGTTCGATTTTTTCTTACACTGATTATGATGTTGTTTATGCCGTTGTTGATGCTTGTGACAATGCAGATCAATTGCCAGGTGGCTCAAAAAATTGCACTTCGTTTGCTTTAAATACTGCAAAGTCAGTGGCTGTACCTGATGTCAACCCACCCGCTGGTTTTACCGGAATCAAAGGCCCCGCAGATCAAATCTCATCTACTGAAGGCGAGATGACCGTAACATGGTACGAGCCAGTTTGGTCAGCAGATTATCAAGGTTTTAAAGTCTATTCTGTGGCACCAAATAATAGTTTAAGTTTACTAAAAAACTGTGCTTGTGTTAGCCCAGGTGCTTGTAATTTAGCAGATACTACTTGCACTGTTACTAACCTTGACCCCTATAGAACTTATAAATTTCATGTAAGAGCGTATGATGCTGTCGGTAACGAAACGACTTACTTAGATCCAAGCTCAAGTTTTGCAAATAAACGTACTCTTGACCAAACCCTACCTGCATTTACTTCAAACCTTGTAGTTGGCGCTGGCCCTACATACACTTTATCTTGGCTAGCCGCTACAGATAATCAATATGCTAGTGAGCCGGGTATCACTATCAGCTACCAAGTATATAGAAAAGCTAACACTACGTTTGCTAATGCAACACAGCCATTTAATGATGGTAGTTTGCGCACTAACGCTGGCCACAGTCCATTAAACTTTACCGATACGGGTTTAGTCGAAGGTACGACTTATTATTATTCAGTATGTGCATTAGATAGTTCGGCCAACCGCAGATGTGATGGCACCGTTAGAAGTTTTGTAACTAGTGATTTGACCGTACCTGTTATTGGTTCATTTACGACTAATAAATTAGATGCTTATAAACGCTGGAATTTAAATTGGACAATGAGCGATAACACAACTGCAATGGCTAATATAACAGTTAGAATCTTTCAAAAAATATCTGACACAGAAAGTTTAGCAACCACAAGTGACTCTTTAATTTATAGTAACGTTGGCGTAACAAGTCTAACTAATCTTAGTGGGCCAACGGATGTAAATAAATTTATTAGTTATTATTTAGAAATAGAGGATCAAGCCGGTAATACAGCTGGTGCTAATTTATCTGTAACATCTAATAATATTTTAGTTTTAAGTTCAATCAAACGCAGTCAGGGACCAACAGCTGGTGGGGATCTGGTAGTCATCACCGGTACAGGTTTTTCTGAAGCAACAAAAAATAATTTTCTTGCTGATACTATCGTGTCTGTTGGTGGCTCACCTTGTACAGATGTAGAAATCCACTTAACTACTAAGCTTACTTGTCGTGTGCCTGCCGGTTCAAATGGTACAGCCACCGTTTCGGTGCAAAATCCAGAGGGCTCTATTAGCTCAATCCTTGGCGCCTACTTATACCAATCTACACCAACCCATATTTGTGACCTACCCGGATCTTGGGGCACTGAAATGGCTGCTGGAAGTGGGACTACAATGAATCCGTTTATAATTTGTAGCGTAGCGCATTTAAATAATATGAGATATAAAATATCTGATGGTAGACTTTATAATTATCTAAATGGTTTATATAGCTTTAAGTTAGGGACAAATATTGATCTAGATAGTCTTACCTTTGAACCTATCGGCGGGACCAACATTGGTGATGCTGCCACTTCGTTTAATGGTAGCTTTGATGGGGATGGGCATGTAATTGCCAATTACACTTATATCAATGCAGCAAAAGATTACTTGGGGTTGTTTGGCGCTTTTAGAAATACTAGTGGCTCACCCAATACTATTAAAAACTTAGGAATGACTAATGTTAATCTACACGGCAGACAATTTGTGGGCAGTATATTGAGTTACTACTACCCGATTGCAACTAACGGCAATGTCATTGATAATTTGTGGGCAAGCGGTCAGGTTACTGGTGCATCAAGCGAAATAGGTGGCCTGATAGGTTATATTAACGGCGGGATAAGCTCTGTATCTAATTTGTACTCAAATGTTGTTGTAACAGGTAATAATAGTGTTACTGCAGGAGTTATTGGACGCGCAAATATTAGCGGTAGTAGCGTAAATAATGTTTATAATTATAATAACGTAACCTCAGTAGGAGCGTATACTGCGGGCGTAATTGGTAGTGTAGATTCCACATTAATAATGAATCAAGCATATAACTACGGTAATATTTCCTCTACACAAGATATTACAGGAGGTATAATAGGTTCTTCTAATAGTATAACTCTAACAAATGCATATAATTACGGAGCTATTAGCGGACGCAATCGTGCAGGCGGAATCATTGCCAATTCTGGAACTACCAATATAAGTCAAGCTTATAACTTGGGTGCAATTTCAGGCACTAATAGTGTAATAGGTGGTATAGTAGGTAGCCTCTATGTTACTGCTGCTGGGTCCATGCAAGACGTAATCAATAGCGGCAACGTGTCATCGGCCTTGTCAGAGGTTGGAGGTATAATAGGTTATTTAACAACGGCAACGGCTAATTACACTATCAATAATGTTAGCTCAAACGCAAATATATCGTCCAACGGCTCGGTCGGTGGTATTATTGGTGTTACGGCAGCCAGCAATACTTTTGGTTTTACTTTAACCAATGTGCATACATCAGGTACAATCACTTTAAATGGTGGAGCTCGTGCAGGAGGACTCATTGGTACTATGTCTCACGGCAACGGCACAGTATCTAAATCCTCTTCAACAGCTGATGTTATAGTTTCAAATACAGCTAGCTCAGAAGTTGGTGGATTAGTTGGTTTGATGACTTTAAACTCAGCTACTTTATTTAAAATAGAAAAATCTTTTTATAACGGCACGATCAATCTAACACCTAATAATACCCGTGCTGGCGGTTTGGTAGGATTTGCCCATCACAATACTGGCTCTATACCGGGCGGAGTAATTGAAATTATTGATTCCTATGCACATGGACACATTCAAAATGGTTTAAGCTCCCTTGGTGGTATCATTGGTTATTCACAAAATCATGATGACGGCATTGGAAATACCAATGAAAGAACTTTTTTAACCAATTCATTTTCGACTGTGCAAATAGATACACCTAACGTATTAGCAAACGGAGTTGTTGGTTATATATTTGAAGAGTACGTATATTTCTCAAACACATTTTGGGATCTTGATACATCGACTAAGACCATAGGTTTTAGTGGCCCTGTCGTAGGTGCCCCGTCTGGGCAAACAACAGCTGCAATGCAAAACCAAGCTGCTGGTAATATCTATTTAACAGCGGGCTATGACTTCACACCTGTAAGCGGTAATTGGAAGTGGTGCTCTGCCAGTGATTACCCGCACCTAATGTGGGAGACATGCCCTTAACGGCTGACTCCCCTAGCCTATACCAATTGTTGTGGAAATACTTAACAGAAATAGAGAGTTTAATATTACTAGAGATACAGTTGGTAGGCTAGAGGTTTAGACCTCAATAATAACAGTAACTTAAGTTAGGATGGTCCACCCCGCCATTTTTCACTTCAATAAAATCATATATTTAGATACTATTTTTTAAGTTAGGCCATACGGGTCTCGAACTTATTTTACATTGGAAATGCTATAATGAACTCACGCTTAAATCATGTTGCACTCTTAGTATCTTCAGCTGAAGCTTCTGCTACATTTTTGAATAATCATGGCATTGCGACAGAAGACCCAGAAACCTTCGATTCTGAAGGCACTAAAGAAATTTATGTAGGATCTAATGACACGCAAAGCGGGCTGTTACTTCTCGTTGAAGCAATATCTGAGGGACCATACAAACGAGCTTTGCTAAAGCGTGGACCTTCACTTCATCATATTGCGATTGACGTGCTCGATATAGAAGAGTTCTCCATTACCGCTCAAAATTTAGGGTGGAAACTTCACCCCGTTAGTGCAGAGACCTTGAAGCATCACACCGCTTGGTTTTTTCTAGAGGGCATACCTACACTGATTGAAGTTCATCGCAAAAAGACACTTCCATCAAAGCCTCAAAAAATTTCTTGTATAGAGTTACCAATCAAAAATGAAGATAAGTCTCTCTTTGCAGGAATCGGCCTTGGCAGTATCGTCTTGCAAGGTAGGGAAATCAGTCTAACGATAGATGGGCATAAATTCTCTTTTGATCAAATAGCCCTTAGGTAAGTTTTAAACTCTAACCAAAAATACTCTAGTGATCTTCAACTAAAATTTATTTAAACAACCTTCATATGCTTCTCAAGCCAATCAGCGATTTCTTTGATATCAACTTTCTTTTTTATTACACGTTCAATAATAAATGATTCACCATTATCAGCACCCACTTTTAATCTGTATTTATTCATTCTGAGAAAGATGGCCGTGGTAGCAAAAGCTACTCTCTTGTTACCATCAACGAACGCATGATTTTGGGCGAGACTTTGTAAGAGGGCTGCAGCTTCTAATGATAAACTTTTATAATGACCAGTTTGCGGTCTCATTAGTGCACTTTCAAGAAGCCCCATGTCTCTAACGCCCCCAGTTCCACCAAACCTTTCTATTAATCTAGTATGGAGTTCTAGAGTCTCTGCTAGAGTAGGATATAGTACTGTTTTCATTATTTCGCTAAACGCTTTAGAAGCTCTTCATTGTCATTCAACACCTCATCCATTGCGCTACGAAAGGCAGGACGAAGCTTTGAGCGTTGAAGGTATTCAGCTACAGCCTCTGTCACAACACTGGAAATAGTGCGATCTGCCTTACTCACATAAGACTTAAGATCTTTAAGGACATTTTCATCAATTTGGGTGGCAAATTTTTTAGCTTTCATAGTAGTCAGTATATCATGACATTTCATGAAATGTCAAGAAAGTCATCAAAACCACCTATATTTGAAATGAAATTAAATGAGCTCTAAACTCGACCCACCTAGCCCATTTTGCTACAGAAATTAACAAATAATAAGGCGAGGCATCTAACCATAGTCAGACACCCCGCATGTCCTTTTTAACTTATTTCTCTTCTTTCTGTTTTTCTTTATCGTTTATTTCAATCATGAATTTATCATGTTTATCAAACATTCGCTTGAGCAGTGATGTTCCTAGTACCGCTAG
>JBBKWS010000181.1:0-5705 GCA_037969075.1 Bdellovibrionales bacterium | reverse complement strand
CTAGAAGCTGTGTGCGGAGTTAACTTAATTTTTTACTTTCAGAAATTTAAAAAACGTTTCTCATACCTAACAAGCACAGTATCATTCTTGCTATCATCGATCGTTGGCTGTCTAATCAGTGCAAGTGTAGGCGCTACAGCTCTCTACATATTTCAGGCTTTACCTTCAGAAATGTATGTACGTGTTTGGTTCACTTGGTGGATAGGTGATATACTGGGCGGGCTTGTCTTTGCTCCTGCCTTAATTAAGTTAAGTGCAGTTAAATTCAACGCAAAATTGCTAGCACGTTTTATTGGTGTTTTTATCGCATTTGCGCTCGTAAGTCATTTTGTTTTTATTAGCCCCTTGGGTAGCCCCTATCTTTTTTTAGTATTTCCTGTGCTTCTTTTATCTTTATTAGTTCTTGAAAATGAATATATATATTTTTTCTCTTTATCTATTTGCATGGTGGGTATTGTAGCAACTGCGATGGGATCTGGACCATTCGCTACCGGGGATTTAAATGAAAGATTAATTCATCTGCAACTATTTCTTACATCCATTGCTCTGACAGTACTTACAATGTCTGGATGCAAAAAAGAAAATTTCACAAAGTCTGTTTCGGTTGTTTTATTAGTGTGCTGGTTATTGTCTGGAGCACTATTTTATTCTTTTGAGAATGGAGAAAGGTACAAGGAAGAGCAAAGGTTTGATAGTGAAGTTAGTGAGATACAAAAAAATATATTAATTAGAATGGCAGCATATGAAGAAGCTTTGCGCGGCGGAGCTGGTTTGTATGCAGCTTCAAAATCTGTAGAGTTAGACGAGTGGAAATCCTATTTTAATATGGTAAAAATTATGGAAAATTATCCTGGAATTAACGGCCTAGGGGTAATTTGGCCTGTAGATTTAAAGGATATTTCTAAATTTGAAGAAAATATCAGAGAACAGGGGCTTCCAACTTTCTTTGTACATGATGTTCCTGGCGTAGATGGCTCGCCAGCTTTATCTTTTGATAAAAAGTATGTAATTAAATTTATTGAGCCTATTGCTAAAAATAAGAAGGCAAGCGGTCTAAATATTGGGTCGGAAATAAATAGAAGACTTGCGGCGGATATTGCTAGAGATACAAATAAACCAACTATTACGAATGTAATTACATTGGTACAGGATAAAGAGAGTACACCCGGCTTCCTATTGTACATTCCTATATATAAAAATGGAGCAAAAATTGATACGATTGAACAAAGAAGAAAATCACATATTGGCTGGGTATATAGCCCATTTATAAGTAAGAATTTTTTTGGCAGTATATTAATGCCGTGGAAAGACAAAATTGAGTTAAGAATTTATGACGGCGAGACTTTGGATTCAGACCGTATGCAATATGATACTTTTAGTAGAGATTCATATAAGGCGCAGACGCAAGTGATAATGGGGCAGCGTACATTTACCTTAGAGTGGCGACGTCCTCCAAATTATTCTACCTCCCATAATACAACGATAGCTTGGGTTGGCCTTGCGGGAGCGCTAGCCAGTCTATTGTTAATCAACTTAATGATTAATTTACAGCTTGTGAATAGGCGCTCACACGAAATTGCAGATGAGCTTACAAAAGAACTTCGTGATTCACGCGAGATCTATAAAACGGGAGAGAGACGTCTTAGTAGTGCTCTAGAAGGCTCTAATGATGGCATTTGGGATTGGGATATTACTAATCATGAAATGTATGTCAGTGAAAAAATAGCCGATACTTTTGCATGGGATAAAATTTCTAAAATAAAATCTATAGAAGACATGAGCAAGGTGGCTCATCCTGATGATCTAGGCGCCATTAAGAACTCAATAGAAAAACTGTTGAGCGGTGAATCAAAATTTCACGAAGTGAAGACGCGCTATAGAACACGTGATGGAGACTGGCGTTGGGTCTTATCAAGGGGGCGTGTCAGTGAGTATTCGGAGACAGGTGTGCCAATACGAATAACTGGTGTACATATTGATATAGATAAAATAGTAAAAACCAATGAGGCACTAGAGTTAGTCCGAAGACAATTAGAGAGTATAGCTAACAGTGTACCTGCGATGGTAAGTCAATGGGATAAAAATCTAAAATTAATTTATGGAAATAATTCATTTTATGATTGGTTTCAAAAGAAAGACGAGAAAATTACCGGTTCAACATTAAAAGACTTAATTGGCGATGATGTTTATAGTTTCCATGAAGATTATTTAAATAAGGCCTTATTGGGTGAGGCGCAGACTTTTGAAAAAGAGACCTTCAGTAGGTATGATGGCGAGAAGAGATATATTGTTGTAACATATCTTCCAGATATTATGAATAATGTAGTGCAAGGAATTTTTGCTTTTGCTCAGGATATTACCGATCTTAAGCAGGCAGAATTAAGAGCGCTTGAGGAAAGACGAATTGCTATTGAGGCAACCGAGGTAAAATCACAGTTTTTGGCTAATATGAGTCATGAAATACGAACACCTATGAATGGGATAATAGGGGTGGCTGATTTATTGGCTGATACAGATTTAACCAAATCTCAAAGCGAATTGGTTGGCATGATAAATTTTTCAGCTGATAATTTACTCTCAATAATAAACGATATTTTAGACTTTTCAAAGATGGAAGCCGGAAAAATGGAACTAGAATCTATCAATTTTAGTTTCAAAGAATTAATGTCTAATATTCAAAGATCAATGCTCTTGCAAGCACAGAAAAAGAAAATTGCTTTAATGTTAAATTGTACACTATCTGATGACTCATACTTTTATGGTGATCCGGTAAGAATTCAACAGGTACTCTTAAATCTAATTAGTAATGCTATAAAATTTACGGACAATGGTGGCAGTGTAGAAATAGCGTGTAAAATTTTAAGCAATGATAATAGATCATCAAAACTTAGGATTGATGTAAGTGACTCAGGTATTGGGATACCAAAATCATCTTTAAGTAAAATGTTCCAAGCATTTTCTCAGGCAGATGAAACAATGAATAGAAAATTTGGAGGGACTGGATTGGGTCTCTCTATATCAAAGCAGTTAGTTGATTTAATGAACGGAAAAATTGGTGTCGATAGTGAGGAAGGTAGCGGTTCTACTTTTTGGGTCGAATTAGATTTAGTAAACGGCATAATGAGCGAGGGTTTTGATTTAAAAGATGATCTTGCTACTAAGTTACCGAGCAATGCAAAAATACTGGTTGTTGATGACAATCAAATTAACCAACAAGTTACACTTGCTATGCTTAATAAGTTTGGATGTCTTAATACAAAAGTACTTAGTAATGGCGTAGATGCTATCAAAGAACTAAAAAATGAAAAATATGACCTAGTTTTAATGGACTGCCAAATGCCTATCATGGATGGGTTCGAAACAACAAGACGTATTCGAGCATCAAATTTCAAGTGGAGTAATGTACCAATAGTTGCAATGACTGCTAATGCTATGGATGAAGATAAAAAGATTTGTTTAGAGAGCAAAATGAATGATTATATATCTAAGCCATTTAAAGAAAAAGACTTGCTTGCTATCATTCAAAAGAACTTACCTGCGATTGTTAAAAAATCCAAAGGGCATATACTAGTGGTCGAGGATAATTTACTAAACCAAACTATTTTATGTCAAAATCTTACAAAGATGTCATACACATTCGATGTAGCTATAAATGGAATTGAGGCGCTATCGGCAATTGAAAAATGCCATTATGATTTAGTGTTAATGGATTGCCAAATGCCCATTATGGATGGCTATGAGGCCACAAAAAAAATTCGACAGCTAAAAAATAGCGAAAAAGCAAGTGTTCCAATTATAGCAGTAACTGCAAATGTTACTGATAATGATCGTGAGAAATGTTTTTCTGTAGGTATGGATGATTATCTTACGAAGCCTTTAAAATCAAATGTATTGGCGGCAACGCTAAAAAAATGGACATCAGTTGTAAGCGGGAGGAAGAATGAGCGAATCAGTTAATCAAGATATTATAGACTTAAAAATTATTGATGAACTAAGAAGTTTGCAGTCAGAGGGCCAGCCTGACCTACTAATGGCACTCATTAAACTTTTTAACGAAACGACAATTGAAAGTGCCAATCAGATTAAGACTGCTGTATCAAGCAGGGACCTTCAATCATTGTCAGATGCCGCCCACAGTCTAAAGTCTAGCGCAGCTAATTTGGGTGCTTTAAAACTGGCAAAAATATGTCTGGATTTAGAAAAGTTGGATCGCGCTACTACTAGTAGCGATCAACTGTTGGCGCTATATAATTCGTTTGCTACAGAATATGACCTAGCAATTAAAGAACTTAATAAGATACAACCTTCAGGCACGTAGATCAAAGTATAGTGTTGTAGTAGTTTTATTTTAATGTTGTACAATTTTAACTCAAAAATTCCGATAGGTTATATAGATGCAATACAAAAAAGTAATCAATAAGTACAGAACGGATAAAGCTTTTGTCGGCAAAAGCTCCTCCTTCTTATTGCTTTTACTAGCACTGCCACTATTAGCTGGTTGGATAACAATTAATGAAAGCTCAATATTTATGCCTTGGATTGGTATGCAATTTAATACTGCCCTAGGTATTGTATTGATGAGCATCATTATCCTCGCTAAAACTCTTAAAAAACACGTAGTAGCACAGATCACTAGTATCTTTCTTTTTATATTAGGTGGCCTTACTCTATTTCAACATATCAGTGGATATGACTTTTTTATTGATGAGCTTTTTAGAAAAAGTGTACGGGCGGTATATGAAAATTACCCTGGACGCATGGCTTTAGATTCTTCAATGACATTTTTCTTGTTGTCTATTTCATTCTTTATTACCTCCAGCAAAAATTTAAATGGCGCAAAATATTTTTACTCATCTTTTCTTTCGGCACTATGTGTAGCAATAGGAATTGCAGCTTTAGTTGGTAAAATTTTAGGTCTCGAGAGTACCATAGATTCAGCTTCATTTTCATATATGTCAATGGCCACAGCTTTGAGTATATCAATTGCTAGTATATGGCTTTATATTGATAACTTAAGAAAGGTATCAATTTCTGATGAAAGGCATCGTGCCGTACCAATGATTATAGTGTTGTTGTTAACAGTTGTTGTAGTACAGCTTTGGCAATTTTCAATCAAACAAGAGGTGGGGTTTTTAAAATCAAGTTTGACTTCAAAAATAAATAGGATGAGCGAAGAAATAACTGAGGGATTACATCAAACAGCTAATGCTCTCGAGCGCTACGGTGCCAGAGTTAACTTATTAGGAATTACGAATCAGGAATATCTAAACTTAGATAGCGAAAACTATTTGAAGCAATTAAGATTTTTGACTGAAATCAGTATTACTGATAAAAATCTAAAGGTGGTATGGAGCTACCCTAGTGATTCAGTATTTAAATCTAAAAAAAGTACCAGTACAGATTTCATTAAAAAATTAAAGACAGCGGTCGAAGTAAGCAAGGCGTCTAAACTGCCAACGCTAAGTCAGACTATAGAATTTAAAAAGGACACTTTTGGAAATATATTGCCCATACCTTTATATGATAATAATACATTTGTTAGAAACATTTACGGTGTTATTAAGGTAGATAAGCTATTTGGTGGTTTGTTTGATAATAAAGATTTCAGTGTGACGGTTACTGAGGGCGAAGGGGTGGTTTATTACAAGAAAGCTGATACATCTGTTTTAAATAATTTATCTATTAATGTGCCTATCTCATGGGGC
>JBBKWS010000180.1:0-13761 GCA_037969075.1 Bdellovibrionales bacterium | reverse complement strand
GCAGATAAAAAAAGGAGACCCTAAGGTCTCCTTTTACTTCAATACAATTTTAAATACTCGCTACTAGTGATGCATGCTCTGACCAGTATACTGCGCTCTGATACCAGTTTCGCGCTCGTAATTTGATTTAAACAAATCCGTCGCTTTTTTGATATCAAGTGCGTTGATCAAAACTTGATCTACATGAGTTACTAAGATGATTTTTAAATCTTTTAAAATCTCTTTCGGAACCTCGTCTAAATCTTTTTCATTCTCCTTAGGGACAATAATAGTTTTAATTCCAGCTCTGTGAGCTGCAATGATCTTCTCTTTTAAGCCACCAATTGGAAGCACACGGCCTCTCAGTGATACCTCGCCAGTCATTGCCACTGTTCTCTTAACAGGAATCTTAGTAATCGCAGAAACTACACTTGTAGTAATCGTGATACCAGCTGATGGGCCATCTTTTGGAATAGATCCCTCTGGTACATGTATATGCACATCCATATTTTGAAACGCCTCTGGAGCAATTTGAAATAATGGACCACGTGATCTTACATAACTCATAGCTGCTGTTGCAGACTCTTTCATTACATCGCCTAACTGACCTGTGATAATAAACTTGCCCTTACCTGGAACAACTGAAACTTCGACTTGTAATAAATCTCCGCCCACTTCTGTCCAAGCCAAGCCATTGGTTAAACCAACTCCGTTTTTATCATCGATCTTGCCCCACTTATAAATTTGTGGCCCTAGTAATTCTTCAACAATTTTTGGAGTAATAAGATACCCCTTTGATGTCTTTTTTAGAGTTACTTTTCTATCAGTTTCTTTTACCTTAGCTTTTTTCTTAGAAATCTTAACTTGTTCTTCTTTTAAAATGAACCTTGCCACTTTTCTACAAATTGTCGCAAACGTTCTCTCTAAGTTACGAACACCTGCTTCACGCGTATAGTGTCTAACCACCATTCTCACTGCAGCTTCGTTAATTTGAACCTTTCTCTCTGCTAGAGCATGCTCCTTCAGTTTCTTAGGAACTAAGTACTGAGTAGCGATGTTCATTTTTTCTTTTTCGGTGTAAGAACTCAGTTGAATCACTTCCATACGATCTAAAAGTGGGCGAGGAATTGTATGGTAAGAGTTCGCCGTAGTTACAAACATAATTTTAGATAAGTCGTAATCTAACTCAAGGTAATGATCTTGAAATGTAGAGTTTTGTTCAGGATCTAAAACTTCAAGCATAGCCGATGCTGGATCACCCCTAAAATCAGACGCCATTTTATCTATTTCATCTAGTAGAAATAGAGGGTTTCCGGTTTCAGCCTTTTTTAAGGCCTGAATTATTTTACCTGGCATTGCCCCAACGTACGTCTTACGATGACCTCTTATCTCAGCTTCATCACGCACACCACCTAAAGATATACGAACAAAACTACGGTCTAAGGATTTTGCAATAGATTTCGCCAGTGAAGTTTTACCAACACCAGGAGGGCCGACTAAACATAAAATCGGTCCCTTAAGTTCTTTAGCAATACTTTGCACAGCTAAATACTCTAATATTCTTTCTTTTACTTTTTCTAAGCCGTAATGATCTTCATCTAAAATTTCTTCTGCCATTATGATGTCATTAGTAACCTCTGAGTAATTCGACCAAGGAAGTGACAACACCCAGTCAATGTAGTTTCTAACTACAGTTGCCTCAGCACTCATCGGAGACATCATACGAAGTTTCTTGATTTCTTTTTTAACTTTTTCAGTAGCTTCTTTGCTCATTTTTTTCTTAGCAAGACGCTCTTCCATTTCGTTGATTTCACTTTGGAAATCATCACGCTCACCAAGCTCTTTTTGAATGGCCTGCATTTGCTCATTCAAATAGTATTCTTTTTGCGACTTTTCCATTTGTTTTTTCACACGAGTACGAATGCGCTTCTCGACTTCTAAAATTTCAATCTCACCCGTCATTAAATTTAAAAGCTCTTCAAGACGCTTCGCTGAATCAGAAATCTCAAGAGTCGCCTGTTTATCTTCAATTTTTAAATTTAATTGAGCGATAATGATATCTGCAAGTTCCCCTGGGTTTTCAATAGTGGATACGCGCATCAAAATTTCAGGAGGTATACGCTTATTTAATTTTACGTAAGTTTCAAACGTAGACTTTACGGATCTCATTAATGCATTGGCTTCAACTTTATTTTGCGAGCTCTCTGGCAAAATTTCAGCTTCAACATTAAAATAACGGTCTGTTTCTAGATATTTTAAAATCTTAACTCGAGATTTACCCTCAATCAAAACTTTCACTGTTCCATCTGGTAGACGCAATAGTTGTATGATTGTACCTAATGTACCGACATTATAAATATCCGCAGGCTCTGGGTTGTTAGTTTTAGCATCTCTTTGGGCAACTAATATAATTTCGCTTTTGCGATTCATCGCCTCTTCGAGAGCATTGATTGATTTTTCGCGTCCTACAAATAATGGCATCATCATGTGTGGAAACACAATAAGGTCGCGCAGTGGTAGTAACGGTAACGTTAACTTTTCTCCACTCTTAGCATCACTCATACACTCTCCTCGTTAATAGTATTTATGCACTCTCAGAATCTGTTTTTTTAAGCTCAACTTCAGATGCTTTTATTTCATCATCCGTCTTATATGTTATCTTAGGTACTTTTTTGTTAAGTACAACTTCTTCGTCTATAATACACTCTTTAACGTGTGGTTTGGAAGGAATATCAAACATAATATCTAGCATAGAATCCTCAATCACCGCTCGCAAACCACGTGCTCCCGTTTTACGCTTGATGGATTCTTTAGCAATTGCCTTCAAAGCACCTTCAGTAAACGTTAATTTAACATTATCCATACCAAAAAGTTTTTGATATTGGCGCGTAAGCGCGTTCTTAGGTTTAATTAAGATCTCTAAAAGAGCTTCTTCGGTTAATGGATCTAGCACAGAAATTACTGGTAATCTGCCGATGAACTCAGGAATTAACCCAAATCGAACCAAATCATCTGGAAGCACACTTTGCAATATATTAACTTCTGTATCTTTAGAAGCCTTGATTTCTGCAGCTATCCCCATGGATTTTGAAACCATGCGGTTTTCAATTACTTTTTCGAGTCCTGAAAACGCACCACCACAAATGAATAAAATATTGGCTGTGTTTACTTGAATAAACTCTTGCTGCGGATGTTTTCTTCCACCCTTAGGAGGTAAGTTAGCAACCGTTCCTTCTAAAATTTTCAACAGTGCTTGCTGCACACCTTCACCGCTCACATCTCTTGTGATGGAAGGATTTTCTGATTTGCGGCTAATTTTATCAATTTCATCAATATAGATAATTCCGCGCTCACACTTTTCAACATCATAATCAGCTGACTGAAGTAAGTTAAGAACTACGTTCTCTACATCTTCACCAACATAACCAGCCTCAGTTAACGTCGTTGCATCTGCCATAGCAAATGGAACATTTAAAGACTTTGCAATCGTTTGAGCCAATAGTGTTTTACCGCTACCTGTTGGCCCAACTAATAATACGTTTGATTTAGCTAGCTCAACATCGTCTTTTTTGTTTTTTGTAGTAATACGTTTATAGTGATTATGGACAGCAACAGATAGAGATTTTTTAGCTCTATCTTGACCAATAATGTAATCATCTAAAAGTATTTTAATATCTATAGGGCGAGGGACTTTAAAACTGCCATCCTTGGACGTAGTCTCTCTATCCTTTTCTTCTTCAATAATATCAGTACAAAGATCAATACACTCATCACAAATGTATACACCCGGCCCAGCGATTAGCTTTTTCACCTCTTTCTGCGACTTACCACAGAAACTACAGTTTAAATTGCTTAATGTGTCTTTTTTACTCATTCTTTAATCGCCTTTCTAAATGCAACTATATGATCTACCAATCCCCACTCTTTAGCTTTCTCTGGGCTCATAATATTGTCGCGGTCCATAGCTCTGTCTAGATCTTCAAATTTTTTATTCGTATGCTGTACGTAAATATCGGTAAGCATTCTTTTAGTATCAATGATGTCTTTTGCATGAATCTCGATATCACTCGCTTGGCCACTTAATCCCCCGCCAGCAATTAGTGGCTGATGAATTAGGATTTTACTATGTGGCATTACATATCTTTTACCTTTTGCACCTGCAGTTAATAGCAGGCTTCCCATACTTGCCGCTAATCCTGTACAGTAAGTAGCAACATCTGGTTTTACAAACTGCATTAAATCATAAATGGCCATTCCCGCAGTTACACTGCCACCCGGAGAGTTAACATAGATATGTATATCTTTCTCTGGATTTTCCATTTCTAAAAACAAGAGTTGGGCGATAACCACATTGGCCATCTGATCGGTGACAGGTCCACCGATAAAAATAATGCGATCCTTCATAAGGCGCGAGTATAAATCGTAACTTCTCTCGCCTCTTGCTGTTTGCTCTACGACCATGGGTATCAATGTTGACATAAATTCTCCTGCCTTCAGTATATGCCGTACAAAATAGCGGTACAATACCCTTTGCAAAACTTATAAATAATTTAGACTGGCAAAAGGATAGGCCTTCTACTCAATATGGGTTCATTTTATAGGGTGTCAAATTTATTTCCACATAGTTTTTTCTACTGTCAGGCCATACTTTGTGTTATATTGCTGCATTCAAACACTTATTTTTTGCGCGGAGTCACACTATGATCGAGTTAGTTGCCAAGATAGATACTAAACACATTAAGACCATGATCGCCTTTACCTACCTAGATTCTAAAGGGAAAATAAAAACTAACTCAAAAAATGCCGTCGCTATCAGGACTTTAGGCGAGCTAGAAAAAGCGAAATCTCATGCTGCAACTAAAAATGACATCTTTGTCATTCGTGAGTGGAACGAAGGCAACGTAAACACTTTGATTTTTGCTGGGCTAGGCAAAGGTAAAGAACTTACTCAAGAAGACTTTAGACGAGTTATAGGCGCAGCATATCGTCGTCTTGAATCTGAAAAAATCATGCAAAGTTTTATCTGCAAAGACTCTCTACAAAAATTATTTTCAAAAGAAGAGGTCACAGGATCTATTACAGCCGAAGCGGTCGAATTAGCTGGCTACCTGTTTAATGATTTAAAATCTAAACCAAAAGAACTTCCTAGCTTGCAAGTGATGGGTTCAAAAACTTTTGCCGCCGGTTTTAAGCAAGGCCAGATAATAGCTGATGCCGCAAATTTTGCTAGAAATCTTGGAGACATGCCAGCCAATTTACTTACTCCAACTGTTTTTGCCAAGCGCGCTCAAGAAAAAGCTAAGGGCACAAAATTAAAGGTACAAATTTGGGATGAGACTAGAATAAAAAAAGAAAATTTCGGTCTTATGCTAGGAGTGGCTCAAGGTAGCGACCAACCACCAAGAGTAATTCATTTAGAGTATAATGGTGCAGGAAAGTCTCAAAAACCCATTGCTTACATCGGCAAGGGATTAACTTTTGACTGCGGCGGGGTTTCAATTAAACCATCTGGTGGCATGGAAGAAATGAAATACGATATGTGCGGAGGAGCCAATGTTCTAGCTACAATGATAGCCATTGCAAAGCTTGGCTTAAAGGTAAATTGCTTCGCAATGGTTGGCTGTACAGAGAATATGGTGAACGGATCTGCCACGAAGCCAGGAGATGTGCACACAGCAAGAAATGGTAAGACGGTAGAAGTAAGCAACACGGATGCCGAAGGCAGATTGGTTTTAGCTGATCTTTTATGTTACGCCTCTGAGAAAAAACCAGCAGCAATTATTGATGCCGCTACACTAACTGGTGCGATGGTTGTTGCGCTTGGAGATTTACACACAGGCTTTTACACTTCAAATGATAAGCTGGCTAAAAAAGTTAACGATGCCGCTGGTGATTGTGGAGAGTTAGTTTGGAGAATGCCTGTCCTACAAGAACACATGAGTGATATGAAAGGAACGTATTCTGATTTAAATAATATGGGAACTCCATCAAGAAAAGCGGGCAGCGCGCAAGCGGCTGGATTTTTAAAAGAATTCGTACCTGAAGAAATTCCCTATGCTCACTTTGATATTGCGGGCACTGCGTGGTCAGTTGGGAACAGGCTAAATTACATTCGCGGCGGGGCTAGTGGCTGCATGGTTCGTACGTTCGTAGAAATTGCTAAAAAATGGAAGGCTTAGACATTTAAAGCATGTGATAATTACATTTTTTAATTATCCCCTGGTCGTTGTTAAGTAATCTGTTTAGTACTTAGATTAACTAACCAACCTAGGGGAATTTATGAAAAAATTAATTTTAGGCCTTTTATTTATATCATCAACAGCGTTTGCAACTCCAGTTGTTGAATCTGTAAAACAAAACACCCAATTTATCGCATCCTGCTCTATGTGTGATGGTGGCACTTTTGTTACAACTACAACCTTTGTAATCTCGGAATATTCATGTGGTACTTACAAAACTAACGACTTTGAAATTAACACTGAAAGACGATCTGTTGGTTTTTTCGATGAAGATTTTGTTACAATCTCGCTTAAAGATAATGTTGCTGATTGCCGAGCATCTCCAAGAAAACGCACATACACTCTTACCACTACAGAGCTGGATGGGGACACAACATACACTCTAGTTAACCCTAGCTTGTTATTAAAATAATTATTTTTTAGACCAATCCATTTTCAAGGCCACCTTTTGCAGGTGGTCTTGTGTTAGACTAAATGTTTGACCGTTTTCATCATTATAAAACGATATCTTGTTGGCGGTCCAAGTTTCTGGCCAAAAACCAATTACATTCTCTACCTTTACTGTAACAATTTGCGAACCATTATACTCAAAACTCATTGCACGAGCTGGCTTCTGTAGAAGCTCACTGCTTGGAATTAACATAGTAATAATTTTTGATTCGTTAGTGCACTTTGTAGAAAAAGTTAGTGTTGGTTTATTGCCACTGACCGCCATACCTTCCGCTGTAAATTCAACTCTAACGTATTGGTATTTACCACACATACTCGAATCAACAGTATCACCTAAACTTAACACATAACCAGAGTCTTGCTTTATCAGATCAGAAACTGATAGAATTTTTTCTCTTTGTTTATTTTCAATATCTTGCCAACTAAAGCTTCCTTGGATTGCCGCAGGCGCACGATTTTGCTGGTGCATACTTGAAAAAATAGAAATAGCTCCGATAAAAAATATCAGAAGGCTAAAAAAGTAAAGCCACTTACGTTTTATGCTATTACTCATACTTACTGTTTCGGAATGCTACGCTAAAAAATCAACAAGACTATAGTCGGTATCCTGAAAATTCTACGCCCATAGACTTAGCTTCTAGACCTGTTGCTAAGCAACTCAGTGTGGCTACCCAGCCATATACATTCTCAAGTGGGCACTTACTAGGTTGCACCTTTAGATCTGTTACACATAATCTTTTAAAAACCGCACCAGGGCTATTTAAACTATCCGTAGGACCTTTTGCAGAGTGAGTACGAAGAAATCCTCCTAAAAGTTGGCAGCCAAGCATATAAATTGCTGGCTCTGCGGTAGCATCTTCGGATTTAATAGTAGTAGGTATTCCTTCTTGAATAATAATCTCTTCAACCTCTCGGCCACCTTTGGCTGCTTTCATTTTGGTTCTAGTTTTATTATTCCAAGTTAATACGTCACTGCCTGACTCAACTTTAGTAACCGCTAATCCGTAAGTTCCAGCATTATTTTTTATAAAAACCGTAGGCTTTATATCTAGATTTCTTTTTTGGTAATTTTCTCGCATACGAGAAATCATTGCATCCACTTTTTGTGCCAACGCTTGCTTGCTAGCATCTAGGTTTGGATTGAAGTCCGTTACTAAATGCGTTTCTACCTTAAACATCCAAGGGTCGACCTGAATAATGTCTGCAAACTCCTCAGCCAGCTGATTGTAGTATTCAAAGTGCGTGCTTTTTTTTCTTTGGTACCAACCTAATCCCCTCGGAGGGTTAATAATGGTTTCTAAACCCTTATTCCAATCGTCATAAGAAATAGAAAAATCATTGTTGGAGATAATAATATCTGGCACAAAATCGTCGTCTACTATAATAGTTCCGGCAGTTCTTTTTGATTTACTAATTTTTATCTTATTTCCAAAAGCACTTTCGATTTCCATAGATTCACTGAGATCTTTTGGCATTGTCACTCTGACTTCACGTCCAGACGCTGCAATAAAACTCATAAGCGCATGAACATTTTGCCAGTAGTATGCGTTGTTCGTATGCTCTTCAGTAATCAGTAGCACTTTATGAATTGGTTTTTCATAATGGGTAGTTATGTAATCATTAAAGATGGCCGGCGCCTGCTCTAAGTCAACTTCACAAATATTATTAAACCCTGCCGGATAGATATTTGCATCTACACTTGCGACCTTATAACCCGCGTCTCTGATATCTACGCTGGTATATATAGGAAATGGTAAGCTTTTTTTCTTTTGTTCACGCCACGTTTTTAACGTATCAAGGTGCTTAATGATTGCATCATGGGATTGACATTGGGCCATTGGAATTCCTTGTATATAGGGTGTGTACCATCTGACTAGCACCTAGCACTATAAACGGTAAAAGAATAAAGTTCAAACCCGGTATCAGAGAAAACAACCCAATCCCTAGGGCAAAGCCCAAAAACTCTAATTTAAAACGGCTAAAAAACTGCCAGCGCTGTTTTAGCCCCATCTCTTTAATTTCAAAGGTAATATCAGAACAATCAAACGCCAAAATAAGCATCCCCATTGCTGCCGCAATTAGGCTTAAAAATGGTAAAAATGAAAGTACAAATGCCAAAATACCTAAGATAAATATAAGTAGCGTTTTAACAATCCCTATCAATAAAAAATATACGAATGTTTTAACGTATTCGCGCATATTTTTTGAAGGCGCTTGCCAGTCGAATTCTTTTTTTAAAAATTTCTCACAGAGCCTAGTATTCATCGGTATGTTTAAAATATTGGCCAATATAAATGAGTTAAGTGTTACCAACAAAAATGATGTAACCGCAGAGAAAACCACAGAGATCCAATAAACACTGCGCATTAATATTCCGTCACCTTGTGGTAAATACTCTTTTATCCAACCTGGCAATATCTCCATTGAAAAATAGAGTCCCAGTGCCATGAAAACCATAGAGATAAAAATAGGAATCAAAATATATTTTAATAGTGATGGGTGCTTTCTAATCGCTGCAAAACCAGAAAAGAAACCTTGAAAGCCAAAGGTTAGCCTTTTAAAAAAAATCATAAATTAGGATCCGTTGGGGAAACCGTCTTCTTAGGCAAAGATTCTATTTTTCCACGGCGTATACCTTGCCTTTGTTTTGATTCATCTGTCAGACCCTCACCTATACTGCGCGCCAACAAGATGTCAGTTACCTCTGATTTAATTTTTTGTTTAACTGGGGCAACCTTTTCTTCAAATACTTTTGAATCAGATAAAAATTCTTGCGACAGCTTATCGAGAACATCTATAAATGTTGCCGCCATATTTTTTTGCTGCTCCTGTTGTTCTCTTAGCTCAAGCAAGTCTTTAGAATTAACAAACTTCAGTAAATACGTTTTGATTCCCTCTAGCTGTAAGCTCAATCTCTGAAGTGCTTTCTCAGACCAAAATGGCTGATCCATTTCGATCACTTTAGCCAGATATGATTGGTTAATCGAAAGCGCGTCCATCGCTGCCTGATAATCCGGAAGTGATAATGATGGATTTGTTTCGCTTAACCTATATAGAACTTCAGCAAGCCAAACGTTCGCGCTCGCTCCGGTTCGTCTTAAATATTGATTCATGTTTTTAGTGGCAAGGGCATAGTATTTTTTTGCCTCAGCCTGGTTTCCCTCTTTAGCGTATAGCAATGCTTTTCTAGCCGGAATCTCTATATTTTTTTGTGCACTCGATAAAGCACTCAGATTTCTTTCTAACTCTTGCAAGGTACCCAGGCTTTTTGCGTTCTCAGACATGGCTTCATAGCACCCAGAAATTCTGAGAAGAGCCTGCGCTCTATCTTGATTGCTCTGCACACCCCAAATTGTAATTGCCGATCGATACGTATTTACCGCTGATTGATACTGTCCCAACCTCTCATAACTTAATGCTTTATGATATAATGCGGACGCAGTTAATGGTGTGGCAGGGTATTGCTGTAGAAACTTTTGCCAAGCCTTCAAAGCCTTCTCTCCCTGTATTGATTCAGTTAGTTTTAAAGCATTGTGATAAGCCATCTCGGCATCTTGGTTCATGGGCTTTTGTGGACTCATGCAGCCAGTAATCAATAATAAACAGATAAGGTATTTTTTCATATAAACACAGCCTGACCTAAAGTTTTTAAAGCTTCAAGGCTAGAAATTTCATAATCTTGTTCTGGAATAGACAAATACGCAACCTCGCCACTGATCTCGTCGATCATACCTTGTTGTAATAATTTTTGTTCTTTAAAACGCTCTGCTAAATCATTATAGGTTTCAATAAAATCTTTGGGCATGTCATCTGTGTTTTTAACAAACGGAAACGCTCTATTCATAATTACCGCCTTAAGTGAATACCCTTCTCTTTTTAATAAACGATACAAATCTTTTGCTTCAACGGTTTTAATTGGATCATAAGAACTAACCAAACAAAATGCAGCATCCGCACTGCTCAAGAGGTTCTGCGCTTCTATACTTCTTTTTTGTATGATTCCTGCCAAACTTCCGAACAGCGAAAAAAACTCATGTATCTCGGTTAGAAATCCTTTACCAACCAGTCTCTCTAGAACCGCCGTTGCTTTTTTTGTACCTGAGTGAATGATTTTAGTAAAAAAGCCAACCTCGCCTTTAGTTTCGAACCAAGACACAACCTTATCATCAAACAAATGATAAAACCTTTGTGGGGCACGTAAAAAATCAATGGCGTGTTGAGACGGCGGAGTATCTAAAATAATAAGATCGAAGCGATTTGATTCAAATGCATCTAATACAAACTCAAGAGAGGTAAACTCTTGCGAGCCCGCTAGTAGCGAACTTATGTTTTGATATAGTTTGTTTTTAAAAATTTTCTCGCAAAGCTCTGGGTTTTTTGCATTTTTCTTAATAAATGAATCAAATATTTTTTTAGGATCAAGTAGGGATGCATACAACTCACCCTTTGCTTCCAGCGGTACTTTGGTAATTTCTGTACCTAGATCATTTAGTCCCAGCGCCGTCTTTAAACGTTTCGAGGGATCAATCGTAACCACTAAAACTTTTTTTCCTGCCACAGCAGCAGCTACTGCTAAACTTGCCGACACTGTAGTTTTTCCGACACCGCCAGTACCAACACTTAAAATTAGTTTATGCGAACTTAGTAAATCAAACATCTTTACTCTCCGCAGATAAGATTTTTAACCAGTTGTGGGCATCGCCCACTAAAGAGCGATAGTGCAAAACCTTCTTAAGTCGATGGGTTTGTCCTAATAGTGAAAAACTCGTTGTCTGCTTTTTTATTTGGCCATCAATATAACGTATGACTTTTTTTGTCTCATCATCTGGGGCCTGTTCTTTCCAGTTGTCAATTTGCGAACTATCAATAGGTAGAGGCAGAACTTTATTCAACCAAATATCGCTGTTGATCGCAAACTCTGATTGCAAAGTAGATGTGAACTCAATAGTTTCTGTAACAGGCAACTCTTCAGGGAGACATACTGTAATATATTTTACCAACTTACTATCCATCATTACTTTATGAATACCCTTAGAGTGATCCCCTAGTGGACCAAATCCAATAGTTTCAAAAAGTCCTTTTGGAGCGCGAAGCATACTAAGCGCATGCCCTGTAGAGTGAGCATCCATCACAACAACATCATAAGGCATATTGGGACCCACATTGCGAATCTTACTGGTAAATTTTCCTAGTAGCGCTATTTCAGGTAAACCTGGAGCGACTTGAATGATGCTTTTCATAACAGCATTTTCAAAAAATAGATTTGTAACTGTTTCTAGCTTTATCACATGAGTTACATACTCTTTTAAACACCTAAACCATTGCCAGTGACTAACAAATAAATTCGAACTTACCTCTATAGGATCAAATGCTATAGGCTTCTTAAACAGTTTATCATAATAAGAGCTATCGCCAATTTCTACCAACAAAGTGCGCCTACCTTGCTTAGCATGGCCCTGCGCTATGATGGCGGCGACGGTAGACTTACCCACCCCACCTTTACCTGTTACAAAGAATAAGCTTGGTTCTGACATGATTTTGATTATTTGGTAAATAGCCCTCTACTGTCTATGAAAATCGATTTTTTGCGCATTAAACCTTGCTTTTCACGCTCGATTCTCCTAATTTGGCGGCACAAAAATGAGGAGAAGGAATGAAGTCAAATTTAGAGAAAATTTCAGGCTTAGAACGTAAAATATCAATTGTGGTTCCACCTGAGACCGTCAATTCAACCTTCGAGAAGGCGTACAAAGGCATTCAAAGCCAAGTAAATATACCGGGCTTTCGAAAAGGCAAAGCGCCTATGCCAGTGATCAAGCAAAAATACAAAGGTCACGTCATCTCTGATGTGGTAAATGACTTGGTAAAAGATGCTTATTTAAAGGCTTTAGTTGAACATGCTATCGACCCTGTGTCTTACCCGCAAATTGCATTTGATAATGTTGAAGAGGGGCAAGAATTTCAATTTTCAGCTACTATTGAAATAAGACCAAATATTGAACTTAAAAAAATATCTGGATTAAAGATTCAAAAAGAAAAGTTAATTATCGGTGACGAACAAGTAAATGACATTTTAAAAAATTTGCAAGACAGCAAAACTATTAACGTAGATAGCACAAGACCTGTTTTACAAAGTGGTGATATTGCGATGATTGATTTTGAAGGTTTCATCGAAAGCGAACCGCTAGCTGGTGGGAAAGGTGAAAATTTTCCACTTGAGATAGGATCCAATCAGTTTATACCTGGGTTTGAAGAGCAACTAATTGGCATGAGCGTAGGATCTGACAAAAAAGTTAGTGTTAAGTTTCCAGATGATTACCATGCAAAAGACATTGCTGGAAAACCCGTTGAGTTCAATGTAAAGCTTCATAAGATTCAAGAAAAGCAAAAGCCTGAACTTAATGATGAATTCGCTAAAACAGTTGGAACTTACGAGACTCTAGAGGCACTAAAAGCCAATGTTCGCGAGAGTATCGAAAAACGTGAAGTGATGAGAATCGCAGAAGACTTCCGTAAGCGTGTTTTAAAAGCTCTGGTAAAAGAAAACCCTTTTGAAGTACCAAAAACGCAAGTTAACGAGCAAAGAGAAACTTTACTTAAAGACATGCAATCGCGCATGCAAAACCAAGGCTTATCAGAAGCTGATCTTAAAGAATATGAAACTAAGTGGGCGGCTGAGCTTGATGATGCAGCTAAGTTTATGATTCAATCTGGTTATGTGGTAAATGCACTGGCCAAAACTAAAGATGTAAAAATCACCGAAGAAGATCGTAAACAAAAATTGCAAGCTTATGCTGAAGAATCTGGAATCTCTTTAGAGCAATTAAATCAATTTTATAAAAAAGATGATTCTCAATCTAGACTTGATTATCAAATCGTCGAAGAGAAAGTTTTAGATCTTGTAGCGCAAGATTGTAAAATCGATGAAGTTGAAAAATCTAAACTAAAAGACGATTAATTTTTCTTACATTTAATTTGTCAAAAAGGGCTCTATGGAGCCCTTTTTACGTCCTAGACATATTTATGAAGAATTCTTCACATTCGGCTTTTTCTTACAAAACCCCCATCATTTGCAGTATAATACAGATTATAG
>JBBKWS010000179.1:0-4504 GCA_037969075.1 Bdellovibrionales bacterium | reverse complement strand
GCTGTTAGGTTTAGGCCTAGTAGGACTTCTCGTTTACCGAGGGCTTTGATTTCATCCAGTGTTTGCTTTAAACGGTAGGGTGTATCCATTAGTAAAAAGGTTTCGTTGGGTGTTTTTTCGATATGTTTTATAGTATTGGTTCTAGCTGACTTTTCTTTAGGTAAAAATCCTAAGAAATGAAATGACTTTAACTCTTTCGAGCTAAGACTCACCAGAGTCATAATGCTCGATGCCCCGGGCGCACTAAAGACTTGGATTTTATTTTTACGGCATAGCTGCACTAGTTTAAAACCAGGGTCACAAAATGACGGGGTACCGGCATCAGATATTAGAGCCACGTTTTTTATTTTACAAAGTTCTAGTAACTCGTTTAATTCATCTTTATCTGTATGCTCATTAAGAGTTCTAAGGTTAGCGAATTGCTCTTTAAGCTCATACTGACCAAGTATTTGTCTAGCGACCTTGGCCTCTTCTCCGATGATGAGTTCTGATGATTTCAAAATCTTCAGGGCCCGAAGACTGATGTCTTCAGGATTTCCAATGGGAGTTGCAACGATGAATAATGACATTTATAATTTGTAAATACGTGTGGCTAAAAACGAAGCTAGCGTATTTTTAAACAAGTCACCGGCTAAAAAAGGTATTAGGCCCATCATTAATAAAGATTCAGTGGGAACAAAGAAAGAAAGTACTGTGAGTCCACAAGAAAAAACCGCAAAGCTCCCAAGTACACAGCTTAAAAAAGCCTTAGGCCATGTCTTAGTATATCCTTTGTCACTAAGTGTTCCGATGATCAAAGTGGACGCCAACATACCAATTAAATAACCCATAGTAGGCCCAAGCTGAAGACCAGATTGAAATTTAGCGAAAATTGGAGCACCAAATGCGCCAATCATTAAGTACGAGGAAAAAGTAATTAAACCTAATTTTCTGCCGTATATTAAGGCAATTAGTGCAACACCAAAGGTTTGCCCAGTAATTGGAACAGGGGAGAAGGGGAGATAAAGTTTTACTTGAGCAAGAATACTTAACAAACTTACACCTACGACAACAAAAGTGGCAGAGATAGGGAATGATAAGTCTTTAAATTTAGTGGATAAATAGGCCTTACTTTGAATCATAAATTCTCCTGTGAAATTAAGTAGTAACAAAATAAGTCACAAAAATCACCTTGATTTTTTACACACATAGAATCATAATCAGTGTGATGCGAATAGCAACTTTAAATTCTCTTATTTGTGTAGTTACGGTCATATCTTAATGCCCATTTCGATTCGTTTACCAGATAATTCTATTAAATCTTTTGACCATAATCCGACAGTACTTGAGGTCGCTGAAAGCATTGGCGCTAGACTTGCCCAAGACTGCATTGCCGGAAAAGTAAATAACGAACTCATCGATTTACGTACAAAATTACAAGATAACGATCAGCTTTTTATTATTACTACAAAAAGTGATGAAGCTAACGAAGTTATTAGACATTCGGCAGCCCACGTAATGGCGCAAGCAGTACAAGAGATTTGGCCAAAAATTCAAGTGACTATTGGGCCTGTGATTGAAAATGGTTTTTATTACGATTTCTATTCTGCTGACTATAATTTCACGCCCGAAGATCTTGTAACTATCGAAAAAAAGATGAGCGAGATCGTCTCCAGAAAACTCGCTATCACAAAAGAGGATTGGCCATCAGATAAAGCCATCGAGTATTTTAAAAAACTAGGCGAAAATTTTAAAGCAGAAATCATTAAAGATTTAGGTGCTGATTCAGTGAGTGTATATAAGCAAGGTGAGTGGTTGGACCTCTGCCGTGGGCCACATATACAAAACACTTCTCAAATTAAAGCGCTAAAGGTTTTATCATTGGCTGGTGCTTACTGGCGCGCAGATGAAAACCGTGAACAATTACAACGAGTTTACGCAACCGCGTTTAATGATAAAAAGGCGTTAGCCGACTATCTACACCAAATTGAAGAAGCTAAAAAAAGAGATCACAGAAGATTAGGAAAAGAATTAAACTTATTTCATTTTTCTCCTATTTCTCCAGGCGCACCATTTTTTACGGGGCATGGAACAATAGTTTATAACGAATTAGTAAGCTACATGCGCGATCTTTATTTAAAATATGGCTACGAAGAAGTAATCACTCCGCAAATTTTTGATGTAGAGTTGTTTAAGCAATCTGGTCACATAAAAAACTATAAAGATAACATGTATTTCTCTGAAGTTGAAAACCGTGAGTTTTCAATGAAGCCGATGAATTGCCCGGGGCATTGTGTGCTTTTTGGGATGGAACATCATTCGTATAAAGAATTACCTCTTAGAATGGCTGATTTTGGAAGACTCCACCGCTTTGAAAGAAGTGGGGTTATGCACGGTCTAACTAGGGTTAGATCATTTTGCCAAGATGACGGACATATTTTTTGCTCGATCGAGCAAGTTCCTTCGGAGATTGTTAAATTTGTGGACCTGCTAAATGAAGTTTACGGAAAACTAGATTTAAAATATAAAGTCTATCTTTCAACCCGCCCTGAACTACGGGACGGAAAAGACGAAGATTGGGATACGGCCGAAAAAGCACTTGCCAAAGCAATGGATGACTTAGGTATGCCCTATGAGTACCAGCCAGGTGAAGGTGCCTTCTACGGTCCAAAAATTGAATTTAATGTGACGGATGCTATTGGTAGAAGTTGGCAGCTGGGCACAATTCAGTGTGATTTTGTACTTCCTGAAAAATTTGATTTAAAGTTTGCAGGAGTTGACAATAAAGACCATAAGCCTGTGATGCTACACCGTGCGGTATTAGGTTCATTAGAGCGATTTATTGGGGTATACCTTGAGCATACTGCGGGCAAACTCCCTACTTGGCTTAGTCCTATTCAAGTTCAGATTTTAAATGTGACTGATAAGCAGGGTGATTATTGCACCGAGCTGACACAAATGTGTAAAGAACAAGGGATCAGAGTGCATTTTGATGATCGCAGCGAGAAGCTAGGTTACAAAATTCGTGAAGCCACGCTAAAAAGAATACCCTATATGCTAATTATAGGGGATAAAGAATTAGAAACTAAAAGTGTGTCCGTGCGCTTACGTGATGGAACGCTTAAAAATAATTTAGAAATATCTGCGTTTTTGCAGAATTTAAAGCAAGAGATAACCGAGCGTAGTGCCGCATCTCTTATAAGTAATTTATAACCAGGAGGCCTATATTAAGAACCCGAGTCGGATGAGAGACGGAAGATCCAACAAAAAAGAACCCAAAGTGAAATTGAATCACTTAATTAGAGCACCAGAAGTGCGAGTGATTGATGATGAGGGAACTATGTTAGGAGTGATGACTCCGCAAAAAGCCGTTGAAATTGCCGAATCCCGTGGTCTTGATTTAGTCGAAGTGGCTCCCACAGCAAAACCGCCAACATGTAAAATCATGGATTATGGTAAGTTTTTGTATGAGCAAAAAAAGAAAGCGCAAGAATCTAAGAAAAAACAAGTTATTATCGACATTAAGGAATTACAGCTTCGTCCGCGCACTGACGTGCATGATGTGAATGTTAAATTAGGCCAAGCTAGAAAGTTTCTTCTAAGTGGTGATAAAGTCAAATTAAGTATGCGTTTTAGAGGTCGTGAGATGGCCCATCAAGAAATCGGATTAGAGCTGATTAAAAAATTTCTAAAAGATCTTGAAGAGGTGGCAATTGTAGAAAGCCCTCCTAAAATCGAAGGACAGCAAGCTTTTGTGATGATCGCGCCTGATGCGGCAAAAATTAAGCTTTATAAAAAAGCGCGCCCAGCAGAATTTAAGAAAAAAGTCGCAGTAGAAAAAGAAACAAAAAAGCCGGAATAACCGGCTTTTCTTTTTTTAGAAAGTAACTCCCATTGCCATCTCTAATCCTTTTAAGGTGATGTCAGCAGAGTCATAGTAATAGCCGTAGTCGTATGAGTTATTAATCACGTAGTACACAAGAGAAACGTTAAAGTTTTGGATGTTAGCACCAAAGCCTGCCTGATAACCAATTTCAGAATAAACATTATTTGAACTACCTAAATAGGTGTTGGTGTTGATTCCAGCAAGAGCATGAATCATCTCGTTGATGCCGTAGGTAACGTTGGCCTCTAGTCTCAGAGACTCTGATAAGTACGTATATTTGTTGTAAGATACTTGCGTATTAAAACCGATGTCGTAGGCGGGGATATTTTGGTAACCAACAAGCACACCGTATTCTTGTTCGGGGTTATGTCCATCAGAATCATAGCCAAAGTCTGTATCTAAAGAAAACATGGATTTTACCAATGCTACTTTAAAACCTTTGTTTTTGTGTTGGTTAAAAGTTCTCTCTAAAGATGTGATATTGGATTGTCCAAAGCACACCATGCTAATTAAGACGATATAAATTGCTAAACAGTATTTCATTTAAAAACTCCTTATTAATTTGGTTACATTAGTAATAATGGGCTTTTAGGTTTATAGCCAGATATTTACTGAAACAGTGTTTCAGAATCTGAAACT
>JBBKWS010000178.1:0-21750 GCA_037969075.1 Bdellovibrionales bacterium | reverse complement strand
GCCCTATGTTGGAATGAAGATATCGCCATCTTATCCCGTGGGCACAACGACGCCAATGTGCTATGCCTTGGCGCAAGACATACTGCTGCTGATCATGCAGCCGACATCCTAACTGCATTTATTAACGCCGAGTTTGAAGGTGGACGCCATCAAGACCGAGTAAATAAGTTAGGAGACTGCTAGTCTCTTACTTCTATCTTGACTGATTATAGGTAGATTGTAGAGTTTAGAAAATCTATCCCTTGCAGGAGATCTTATGTTACAAAAAAACGATCCTGAAATTTATGCTAGCATTCAAAATGAAACCGAAAGACAAGAGTTTGAACTAGAGATGATTGCATCCGAAAACTACGTCTCACGCGATGTTTTAGAAGCGCAAGGATCTATCTTAACCAATAAATATGCAGAGGGTTACCCCGGCAAACGCTACTACGGCGGTTGTCAAAATGTCGATGTCATCGAACAACTTGCCATAGACAGAGCTAAAAAACTATTTGGCGCCGAGCACGCTAATGTGCAGCCGCACTCGGGCTCACAAGCAAACTTCGGAGTGTTTTTTTCGATTGCAAAACCAGGTGATACGATTTTAGGAATGGATTTATCCCATGGTGGGCATTTAACTCATGGCAGTCCTGTGAACTTTTCGGGTAAAATGTTTAATGCCACTCACTATCAATTGGATCCAACAACTAATTTGATCAATTACGATACAATTCTAAAAACAGCACGTGAAGTAAAACCAAAAATTTTAATCGCTGGCTACTCGGCATACCCAAGACAAATCGACTTTGTAAAATTTAAAGAAATCGCAACCGACGTTGGGGCCTACCTTTTTGCTGACATGGCTCACTTTGCAGGACTCGTAGCAACGGGCCTTCATCCCTCACCTATCCCCTATGCTGATTTCACTACGACTACAACTCACAAAACTCTTCGTGGCCCGCGCGGCGGTATGATTTTATGCTCTGAAGCTAACGCTAAGATGGTTAACTCTGCTATCTTTCCAGGAATTCAGGGTGGCCCGTTAGAGCATGTGATTGCAGCAAAAGCTGTCGCTTTTAAAGAAGCCTTAGAACCTTCTTTTAAAATCTACTGTCAAAAAGTTTTAGACAATGCAAAACTACTTGCAAGTGAGCTCACTAGCTATGGATATGACTTAGTTACTGGTGGAACTGACAATCATCTGTTGCTGATAGATCTTACTAAACAAAATATCTCAGGAAAAGATGCCGAAATTGGTTTAGGAAAAGCAGGAATCACTGTAAACAAAAACACAGTCCCATATGATAAAAGAAGTCCATTTGTAACCAGCGGGATTCGTATTGGTACACCGGCGCTTACTACTAGGGGAATGGGTTTAAGCGAAATGAAACTCATTGCTAAGTGGATTGATCAAAGTCTTAAAAATCTAACAGAAGACGCAAGTTTGCACAGAATTCATCAGGAAGTACGCGAGCTTTGTAAAGACTTTCCAATATATAAAACGTAAGGCCAGAAAAAGCTTACCAAACAGACTTTTCTGGTTATACTAAAGTATGCGATTTTGCTTAGTCCTATTTCTTTTGCTTACTGGTTGTGCTCCGCTGCAGCTAGCGCCATTTAGAACTTCATCAGATGATTACAAACCAGCAGGCTCTGTAAGTCGTGCGCCTGCAAAAAACAGCACTTTTACACTCGAATGGCCAGTACGTGGGGCCAGAATGACTAGAGGTTTTTCTCCATTTCGTAAAAACCACTATGGTATCGACTTAGCAAAAGCTAAAGGTGAACCTATTCTTGCCGCTCACGATGGTAGAGTTGTCTATGTTGGAAATAAGTATCGTGGCTTCGGTAAACTCATTATCATTGAACATCCAAATGGTTGGGGCAGTCTGTATGCTCACAACAACAAAATATTAGTTGGCGAAGGTCAATGGATACAGGTCGGACAGAAAATAGCGCTTATGGGAGCCACAGGTAACGCAAGAGGCGTGCATTTACACTTTGAACTAAGAAAGCAAAAAAAAGCTGTTGATCCTATCTTGCATCTCCCCAAATTATGATTGCAAGCCCCCTCCGCCTCCTCTAAGCTAATAGTATGATATTTTTGATTTTTGTTATTTCACTATGTAGTTACAGCTCTGAAGAGTCCAATATTGAACAACAAACACGTACCTATATTGGAGAGATCCTAAATAACAATCCCAGCTCACAAACTAAATTAAGCCTAAGAACGGGCTTAATTCAAATTAAAGGAAACACTCCTGGCATTGCACTAAACTCTGGTGATGATGCCATGCCATTTATCGCTGCCGAATGGATTGCGAGGTTTAACAAGCATTGGGGTAGCGAACTTAGAGTTTTACATGGTCAGAATATTTTATATCCAGCTTCTAACGATAAAAATGAAGCTGATGTTTTTTTTAGAACCATTGATGTTGGTCTCAGATATATCTTAGAATTTGATCCACTACGAAAAGGCAATTATTTTGCCTTTAAACTATTTTACCACCAAACCTCAAACAACTTTGAACTTGAAACGCCTACCACTGACTTCTTAGCAGCTGGTTACAGCGGTCCTGCTTTTGGGATTGAAAGAGGTGTCACCATCACTAACAATATTCATTTAAATGCTAGCCTAGATGTACTCTACACACTAAATGTGGATGAAAATTCAGACTTAAGCGTAGACGACAATGGTTACGCCCTATTTGTGCGCGGCGAATTTAATTATTTGGTCAATTGGTTTAGCCGCCGTGGTCAAGTAGGCCTTGCCTACTGGCAATCCGCTTACAGCAATGAGTTTGATGCAACATCAAAAGTAAACTCTGGAAGACAAAGTTACGTGTCCACATACCGGGTATTATCCCTTAGCTACAGTTTACTATATTAATCTTATGGAGATATATGATACGCCTAATTATATTACTATTACTCACTAGCTGTTCTTATCCACCTCTATCTGAGGCTGATAAAAATTTTGTTACAAATAATTTTAAAGAAAAATTAACAGAACTCTTAACTGGTAAAGAGGGTTTTGAAGAGATTGAAACCTTAGAAATATTAGAATCTACTGAGATTGATGCAAAAATTGAAGTTTCTTACAAATTAATCTACACAACCATCGATGATAAAACAGGACATGTTAAAAATGCCCTGGAATCAAAAGCAACACTTGAGCGAAAAGTATCATGGTATGAATTTATCTTTGGTCCCATATTTGGTTTTGGTGGTAAAACTTGGACCGCAACTACCATCAGTCCACAGCAACAACAACTTGATTATTATGATCCTCTAGAAATCGTAATTGAAAAATAGTTCTCTCTTTATTATAACTATACACCCTATATCCACATACCAAGCCTCTGGCACACCAACTGCATTATAAGTACCTTGTTGAGCTAAAGTCGCCTTAGGGTAGCTTTAGCATTGTTTAAAGTGACAATTTTTGGTTGTTGCAAACAAATTTTTGTACGTTCGGAGGAAAAAATGAAGTTAACAAGATCCATTCTACTTGGGTTTATACTTTTGCAGGCTTTTAGTAGCGTTGCTCAAGCTGCAGCTTATAAGGTATATCAACCCTGCTCTAAGAAAGAAGTTTTAAAAGGACGTGAAGATGTCCCTAAAATCAAAGCTCTTTATTCATGTCATCAAGCCGAGAATATCCGTGTAGAGGCCATTGACCCTTTATCAAAATTAGACCTTTCTGATTTTGATGCTAAGAAAACTAAAGAAGCTGAGTTTTGTGTTGCTCTATTAAATGAACACAGACAAGGAACTGAATTATACTTCAATGGTCAGCTTTCTTACCTACAAGGTAAAAAAGAACTGGTTAAAGAAGTACAAGCCAGTGCTTTATATCAACAAGATACTGTTAGAAACAAGCAGTATAGAATGGTACATCAATTAGGTGCTGGAGAATATAGACCTACTAAAGATTCTATTCGTATTTATCAGGAAGATGACATTGGTAAAACAGTCGATGTAAAAGTAGATCAAAAATCAAATCGAGCTAGTTTGCTAATTACTGAATCAGGTAAAAACCGCACTACTAAAATGTCTTTAAGATGTGAAGTGATGTAATGAAAAAAATAACTTTAGGATTAGCACTACTATTTTTAAGCCCACAGCTTCTTGCTAACTCTAAAGTTATTGTTACTAGCCCCTACTCTATTGAAACCGAAGTCATTGACCACACATTTCCTATCTATAATGAAATTATCTTATATGTAGACGGCGAAGAGATATACCGTACCTGGTCGCAAAATATGGAAACTCTTTATCAACTCGAAAAAACTCTTAATACGCGTCTATTAACCTTTAAAAGCCATCAAAAAGTTGTAATTGATCTTAGTTATGTAATTGGAGTAAGAACATTATACATCTCTCTTGGTAGCATTCGAAGTCTTGAGGACTATAAGATAAGACATCCAAATTTTCTCAAATAAAAAGTGATACTGAGCATATGCTGTAAAAATAGGCTTGCCTTTTTTACAACGTTTGCAGCCTTGAAACAGCTATAAGGAGCTTCTATTTCAATAAAAGCTCTGCTGGTTTATAAATATAAAAAATTACTTAGGAGTAAATATGTTATTTAAAAAATTACCCGTATTACTGATTGCCTCTTTAACTATGTTTCTTGCTGCCTGCGACGATGATTCTAGCAGCGGTGTAAATGAAGACACCTACAATGAACAGGTTAGCCAATATAATGACTTAGTAAAAAAATATAATGATCTTACTACGAATGGAACCGTAGTGGATAAAAACATTTCCTCATATATAGCAGGAATTAAATCTCTAGATAGTAAAATGAAACTAGTTAGCGATAGCTACTTTACTTTAAATAGTAAGAGTTCATGCAATGCCTTCACAGCGTTTACTGCTAATAAAAAGACAGCACTTAATGAAATTATTGAAGCAGAAGAGGCTGGCCTACTAAGTGTACAAACGCTGAGAGATAATGCAAAGTTGGTTTATCAAGCCGAAACTTCTCAACGTGCTGAATTGTTAAAAGTTACCTTAGGCATATCTAAGCAGTTAACAGGGTTTAGAAGCATACTTAGCAATATGGAATCAGTTGCTTTGAGCTTATCTCAAGAATCTTGCCCCTCAGCAGTTGAAAAAAATATTGAGATTACCGCTAGAGAAACTGCTATTTTGCAGAATGTAAGCCAAGGCAGCTCAAATGCAATTTATCGTTCAAATGGCAGTACTCATGTACAATCCGGCAAAGACAATATCTTATCTTATGCAACCTCTAAGGGTTTTAGCAGAGATACAGTAATCCAAAACCTTAGCATGGCCGAAGAGACAAACGGTGTTTTAGGTATCGCAAACTCTTCTACTGAATTATCAGATGTTATGGTTGATCAAGTTAGCGTTCTAAAAAGTAAAATGAATACAAATGCAGACAATCTAGAACTTGCTTTGGTTATCGATTACTCGGGTTCTATGTCTAACAACATTAGTGAAGTTATATCTAACCTAATTAAGTTAAATGCTAATTTCAAAGCCATCAAACAAAGTGGACGAACAGTTAGAATTGCTGTCGTTACTTTTGGTGAGCCTGGTAGAGAAGCAATAGACCTTGCTTTCACTGAAGACTTAAATAAAGTCGATGCAACATTAAGAAACCTATTAAACAGATTCTCACAAAGCCAACATTCTATTGACCCTGGTGAGGCTAGTTACCATGGTTTAAACATGGCTGTTAAAAAGTTAGATTGGAAAAGCTTAAACAGAGAGATCATCCTAATCACCGATGAACCTTCTTATGAAGTTTCTACGGGAATGAATCAGATGATTAATGATGTAAAACAGGGTTTAGCAAAAATCTCTGTAAACCCAATCATTGTAAGATATAGCTATTAATCTTTAAAGATCAAAAAAAAGCCCGGCATAACCGGGCTTTTTAAGCTTCTATCTAATTAAACAAATACTATTTCAAGTGCTTGCTGATTAGTTTAGTCATTTCGAACATAGAAACTTGTTTCTTACCACCGAAAACAACTTTTAATTTGTCATCAGCATTGATGTTTCTTCTGTTTTTAGCATCTTGTAAGTTGTGCTTACGGATGTATGCCCAGATTTTTTTAACTACTTCAGTTCTTGGAACATTTCCAGAACCGATAACAGCAGCTAAATCAGAACTAGGAGTCAAAGGTCTCATGAAAGCAGCATTTGGCTTTCTTTTAGTCTTTGCTTTAGTAGCTTTTTTAGTAGCTTTTTTCGCAGTTGCTTTCTTCGCTACTTTTTTAGTAGCTTTCTTTGCAGTAGCTTTCTTCGCTACTTTTTTAGTAGCTTTCTTTTTTGTTGCTTTTTTCTTTGCCATCTTTAGTTCCTCCAAGAATGGTGTTGTTAACTAAGTTCATGATAAACAGGTTTATAGGTTTGTCCAAAAAAAAATGAAGGTTTTTGCATTATTTTTGATTTTTCTCTCTAAAAAGAGGCTTTTTCCCTCTAGAAAGTCATTTTCCCCCTCTGGAGTGAGCCGTTTTACTGAATACCAAAGCCATTTTCCCCTCTGAGGTACCTGATAAAAGTTAATAGAACTTCCCATTTCTTTAAGAAAATCATCCATAAGGCTTAAGAAAAAACAGGCAATCGGTCGTTTTTTCCTAGCAGAAGGATAAGTTTATCGATCTAGACGTAAGCTTTTGCATGAATATTCCGATCTATTTAGTATGGATTGGATAAAGAAAAAAGACTTCGAGGACTACCTAAACGATGCCTACATGGAATCACCCGAGTCTATAGATAGCCATGAATATACACCTAGCTTTGTCTTCACCCTCAATATCCCCACTGTAAAACTTAAAAAGGCATACAAAGTAACGGCAATACCCCTGGAACAAAGAAAGACTCTATATGTATCAAGACTGTCAATAGAGGCGCAAAGTGCATGGCAGTGGATCGAGGCACAGGCCAAGGAGCAAGCCGTTCAGGTCTTTCCATGGGACATAAAGGCTACGTGGAGAAAGCTTGCGCTAAAGATGCACCCTGATCAATCGACAGACCAAGGTGCTAAAGAAAATTTTATCGTTTTAAAACAGAAGATCGCTATCTTAACGAATGCTACTGCAGACGCTTGTATTTAACCTTTTTAGGTTCAAGAAACTCGACCCCAAGACGCTTCTTTAAATTCTCTTCGTATTCACTATAATTACCTGGGAAGAACTCTACGTGAGACTCTCCCTCAAAAGCTAGTATATGAGTACAAATCCGATCTAAAAACCAACGATCATGGGAAATAACCACAACAGATCCCGCAAAATCTAAAAGCGCTTCTTCGATGGCTCGAATGCTTGTTACATCAAGATCATTGGTCGGTTCATCCAGAAGTAAAAGGTTTGCCCCTTCACTTAAAAGTTTCGCTAACTGTAAGCGGTTTTTTTCTCCGCCTGATAGCATCCCAACTTTTTTAGACTGATCCACACCAGTAAAGTTAAATCTAGAAATGTAAGCTCTTGATTGCAATTCAACTCCTGCAACTAACATCACTTCATTTCCGCCTGCTATTTCGTCATATACTGTTTTATCTAGATCTAGAGTTTCTTTTCCTTGATCCACATAGGCGTACTTAACCGTCTCGCCCACATCAAATTCACCCTTATCAGGTTTTTCTTGACCTACAATCATTCTAAACAATGTGGTCTTACCAACACCGTTTGGACCAATAATTCCAACAATAGCTCCTTTGGGAATACTGAAGCTCAAGTTTTCATATAATAGCTTATCATCAAAGGCTTTGGTGATATTTACCGCTTCTACCACCTTGTCACCCAATCTTGGGCCCGGAGGTATAAATAGCTCTAAATCTTGGATGCGCTCTTTAGTCGGCGCCTTTAATAGGTTTTCATAAGAAGATAATCTCGATTTTGCTTTCGCAGCTCGAGCTTTTGGCGATTGTCTCACCCACTCTAATTCTTTTTGTAGGACTTTTTGACGTTTGTTTTCTTGCTTTTGCTCTGTTGCTAGGCGGCCCTGCTTTTGCTCAAGCCATGAAGAGTAATTTCCTTTCCAAGGAATTCCTTCCCCGCGGTCTAATTCTAAAATCCAACCAGCCACGTTATCTAAAAAATATCTATCATGGGTTATCGCAATTACTGTTCCTGGAAACTCTGACAAATAGCGCTCTAACCACGATACTGATTCGGCATCCAAATGGTTGGTAGGCTCATCTAATAACAAAATATCAGGATTACTTAAAAGGAGCCTACAAAGCGCTACCCGTCTTCTCTCTCCTCCCGATAAATTTTTACCTATTGCATCCCCTGGAGGGCAATGAAGTGCATCCATAGCTCTCTCTAACTTGTGGTCTAATTCCCAACCATTGTTGGCCTCAATGAACTCTTGCACCTTGCCTTGTTTTTCTAAAAGCGCATTCATTTCATCGTCTGTCATTTCTTCGGCAAATTTAGCTGAAATAACATTAAATTCTTTTATCTTCTCAGCTAGCTCCCCGACACCTTCTTCAACTAACTCTTTTACAGTTTTTGACTCATCAATTTCTGGCTCTTGTGGGAGGTAACCAACTTTCATTTCTTTTGCAGGAAAGGCTTCACCCACGAAGTTTTTATCAACTCCCGCCATAATACGAAGGAGTGTGGATTTACCTGAACCGTTGCCACCGATAATGCCAATTTTAGCTCCGTAAAAATAAGATAAATAAATATCTTTTAAAATAAATTTGTTGTTTGGCGGGATAACTTTTCCCACACCTTTCATCGTATAAATAATCTCTTGAGACATAAACCCTCTCTTATAGTAAGCATATAGCAGATTTTTCTTGTCAACGGCCCTAGTATACGTAAACCTTTTTACGTGAGTAAACAAAAACCTAAGTTATCAGAAGCACTGCAGACAAGTCTAACATCCCTCCAAGAAGCATGGAAGGACTGGGAGAATATAGCTTCTACTGACCCAGTTGAAAACAAGAAACCGAAGCACGAGAAGCTGCAGAAGGAAACTGAGCCACTTTTTCAGCAAATCAAAGATCAATTAGACACTTTGTCTTAAAAAAAGGCTAAGGACAAAATGGACCTACCTGGTGAATTACCATTAATCGCTTTTTCAGGAAAGATTCATTTAATCACTAACGACCAAGAACTTGCCATCGTAACCGCACAACTAGTCAGTGCAAGCGAATTTGGCTTTGATACCGAGACAAGACCCAGTTTTAAAAAAGGTGATACCTATCAAGTTGCCCTATTACAGCTATCTACCGAAACCGATGCTTATCTAATTCGCTTACATGGTATCAGCCAATTTGCAGCTATCAAAACTGTTTTTGAAAACCCTGATGTTTTAAAAGTTGGAGTAGCCATCCGTGATGACATCAAACAATTACACAAGCTTTTTGAGTTTAAGCCTGAAGCCTTTATAGAATTGCAGGATGTAGCCAAAGAAAAAGGACTTAAAAACTTTGGACTTAAGGGGATGACCGCAGAGGTGCTACAAGGCAGGCTATCCAAGCGAGCTAAAACTTCTAATTGGCAAGCGCCTGTGCTAACACCTCAACAAATTACCTATGCCGCCACCGATGCGTGGATTGGTTTACAGCTTTATAAAAAATTAAAATAATTAAACTTAAGTTTAACTATTGGTACATTGAATAGCGCTTACTTGTTCTTACCCATACAATCAGGACTATTAAACGCCTGTTCCTCTTGAGCCCATTCATCAGGCGTGTAAGCCTTCATACTTAGAGCATGCAGCCCTTGTTTAAAGGCAAAATCTAGCAATCCATAGATTTGCTGTTGTCGTTGAATCCGACTTTTATTTAAAAACTCAGCGCTAGCGATGATTAGCTTAAAATGGCTCTCCCGATTGGGGGGCCCACTATGCATATCACTCTCATTAATTATATCTAAATGTATAGGCTTCAATATACTAAGGGCTTCTATAATTTGTACTTTGAGTTTCATTCTTATAAAATTACCAAGCCTTTACCAATGAAGCAAGACTTGGAAGCATTTTACCTAGGACTTTCTTGTGAGTAAAAACGCTCGAACCTAGAAAGCTGTTCGTTAGCTTTACCAATCATCTTAACACCTAATTTTGTCTCCCCAATAACTACAATATTACAGTCAGAGCGTTTCCCCACCAAAATATCAAGCTCTCCGACAACTCTACCGTTATCACCATGATATTCGTAGCCGCCGGTTCTGAAGTATTCTCCGTCAGGGTACTGGTTATTAAGGTCTAAAAGCGCAAATACCTCTAAGATGTCTCCTTCTTTTTTAAAATCAAAACCCATATCTCTGCCGTCAATATCCAAAACATTCTTGAGTTGTGTTAGTCTTTCTGAGTTTCTAACAATATCTAAGCTAGTGATGTCGTCATTGATAGCTAACCAAAGATCTCTCGCCTCTTGCCTTGTAATCGGAAACTCATGGGTAAAGCCTTTTTCTTTTGAGCCCTTAATCCCATAAATTACTTTTGAACGCTTTTCTGAAAAATCTTCTGATGTCAGGTTTACACAATTCGCCGGCATTTTATTGTCTACGCGAGTAGAGTCAAAAGTAACCGATGCAAACGCAATATGTGAAAGGATAAAAAATAACATAATGAACCTCCGTGTATACCAAAAGCCTACGAAGCCAATGAGGACTTGGCAAAACGTAATTTTATTGCAAACACGATTCTAATAATTCAGGGAGTATTAAATTTTGCTAAAAAAGATGACACTAATGATTCTCGGTCTGTTTCAGTAATTGGTCTTCCGCCCTCTAGAACAGTAAAAAACTCTGGCTTTAGCTCTAGTAAAAATCTAGATCGCTGCGTAGATACAGTTCTGCCATTTCTGTTTCTTTTTTTAGCACGAGACAAATATAAGCGATCTTTCGCTCTAGTAATTGCCACATAAAACAGGCGACGCTCTTCTGAGATATTAGTCCCAAGCACTCTATGCGGTATTAAATCTTCTTCTACCCCTAATAAAAACACATGGGTGAACTCTAAGCCTTTACAAGCATGAAACGTTAGAAGATTTACTTCATCCTTATTTTCTTCATCTGGGAGATCACGTAACTCCATATTTTCAACAAACTCTACCAAAGCTTTCTTTGGATCCTTGCTTTCTTGCTTTTGATACGAATCAAAGACATTACAAAATATATCTACTAATGATTTCGTCTTGTGATAGGCGGCCGCCGACTTGGATTGATCTTCTAAATATTTTAAATACCCAATCTTTTGTAAATAGTCTTTTACACACACACTAAAGCTAGGAGCTTTTATTAAATCATTTTGAAACTCTGTAAAAGAATGCAGTAGCATATCAATAGCTGCACCTGCCTTTTCTGGAAGATCTAAGTCTTTCCAACTTCTGCAGGCCGCTACGAAGTTCATATCTGATTTTTGCAATTTTTCAACACTTGTAGAGCCTATCCCACGGGCCGGGGTATTCATAATTCGTCTAAGAGCTATTTCACTAGGATAAATCGCGCAGCGAAGGTAGGCTAAAATATCTTTTATTTCTTTACGATCAAAAAAAGCTGTCCCACCACTAATTCTATAGGGGATCTTTTCTTTACGTAAATAGGACTCTAAAAGAGCCCCTTGAGAATTCGACCTATACAGTACCGCCATATCACTATACTTCACACCATCACGCTTTAAACGTACAAATTCAGCCAGTGTTTTCTCTGCTTCTTGCTCTTCGGTTTCATATTCAAAGAACTCAGGCTTATTTAAAGAAGCTACTTTTTTTTCGGCAATTAATTTTTTACCATGTCTATCTGTGTTTTTTGAAATAACGGCATTTGCCATATCTAAAATTGCGGGGTTACATCTATAGTTTCTAACCAGTTTTACTGTTTTGCAATTTTTAAACGACTGAGGGAATCGTAAGATATTCTCAATTTCAGCTCCCCTCCAGCCATAGATCGATTGATCATCATCTCCAACCACCGTAAGATTTGTATGTCCCTGAAGTAGCAGTTTAATTAGTTTAAACTGGGATTTATTTGTATCTTGAAACTCATCTACCATTATTTGCGAAAACCTGGAGGTGATCTTTTTAGCTGCCTCTGGATGTTTTTCTAAAAGTTCTATCGGCCCCTGAATCAATTGATCAAAATCCACCGCGCCCATTGCATACAAACGTTCTTCATAACTGGGTAAAATAGCTTCTAAAATGATTTCATAGGGGTCATCTACATTTGCTTTCTTCTGCCCCTTCTCTCTCCACGCTCCAAGCATTGATTGCAATTGATCGATATCAAATGCGTCCTTACCGTACACATGGGTGTTTTTAACCAGCTCTTTTAAGATTCCACCCACATCTCTTTGATCTAAAATCGCAAAATTCTTTGGTAGTCCTAGATGAGTGCCATGTTCTTTTAAAATTTTCACTCCAAAACTATGAAACGTAGAGGCCCATAATTTTTTGGCAGATTTTCCGATGCGAGCTTCAACCCGATGTTTTAATTCCCGAGAGGATTTATTGGTAAATGTTAATACCAGTAGTTGTTCGACAGTACAGATCTTTTCTTCGATCAGCCTACCGGCACGAGATATCAAAACGGTTGTCTTCCCTGAACCTGCTCCAGCCAGAATAAGCATAGGCCCCTGATTATGCAGGACTGCTTCAACTTGTTCTGGATTAAGATTGGTTAACCACGACATACTTTAGATATAGAAAGGAAACCAAGTAGAATCAAAGAATACTTACGAGTGACTTTAAAAATAGCACTATACTGAACAATAATAACAAATATCTACGCTGGTTTTCAGTTAGCTTTTGCTGTAGTGGAAATAAGGCTTTGGTAACAAAAACAGCAGGGATAAATACCAATATAGCCTCTTTCCATAATATCGGCCCCCAAGAAGTCATAGTAGGTACATTTAGAACCAAATGAGTGAGTGTTGCAACACCAGCGAAGCACATGCTAACAAAGGTAATGGTTGAGGGAAGCGCTTGGTGCGAGATAGCCTTTCCTGCCAGCAGAAGGGGGCCAACAACAATACCACCCCCAAGACCACTAAGGCCTGAAACAAAGCCAGCTATTGCTCCAACTGCGTATCTAAAAATATTTTTACCTCGATGAAACGTAAATTTGGGAGGACGTACAAGGATGAAAATAATAAAAGCCATAACAACGCATAGAAAAACGCGAAGATTATAATTGGTAAATCTATAAATAAGTATACTGGCAAAATAAGCTGTCATGATGCCGATAACAGCAATAGGGAGAGCAAACTTAATATCTAAATTTTTCTTGCGAACCGAAAAAAATGTGATTTGCGCACCATTCAAAAAAACTACAAATAGACTTGTTGCTATAGCTTGTTTTTGATCAGCGCCCGTCAGCAGTGGAAGCAATGGAACCATAACCACTCCTCCCCCAAGTCCTGTAAGGACAGAGATCACTCCAACAATAAGTCCCAAGCAAATGCTAGCTATCATATATCGCAATCTACCTCGACGCCAAAATGATCCGACGGAAAAAATCCTTCTCGGTTAGTAATTTGTCCAAACAATTTCGCGTAATTTAATTTTATATTTTCACTAATAAACACATGATCAATAGTGCGACTTCTGCCATCATATTTTCTTAAAATCTTAAGAGCTAGGTCTGAAACATCAAGTCCGACTGGAGGCCTAAGTGCATTAGTAAATGTAAAATTCTCGTGATTCACTTCAGGCTCCCAAGTATGACCAACGTGATCTACTCGCTTTAATCCTACCTCAGCAAAACACTTTAATACATCAGCCGTAGTACTAAAATTAAAATCCCCTGCTACAATCACAATATCGTAACTAGCATGGTGTTTTTTGATTTCAGCGATTAATATCGAAATTTCCTGCTCTTTTCTTTTTGTAGATATTTCTATAGAAGATTTGATGAGGTCAAAGTCCTCAGTAGTGGTCTCTGTGATCAATTCGTTCTCGATCTCTTCCGACCATTCAACACCATGATGAAAGTGGGTGTTTACCAAAAGTATTTTTTTATTGTTAATCTCAGACTCAGAAAAACTCGCATATCTAAACTCACTAAATTGCAAAGAGTAATCCTCTTCACTTGTCCCAAACTTTCCACTTAACTTTAATCCTTTAATTTTTTTTTGCGGTGCTTTTGTTAACGTGGCTAACCCATTGGTAAAATTTAAAGGAAGGCCAACTCTTTTGAACCGTAGTCCGCCCTGATCTATTTGGTAGGTTGTCTGATAGTTCAGAATTTCTTTAAAATCTCTAATCTTATCAAAGATGGGGTTCACCTCTTGCAAAAGGCAAATATCGAACTGTTTCTCTTGCAAGAGTTTAAGCTGGTGTAAGTAACGACGATCACGGCGTCTTGATGGCTCAAGAAAGGAAACTAGAAATGGGTTTTCAATTCGTTTAAAACTATTCCAAAGATTCCAACTTAAGAGCTTCATCGATTATGAACTAGAGCCTTTATTCCTTCTTCAAATGCTACTTCAATTTTTGTAGCTTCCGATTTTAAAACTAAGCCTAAACCAAATGTCGGATGTAAAATGGATGCTTTTTCATCGTACTTATTATGAATTTTATACGGCTGCGCATTTTTTTCATCCACATGCTCTTTGAATTCTGACCAGTTTCTGTAAGTTGAAGATACTGTCTTTCTCTTTGCTCTTGTTTTTGCAGGAGCTGTGGGCTGCTTATTTAAACTAAAGGTAGATTTTTTGTGACAAACTTCACATTCAATCTTTGCTGATCCTCCCTTAACATGAGCTAAAACTATGTGATATCTTTCTGAGTCACATTTTTTACAAAATGTAGGAAAGCGTTTTGCTACTGCTGGGATAATATCTAACTTCATTTGTACCGCCTTAAAAGTTAATCTTTTGTCGTAAATGTTTTCTTAATTTAAATACTCGTAGTGGTGAACCTAAAGGGTTTTTAGCAATCTCTTGGCCCGATAAGTAGAACGGTCCCGTTTGCCTTTCAATTTTCTTTTGTAGAACCTTCATCGTTTCTTCATCCTTAGGATCAATCACTATGTCCGACTTCTCAAAAAACTCATCAAACTCTACAGAGCCTGTTTTTGAGAAGAATCTATACCATAGCTTAGAATCCACCCAAGTGCGATAAGTAAGTGTAGAAGCATACGTATGTATAGGTGAATAAGCAGCAAAAATCTCCAAATGGCCAAATAACGAATGAAGTTTTAGCGCTGGAGAGTCCCACTGGGTCATACCGTGTAAATTTTGAATATTGGCATACCATAAGCCAAAGGCCTTCGATAAAAAACCTAGAGACCTTAACTGTTTCTTTTTTGGCAAAACACTATTAATCGAGCATAAATTGTGAGCTACCCATTGTCCGGCACTATTAGTAGGGATCGCGATAAACATGGATAAAGGTACCCACTCTAAATCTTTGTTAGGCTTAATACATTTACGCATCTCTTCTGTCAGAGAGTCTCTGTGCATAGCATAGCCAACAACAATACCCGGCATAACGGCACAATCATAAAATACCCACCTTGGCATCTGCATGGAGGACTTGGTAAAAAGTGCAGTCTCAAGATTGTAAATGGCTTCGGCAAAATTTAGATTTTGTAATTTCATGGGATCTATATACAGAGCCTGGCTTGCTTGAAACCAATCTATGGGGTGTGCAGAGCCTGGAAGAGCTGACCTGTTGTCTTTACGAACAAATATATAGGGTTTTATGTCGTCTCTTTGTATCCAGTCCACTATAGCCATAAGGTACATTGTAGTAATATTTCTAGTTGAAAGCAATTTTAAGTTCTTATAGTCTCTAGAGAATAGAAGAATTATGTTACGTGTTAAGAGAGGGTAAAAATGTCAAAAAACTATTGGTTACTAAAGTCTGAGCCAGAAGTTTACTCTATCGACAATCTAAAGAAGGATAAAACCACTTGGTGGGAATGCGTTAGAAATTATCAAGCAAGAAACTATATGATGAAAGATATGCAAGTCGGAGATGAAGTTTTGTTTTATCACTCCAATGCTGAGCCCGCTGGTATTTTTGGTCTAGCACAAATATCAAGCCTTGCAGCCCCAGATCAGACACAGTTTGATAAAAAATCAGACTACTTTGAAAAACGAGCCACTAAAGAAAAACCTGTCTGGTATTGCGTTGAAATTAAGTATAAATCCCACTTAAAGAATCCTGCAACACTAGCTGCATTAAAGTTAGATAAAAAATTAAAAGACATGCTCGTCGTACAAAGAGGTCAAAGATTGAGCGTGCAGCCTGTTAGTAAAAAAGATTTTGACTATATTGTTAGTATCACAAAATAAAGGATTTATTATGTCAGCTGTAAAAGTATTATTATACACCAAAGATTATTGCCCCTACTGCAAGCACGCCAAACGCTTGTTAGACTCTAAGGGCGTAAAATATGAAGAGCATGATCTTGAAGATAAACCCGAAGAATTTGAAGCTTTGATGAAAAAGACAGGTCTTAGAACTGTTCCGCAAATTTTTATCGGCGACCAACTAATTGGTGGTTATTCAGATATGGCGGAGTTAGAAAGAGAAGGTAAATTGGATGCGCTGTTAAAAATTAATACTTAGATGTAGCATCGATTTGATCCATATTAACTACTAATGGGTCACGCTGTACTACTACTCATGTATACTAGCTTTCCATATCCTGTATATTTTTCCAGCATCTTTTTAATCCTTTAATGTGATTAAAAAAGTGGCTATATAGCCCTCATGACTAAACTACTACTACTTATCGTCCTACCGTTTTTAATCCCAAATACTGCCATCGCTGCCAGAACTTGGAAACAACCCAACTACGAGTCTGATAAAAATTCAGATGAAACTCAGATTCACAAATTCGGCGTATTTGAAGATGTTACACACTATGAAGACCCCGATTACTCCTACGCACAAGAGCTAGCTAGTCCACTTAAAGACGATCGCTTTGAGACTTATGATATTATAGTTTTAGTTAATTTAGAAAATGAAGCAGAGTTAGCGGGGCAAAGATCCGCAGAAGGCCAGCGTATGCGTGTATACGTTAGACCCAATGCCATTGAACAAATTGGTTGGGACAGATTTCACATGGATAAACCCTATGATCCTGACGTAGGACTACTATATTATTGGAAAGTGTCTACTGCCGTTGCTGGCAGAATCACTCCAAAGGGACATTTTACACCTGAAATGTTTTCTTCTGAGCACAGATCAACAACATATAACAACGCTCCAATGCCTTGGGCCGTTTTTTTCACACTTGATTATTTGTATGCTACGCACGGAACTACATCTAATGCTAACCTTGGAAAAAAAGCTTCTCATGGTTGCATCCGAGTCGAGACGCAGAGAGCGCAAGACTTGTTTCATTTAATCGGAAGCAATGGTCAAGGCCAAGTAGATATTATAAATCGCGATGGATCGGTAAAGACACTTACTGACGGCACAAGAGCAAATAAAACTGCTTACAAAACTCTATACATAATCCAATAAGGTAACTAAAACCGCAAAAGAGTTTTCGGATTCATTCTTTGCGGTTTTTCAAAAAATTCGATCCAATCTTTTCGAATGACATTTATATCCTGCGATCTCCCAACGATCGATATCAATGAATGTCCAAAATCAAGCCACATGTGGCTCATCCGAATATGAAAACGAAATTTTTTAACAGCTTCCATTGTACCAAAATACATTTCTAATAAATCTAATAATCTTAGCATGCTGATGCCGTATTCTCTTCCCTCTTCAATGGGACTCATAGGGCATATCTCTTTTCCTATTGGATTCAAAAAGCCTTTTGCCTGCCCCCACTGCCAAAGTAACCATGGCCTGGCATTCAATGCCCTACCAATCATAATAGCGTCAGCCCCGCTGACAGAAAAATAGTTATCAATATCTGTAGCCGTTTGCACGTCCCCGTTAGCAATGATTGGGATTTTTAGCCATGATTTTGCTTCATTTACTAACGACCAATCAGCCTCACCCCTTCTCTTTTCACTTGCTAACCTTGGGTGAAGTGTAATCCAAGCGGCCCCTGCCCCCTCGATGGATTGCAAGAAATCCTTCAAATAGGTTTTATTATTCTCTAATCCTGCCCGCACTTTTACAGAAACGGGTACGCTTGCGGCGTTGACAGTCCATTCTACAATTTTAGTGGCGTAGTTTATATCGCCCATTAAAGCCACGCCGTAATTATGGTTCAGGGCTTTTTTAACAGGGCACCCCATATTGATATCTATGCCCCTTGCTCCCCATTCTTGTAGCTTAGCGACACTTTCTACAATAAAATTTTCTTCATTGGCTAAAAGCTGAGGCACAAGATTATGATCAAAGGCATGCAGTTTGGTCTCGGGGGTTTCTCCTAAAGTCTGTTGTGGTATTCTTCTAGAATTTAACATCTCGGTGGGCCAAATTGTCTTGGCACCCTCAGGCAAATATTCGTAGATTAAATGCCTAAGAGCCACATGACTTAACGCCACCATAGGCGCTAGACAAACTGGAAAATTGAATTTTTCAATGGGCAGCATGAGAAATATATAGAATGCTTTCGGTAGTTTTACAAAAACTATATTAAAAATGATTTGGGTCTTCAGCAAACGGAATGACTTCACTTAGGACCACTTGCATTTTTGATAATTTTGCCCAGTTTGTTTGGTATTTATTCATAATTAAATTTAAACATTTGTCTCAAGTTGGGATCTAACTAGACCGATAAATAAGTATGAGAAAAAATGTGATTATTTTAGCTTTACTATCTATAGTCATAATTGCTACGTATCAAAATTGTAGCGAAATTGATTTAAATCATATTAATTCTTTATCAAAAACATGTAACCCTGTAACTTACGGAATAAGAACTGACAATACGGACCCAGATAATGTTCGCTTTTCTATTATCGACCTAGATACCTTGATCACAGTTAGCCAAAGAAATTTTTCTTGGAAGTTTTCAGAAAATAGAATTAATTTACAGTCTGCTGAAGCTCCCGAGTTAGTGGTACACAAAGCAGACCTTGTTGCTTGCCATACCTATGAAGTTACTGCTACATACATAGACTGTGATGAAGAAATTAATTTAGAAGTTAACTATACAGCCGATGGTGAAAACTGCGATCCACCACCTATACCAACTCCAACCCCTGAGCCTATTTATCCACCGCCAAATCCAGCGCCCCCAGGACAGCAAAGTGTTGGTTCAGGTTGTATTGGGGGAGGTATTGCTACCAATCCGAATTTTAATTATGCACAAGCGAAGTATTGTCATGCGGATTATGACTTTAGAGCATCACCACAAGTTGCGGCTCAATACAATCAATGTCGCCAGAGTGGTGTCGATGTTTCACAACCAGGGCAAGGTATTTATTATCTGAGTATACGTCCTGATGAGTATGTGGCCATGGAAATTGAAGTCCCCCATGTAAACTATGATTCAAGTAAGACACTTTGCGGATTTTTCTTTATGGGTGAAGGACCTGCTAGTGCCTGTGGAGGAATACCAGCTGCCGTTGACACTTGGGCTCTAAGTACAAACCCTGGGGATTTTAGTGGGTCATGTATATCTCACACTTCTGCTGGTGGTATGTGGGGACGCGTAAGATCTAACCCAGATATTGAGCCTAATAATAATTGTCTAATGGATCGTGGGCGAAAATATTATATAAATATTAAAATGGATCCAACTTGTAGAAACCCTGGCGGATGCGCGTTTTTATTGATGACACAACCTATATATTCTGGTGCCACTCAAACTATAAACGGTCAGCGTTATGTAGTTAACAATCAGTGTAATCTGGTTTTACAACCTTAATACATAGTTTTTCTTTAAAAAAGTTTTTTTCGTCTCAAGTTGAGATCTGACTAGACCGATAGATGTGTATGAAGAAGAATGTGGTTATTTTAGCTTTACTATCAATAGTCATAGCTGTTTTTTATCAAAATTGTGGTGAGGTGCGTTTTAGTGATGTCGTAGGTGATCTTGGTGGGCCCTCAGAACCCATTGATCCTCTTGCCTGCCATGCAGGAAACCCAGAGGGAGTTTCAACTTACCCTAGCCCATGCTTACAAAAACCATCGTTTTTGACGGCAAGCTCTGTTGGCTTTCAACTTAGTAACGCGCAACTATCAAAATTTAGTTTAGTAGCCAATGATCTAACTCACGGGACACCTTCAGAAAAATACTTATATATAGAAGTTAGTACCTATGCTCATCCCGATTCATTTGTAGTTACCTATGATACTGTAACAGCAACTAATCAACCATTATTTAATGTGTGTCATACCTCTACGTGGACCCAAGCACTTTTAGCAAAATTTCAAACCCAAAGACCGTTCACTACAACCATTATTCAATTTGGTAAGTTTGGTAATGATCCAAAGTACTGGATCAAAATACCAGCCGGAACTACAAAACTTACCTTTAATTTTGGCGGTATCCCAAGTGCAAATTATATTGCAGTTTGGAATTTAAATGATTTTAAAAATAATTTACTAGCCGTTAGTGAACAAAGCACATGGAACAACTTTTCGCAGCCAGAGCCTGTAAACGCTCCCCTTCCTGGAGAAAGAGAAGACTGCCGCCCGATCACAAACGGCATTGGTAGTTACAACTGTTTTTCACCGGGTAATTTTAGATACCAAGCTGGCCCGCTAGTTAATTATAATGACCCTGTAGATTCAGATATCGATCCAAATGATTCAAGCACTTGGGATAGTGATCCTAATCAAATGTACTGTGAAGATTGATCAATCATATATTAATTTTAGAAAATCTTTACTTTTCACGCCTAAATCAAACCGTACGGTCATCCATATAGTACGCGCCTCGAAATCAGAGTCGCGACTGAGACCAGTATCATCTTTTGAAATTGTAGCAGTGCTGACCGAATAAAACCCACCTACATCAAATTTGCCAAATGATTTTACCATACCTACATAATAGGTAAGGTTTATAAACTTATAACTAAGATTACTGTTTTGCACATTACTGGAGGCATTGTGCTTAGCACTTAGATACTCTACAGACCCACCAAGTATAAATGAATAAAAATTCATATTTACACCTGTACCTACACCATTGACACTAAGAGTTTCTCCTACACTTTTTGTTGTGGTGTTTTCAGTATCTAAATACTTGTAATTAAATGTTAGATCTAAGCTAGAATTTTCTCCAAAAAAAATTGGAAATAAACCTTTAGCATCAAGCGCTAAGCCATCATAGTAGGCCATGCTGTTGTCAGGATTTGTGATAGAAATCTCAGGAGATCCTACGGATAATTGAAAAGCAACCTCACCTTTACTGCCAGCGTTCGCGGATGTACATAATAAGAATAAGGCAAACGTATATGGCAACATCCTCAATTACCACCTCCAATGATTGCCATTTGACCAACTTGACCTGTAAAGGCAGTCTGGATAAACGGTGAGGCGATCAGGTTACCATCGCCGTCAATTTTTATAATGTTATTAGTTCCATCAGAGGCAATGATGATACTTCCATCTGGCAACTCTGCCATCGCCGTAGGGTTATTTAGTACTGTAGTTCCTGGCTGAAAAATGATAGCTCCTGCACCAATAATTCCATTATTGTAACTATAGCGATAAATAGCATCGTCACCTTGCGTACCAACATAAATACTGCCATTAGAGTGAAATATAACTGCAGCAGGATTCACATTGCCCAAAGACGCGTTGGAATCCACACAGAGAGTATTACCCGCATCAGAGATATCATAAACATTAATATCATCATCTCCTGAACCTACGGTTATTAAATAGTTCTCTGGTGTCACTGCTAAAGCTAAGACTGTACTTAATACACATGCCCCAATGGTTGTTCCAATTCT
>JBBKWS010000177.1:0-3049 GCA_037969075.1 Bdellovibrionales bacterium | reverse complement strand
AAAATATGAATCGCCAATGGCAGCGTAAGCAGTGGGAGTAGGCTTGCTAAAGTATTACCTGTGTTGAACCAATAGATTTGTAGTAAATAAGAGAACGCAAATAAAAAGAAAACTTCAGCTCGAACAAATCTTGGCCCAAACCTAGCGGCTAGGGTCATCTTTTTGTTAGCAAGGTCACTTTTGTAATCTCTAAAATTATTTATAACTATTAGAACGGTACACAATAGGCCTAATTGCGTTCCTAAAACCAGAGCATCTAGGCTCAATGACTTAGTATAAAGGTAATACATTGTGATGGCGGCAACCCATCCAAAAAAGAAGATTACAAAAAAATCACCTAACCCATAGTAGGCAAGAGGCAAGGGGCCTCCAGTGTAAAAGTAAGTAAATAAGATGCTTACCAGACCGATCCAAAGTATTACTGTGCCCCCTTCTTTAACTAGATATAATCCAGATATAAGTGCTAGGGCACAAAATGCAAAGCCTAATGAGTAGACTTGTTTTCTGCTTAAGAGGCCAGCCTGCGTTACTCTTGTGGGGCCAATTCGATCAGCCGTATCAGTGCCCTTATCAAAATCAATGGCATCATTAAATAAATTTGTAGCGATCTGTAAACACAGGGTAGATAGGCAGGCAGCAGTAAAGATCCACCAGTTAATAGTGTAGCCATTGGCTGCAGCTAGTGCCGTTGTCACAATTACTGGAACAACGGCAGCGCTTAATGTCTTTGGGCGAATTGCTAAAAGCCATGGACTCATTTGTCGTTATGGTAAGCGTGGAAACTTATTAAAATCAGGCTTACGTTTTTCAACGAAGGCATTTTTACCTTCTTTAGCCTCTTCGCTCATGTAGTAAAGTAGGGTGGCATTCCCTGCAAGATCTAACAAGCCAATTTGTCCGTCGCAATCTGCATTTAGAGCTGACTTTAAACAACGAAGTGCCATTGGTGAATGTCCTAAAATTTCACGACACCACTGCATAGTTTCTGTTTCTAGATTTTCATATGCAACAACATGATTGATTAATCCCATATCCAACGCTTGTTGAGCGCTGTATTGACGACATAAAAACCAAATCTCTCTAGCTTTTTTCTGACCAACAATACGAGCTAGGTAACTGGATCCAAGGCCCGCATCAAAAGATCCAACTTTTGGACCGGTTTGGCCAAACTTAGCATTGTCAGCTGCAATTGTTAAATCACAAACAAGATGAAGGATATGGCCGCCACCAATAGCAAAGCCTGCAACCATGGCAACAACAGGTTTTGGCAATTGACGAATAATTTTTTGTAAATCTAAAACATTTAATCTAGGGATTCCATCGTCACCAATGTAACCAGCGCTTCCTCTTACTTTTTGGTCTCCACCAGAGCAGAAGGCATCTTTACCTTCACCGGTAAGTATTGCTACACCAATAGTTGTGTCTTCGCGGATAATATTAAAAGCTTCGATCAATTGTTTTACTGTATCTGGACGAAACGCGTTTCTTACTTCTGGACGATTGATAGTTACTTTAGCAACGCCATCTTCGGTTTTTTCAAATTTTATATCTGAGTATTCTTTTATGGCAATCCAGTTTTCTTTGCTCATGTGATCTCCTAGGTAATTTGAGATTTCATAGCAAGTGTATTAGAGATTGTCTACTATAAGCCTAAATTACCACCAGTTTTCTTTATAGTTGGTAGAGTAATCCCAAGGTATCCTGTGGCCGGCGCCACTTAAGATATGCGTTGAAATATTTTTTTTAAGAGGAATTGCATCTAAAAGCGTCATAAATTTTTTATCTTTTTCGCCCATAATAAAATGCAGTGGTACAGATGTTTCTGGCAGGAGATTTAAAAGGTTTTCTTGTCTGCCTAAGCTAAAGGTATCTAAGGCCGCGGCTAAGAGAGGGCGGCTAAAGCTTACCTCTGGTCTTACAAAATGGGTTGAGGTGGAGTTAAAAATAGATTGGGAATTCCAATCATCGATAAGATTATCCCAAGGATCATTTTTAAAACGGTCTACCCACTTTAAATCATTAGTCAGTCGCAATTGTTTTTCGTCCCCATCGTTTAACCCGTAATTTGTAGAGAAAAGATGAAGCGAAGAAAAGTGCGAAGGTTTTTTGATGTAGGCATGTAAGAGTAGTCTTCCGCCTAAAGAGTAGCCGTAAGCCTTTACTCCAGGCTCAGTTGTAGCTAAAAAATAATCTACCCAGGTAGAAAAACTAAGATTGTCTTTAATTTCATGCATATCTGTCCACAGCGAGCGAAAAATATTCTGATCAGTGTGTTTAATAACCGTGTGCCAGTCAGAAGGCAGGCCTAAAAATCCATGCAAAAATACAGACTTCACTTTCTGAGATCTTTCCAAAACAGGTCTGACTCTACAGGGTCAGGAAATATTTCAACGACGGCGTTCGTATGAGGTAGAGCTTCAATCTTTTTCATTGGGTAGTAAGGCATACGCCAAAGGCTAGCCCAGTTTTCAAACTGAAATGAATGTGCATTGATATAAGTTTTACTGTCATACATTCTTGAAAAGATCTGACCACCAGAGTTATTTATTACAACAAATATATGGATTTGATGTTGTGGTAATTGAGTTAGTATCCATGGCGCATTTAGTCCGTACATTGTAGTTAGGTCACCAAAGATTCCAATATTTCTTTTGTGTGGATGAGAGAAGCCTAAGAATGATGAGAGTTGCCCATCAATCCCATTGGCGCCGCGGTTAGATCCAACTCTACTAAGAGACAAGTGTTTATCAGTGAATAGATCCCATTCTCGTATCGGAAGAGAATTCCCTAAATACAAAGCATCGTTTTTATCGAGCTGCTTAGATACCTGCTGCAGCATTGCTGCTTCAGACCTGGGATATTTTTGAAGTAACTCAAAAACTTTGGTTTCAAGCTCTTTATCGGCATTCAGGATTTCTTTTGTATTTACATTCTCTATAGAAACGTCAGAGTACGAAAACATATTCGTATTATTTTCTAAACCACTAAACTGGGAGTGAGAAAAATTATATATAGGTGTGTCTTTATATTTTCTTATTAATTTACGCCA
>JBBKWS010000176.1:0-2703 GCA_037969075.1 Bdellovibrionales bacterium | reverse complement strand
ATGTTATCTTATTAGCAGGCGTTGTGTTTATGGCAGAAAGTGTGAAGATCTTATCTCCTACCAAAACTGTGTTGGTACCTGACATGAATGCAGGGTGCTCACTGGTGACTAGCTCTCCTATTAAAGAATACCGCGCGTGGAAAGAGGCACACCCTAACAGTGTGTTGGTGAGTTATATCAATTGCTCTGCCGAAGCGAAAACTGTGTCTGATATTATTTGCACCTCAAGTAATGCCGAAAAAATCATTGTAGCCATCCCAAAGGATAAAAAAATATTATTTGGACCAGATAAAAATTTAGGGAATTTTTTAAAGAAAAAAACTGGCCGCGATATGGAGATTTGGCAAGGTTACTGCGAAGTACATGTGAAGTTTCACGCCGAAGAGCTTTACAAGCTTATCAGCAAAAACCCGGATGCTGTGGTGATTGCACACCCAGAATGCGATGAAGACGTCCTAAACCACGCAAGTGTTGTGGGCTCTACTTCAAGACTATTAGAAGAAGTAAAAAACAATCCCGCAAAAAAATTCATTGTCGCCACTGAAGATGGAATTTTTCATCAAATGCGAAAGCTTCGACCCGATGCCGAATTAATCCAAGCACCCGATCAAGCTGGCTGCAATTGTACGCAGTGCCCGTATATGAAATTAAATAATTTAGAAAAGATTAGAAATGCACTTCGTGATTTAAATCCAAAAGTGACGGTAGATACACAAGTTATAGAAAAAGCCCGCGTGTCCTTAGACCGAATGATGAAGGTCAGCCGCGGTGAAGCGGTGACCTTTTAAATACTACTCTCTATATTCGCAAACTTGCTCAAGCTTCATACCTTGATATTGTGAACATCTACCCGGTGCACCTTTAGAATCAACCACATATATAGGCGTTGCAACTACTGAACAAAGAGTACCAGTTAGAACTTTGTAGCCATTGTTGGTAGTTTTAATTTCTGTTATGCGCTGTACATTCATTTGCATCAATAGATCCCCTAGTTCACTTGAACTCAACAAACTTTGAATTTCAAAACTTTGTTGCATCCAGGCTCTCGGAGGCGGTTGGCAGGCAAGCGATTGAATGGATGAAAATAAAATAATGGCTGTTAAAAGTAATTTCATAGAACTCCCTCTGTTAAAAGGAAATCTACAATAGCCTAATTATCATAAGTATCTAAAAGCGATTGGTTGTAAAAAAATGAATTGGCCCATTAGCAATATTGGTAATTTATTTATGGTATCTGAATATCCGCCTATCAAAAAAATACTCTCACCCTAAGGTTTCTCGATGTACAACTTGGCCTTTGGATAATCAATGGTAACAATGAAATACTTAAATACATTTCCCCCGATTGCCCCATCAATATTTTGATCCATAAATTCTTTTGAATACCAATCGTAGATCGCATCTTTACGTGCTGCAAACCAAACCGGCCCTACACTTTCTTTTCCAATTTTAATAGCTGGAATCTCTATCAGGTCGCTGCCACCATTGAATTTATCACCAGCGGCTATGACCTTCCACTTGGGGTATTTTCTCTTTAGTTCATCAAATATGGAGCGCCGAAGAAAACTAGCTGCACAAAAAGAAGCTCCTTGAAGATTTAGTTGTGTCTTCGCAGTGCTGGAGTACCAAGCTGTTGCACCTGTATCAAGCAGCATGTCATAAGATTTCCCATCTATCTCGACCGACATTCTAGGCTGATGACTTACTCTTTTTTCTGACACAGTTTTAAACCCCAACGCCATGGACTTACTTTTGGGGGTTACAGTTGATTCGGTTGAATATGCCACCTCACCCTTTATGTAATCCAGTTTCCATACTTTATTGGCATACCAACCCGCACCAACAAACCCATCTTGCATGAATTTCTTCATTAAACAAAACTCGTTGTCCTTGAATTTAGAGCAATCAGCTATTCGTAATTCGACTTTATCAGACTTACCAGGATAGAAACTCCAGCCAATTTTCGAAGGCCACTCAATTTTCGCAATAGAAAAATTATCTTTGCCCTCTTGAACTTCATTATACCTTAATGGGGTAATATTCCATGTTTCCACAGTTTCTTTAAATGTAAATGGCTTCAGTCCACCGCCAGAATCGGTGAAAAAATACTGTGACTCTTTGCCAATTTGCAACTCGGCATAAATTCGATTACATTCAAATTTGACTGGTACATTCTGCCAATTTGCAGAAGCTTCAGTAGCTATAATAAAAAAGATAAATAAGGAGATAAGATGGTGCATATCCATCGTTTCTAATTTCCACACTACTTTGTCAACAAATGGAATATTTAAGGTTCACAAATCCACATAATTGCACTGGGAATTTGAAGATAGCCTGTCAGCGAAGCTTTGCGTCACATTCACGCCCATGATTTCAAAAAATCCGAGTTTTCAAGATATTCCGGGACGCGATTACCACCAAACTTATCCTGCATAGTAATGATTTTTGGCACCGGCTTGCAATAGAGAACTTGCTGCAAGAAAAAACCCCGCCTGAAAGGAGGGGCAAAATGATCTATAAGAGTTATAGATTGTTTCGGATTTTTTTAAAGATCCTTGAGTTAATAGTTAGAATCATTCTTAGAATTATTTTGATTTATAAACTTTTGGGCTATTAAGAATTTCGCTGCCATGCTCTTTTAACTGGGCTGGGGTTTTTCTCTTGTAGCACTTATCCGGTATTCGTACATTTATGTTAACATTT
>JBBKWS010000175.1:0-5778 GCA_037969075.1 Bdellovibrionales bacterium | reverse complement strand
GTACCACCCTTTGGTAAAGGGAAGTTCCACCCTGCCACGCGCCTCAATATACATTCCTCAACATTGGCGTCCTTCAGCGTAGTTCTTGCTACTGATTGGCCTGCAACATTACCTGCAGCGCCAATTGTAAACTTAATTAAAACAGTTCCATGTAAATTTGGGTTACCACTCAACTGCCTTTCATAACAGTATCTGATTTGACCCAGTTTTGATTTTATATACTCTGCAATTACTTCTTTATCTAAACCACCATCAACGTAAGTTTCTTCTTCAAGAATATCAACACTACCAGCGCCAACACCTACGCCTCCAAGACTCGTACCCTTAGCGTACGTACCGCTACCACCAGCTTTACCGTCTGTCTTAACGCCGCCCAATGCATACGAGCTACCTGTAGCATCAACTTTATTTGCTACTTTTTGCGAACCGCCAATTCTGGCCATTGCACTTCCTGTATTAAGGTCATCCGCTGTTTTACCAACCGCTTGTATCTGTAGAGAATTCAATGATGCCCGCTTTGAGATCTTGGCCACCAAATTACTAATCCCAATATTTTTAATGTCTTTAACAACTTTTTGTGCCACTTGCTGTTTTGGAACAGGCGTCGTATCAATTTTTTGCTTAGGAGCCTGTGCGAATTGACTACTTTGTGCCTGCTTCGCTTCTTTCTGTAACTTTTTAACCATTTTTTGATCAAAAATCATTTGCACAAACTGATTGTCCTCTTTCGCCTCTTCTTTTTCTAAAAGCGGTATTAGCGTTGCTCCAAGAACAAGTAGCATACCAAGTATTACTGCTACGATCAGACCAGTTTTAGTTTCAGGTTCTACCGCACCTTCAAGACTTAGCTTTGGCTTTGCCAGAGCTAAGGGCTTAAATGCTAATCTTTGTTTAATAACAAATTTTCCTAAGCTAGTTTCTACCCACGCGCCTGATGTTGGTGGCTGTAAAATCTTAATTTCAGAGCCGACATTAAGAGCATACGGTTGTGACATTGGTAAATATTTTGTATTAAGAACATTGTCCCCAACACATACCATTACATGATGCGCATTATATTCTTTAGATTCGACTACATGCTCTGCATATGTTTTTTTGGGTTCTTCACCTAAAAATATCTTTATCGTTTGATTGGCCACTTTAATTTCACTGTTCTTATCGATTTTTAATTCTGGTTTTTCGGCCATTGGGTCCATGTTAATCACATACCAATGTGGGTGGCGATATTCTAATGCCGAATGAATCCCTTCAACCGCATTGTTTAGCACTCTAATATCTGCTTTTCTAGATGAACCAATCAAAAATGGTCTACCGGATCGCTTGACCAATTTGGTCTTAACAATCTTTCCATCCACTTCCTGTTGTATTAACAATGGTTTCCTTAACACGTTCTACCTCAAATACTCGATGGAATTTTTAATGCTTTCATCAAAGCGATCACGCACCTTAAATAACGGAACGAAATCAACCCCACGTTTTTGCACCAAGTAAGATCCAGTTGGGGTTCTAGCTAATCCGTCAATATCTTGTTCTTCAAAATTCACTTCTTGTTTTTTTCTATACTTAACTGTTGTATGCTTTTTAACCGCAGGTTTATCTGCAGTTACTTTTTCATCAGAAAATGATGTGGACGCTACAAGCATTAGTAGTGTCAACGTTGTTGTTAGGATCCTCATTTTGAGATCTCCCTTTCTTCTTTGGCTGCAGCAATGGTGCGCAACTGAGTTTGCAGTTCTTTAATCTTATCAGATACTTGCCTATATTCTATAGAAGAATTTTTAGTGTTGTGTTGCTTTAATACATCTTCGTAAACTTTAACAGCAGCTTCTATGTTATTAGTTTTCTCATATAGAAACGCTAAATCCATTTTATTTTCCATAGTGTGTTTACTGCGAGGAATCTTGCTTAAATAGTCCAAACTTTTTACATAAGCTCCAATTTGCATCGCAGAGACGTAACAAGCAAAAATTGCTTCGTCTGATTTTTCTTTTGATAGAAACGTCTCATAGTGCTTCAATGCTTCTTCATAAACTCTATTATTAAAGAGTATCTTGGCAACGATGGCGTTGGCTTCAATATGTTCGGGGTCAACTCTTAGCGTTTCTTTAAATCTAATAAAAGCATCTGCCTCGAGCCCTTGCATTAATAAAAGTCTTCCGTACTGGTACTGAAACATGGCATTTGTTGTTTCTCTATCCAAAGCTTTTTGTATAAACCAAATACTCTCTGGCATGTTTTTAGCGACCTCACTTGATAGGCTGCTGTAATAGTAACCCCAAGGTGATTTTTCATCTATTGATCTTAATCTTAAAGCCAATTCATCTACCTTAGACCAATCCTTTTTAGCTACGCAGGCGTTTAAGACCGCGACAATGGCTTTTGGCTCTTTGCTATCTATCTTCATAGATGGACAGTCTCCGACAGAGAAGCTTTCAATCTTTTTTGCCTGGTATTTCATAGCATTCTTCGAATTGTTCGCTGTGCGTTTTTGCCCTGTACCACCGCAAGAGACCGCAAAAGCAAATATAAATGTTATCTGTATATATTTCATATTATGCCCCCGATGGCCTTGGTAGTAATACTTTTGGTACTACCACCTCTAATATTGCCGCCGGATTTCTTTTGTTATTAATTTCATCCAGTCGGCTTCTTACTTTCCCTAGTGTTCCGTCATATACATTTAGTTTTACGATTGTCTTAAAAGCGTCTTGCAACGCCTCAACTTCTTTTTCTTCCATGGGAATAGCTAGGTTCTCCATTTCTGCATAAAATGCTTTTGCATCCTTTTCTGGAACACCCTCTGGTAATTTTATACTACGGATAGATTTTGCATAATGACCATACAAAACAGCCACTTCATGCAATGATTTTGCTGTTGTCTCAGCTTCTTTATACCTCAGCACATCTTGATATGCTCTTTGGGCTTTATCTAGTTTTTCTGTTTTTAATGAAAGTACTATTGCAATTCTCTCTGCCTGTGACGACTTAACCGATTGATTAGTAAACTCTTTTGATAAGATATTAGCTTGAATGTATCTAGCTTTTGCTTTGGCAGAGCTAGATGCGTCTTTTGGCATAGAGATGACTGTAGATGCCATTTTAAATGCATTTGTAAAATCACCCTTTTCCCAAATCTTCGTTGTTAAATATGCCTGCGCTTCACTTGCTTCAGGTTGAACTGCATTATCTACAATTAATTTTTTATACATATCATAAGCCGCTACGTTATTTTTAGCCTTCTCAATTTCTGCAAGTTTAATCAATAAAGCTGTGCGTTCTTTTTTATCCGCCTTGCGTATAAGCTTGTCATAGATATTGTGCGCCTCAACATACTGTCCAGATAAGTATTGATAGTCTGCCTTTAACTCCATCCAATGATCTTGCTTTTCTGCATCTACCATAATTAAATCTTCTAAAACCTTTGCAGACTTATTTAGATCAGCAATGTTTTCATAATTTTGAACAGCTAAAAGAAGCGCAGCCTTTCGCTGGCTATCTTTAGGAAACATCTCGGAAAACGTGTACGCAGAGTCGGCAAGCTCTCGCTTTAAATCTAATTTTTGTAAAATTCCAAGCGAGTTCCACCAAGCTTTAGAGGCTAGATCCGAATTTTTATTTTCTATACTAAACTTTTGATACTCTTTATAAGCAGCCTCTAACTCTTGGCGCCCTTCCATTTTTTGAATATCCGAGAAATATGCCTGTCTATATAGACTTGTTATCGCCTTACTTCTCTCGGGAGTTAGTTTTGTCGTCAACAGTCTTTCAGTGTATAGCTTAATTGCTTTATAATCTTTTTTAGAGTTCAAAATATCTAGGTATAAATCTTGCGCCTTTAAGCCTTGTGGCTTACTAGCATAGCGCTCCCCTAGGTCTTTTAAAATAGGTGCTGCTTCATCAAAACGACCGTTGTCGTAAACAATAAAAGCTCTTTTAAATTCTACAGCTTCAATGTGTTTGCCCTTTGGATTTTTTGAAATATAAAAAGCGGCCAATTCGACATATCTGCTTTCGTTTTCTTTGCTCCATTTATCAGCCACAGAGTTTTGCAAACTCACAATACTTGCATATGAAGCATCATGCAGCATCTGCTTGTCACTTGCCTTTTTAGCTGTAGCAAAATACTCGTCACTAGCACGATTGTATAATTTTTTACTAAACAAAAACTCAGCAAAGGCAAAATGCATTAAAACTTCATTCTTTTTACCAGAGGCTCTTAATATGTATAACTCATAGCCGCGGATCGTTGCCTGCTGTAAACTTTTATCGCTCTCTTGTTTTCTTGATAACTTATCCCACTTCTGGGTCAAGTTAACAACAGTGGCGTCAAAGTTTTGATCGCAATTTAGTTTGTCTTTCGAGATATCTTCATTAGAGAAATCAGCCGTTGCGAAATTCTTTGTCCATGACGAATCTTTATTACATAACTTATAAAAATCTTCTAAAACTTTAACCACCTCAGGTCTTTTTCTTTCTGACTCATAAACTTCGGTTAAGTCGATATAGGCCAAAGGTAAAAACAACGAATTCGGTAGGCTTTTAATTAAATCATTTAAAACTACAATTTGATCATTCTTTTTACCGTGTCTGTTATATAGCTTCGCAAGTTTTACTAAATAGTGCCCTGCCTCATCTGCGCCAGCATACTTCTTAAAGTATCCTATAGCACCAACCGCCGGCATAAAGTCGGCATAAAATAGCACCATATCTGAGAGTGCTTCTTTTCGTAGATCTAACTTTTTGTTACTTCTTGAATATTCGTTGTTCTTTCCGTACTCAACAACGGATTCTAGCTCAGCCAATGCCTCATTATTTCTTTTTAAATTAAAATATCCCCACGCGAGTTTGTATCGACCATACGGATAGATTTTAGCTTTTGGATAATTTTTAATTTTTTCGAAAAAACTAACCGCTTCTTTAAATTTATGTTTTTCAAACTCCATCTCACCAAGAGCTAGATAACCTTCGGGAATTAGACTTGAATCTGGGAATATCTTTATCATTTTTAAATAAAGATTTTTCGCCTGCGCATCTTGGCTTATTTGCTGTCTAGAGAATGCGCTGTTAAATAAAACCAAATCTAGGTCGCGGAAATTTGGATATTTTTTCTCTATATAGTCATATTCAGCAATAGCTTTAATGATATTTGTTTTTTCAGAAGCCTTTTTAGCTAAAGTTGGAACTAGCTTAACTATAGTCTCAGAGTCCCTGTTTATCTCAAAGAAGCGATCCGTTTTAGACATACGCATATATAATTCACCTAGACGAAAACGTAAAGTGGGCTCCATGCCGCCACCGCGGTGTAAAGAAATTAGTTTTTTTAACTGCACGAGCGCTTTTTGCTCGGAAGCAGCAACCAACAACTCAGTCTTTAGAGCGCGAATTTCGTTTTCGCTCTCATTAGAAGAATTGGTTTGCAAACTCTTTGAAAAATCAGAGTTGTCAGCAAATGCCAGTTGTAGTAAAACTATTAGAATCAATTTCATCTTCTTATTTCCCCGCCGCGCCCATCTTTAAATCAGCATAGCCTGCCAGCATTGATGTATAGATTACTTTTTTCAATATTGCGTAGCTAAGATTTCTATCTGCCTGTAGAATATATTGCCCAGTAAATTTTAATTCTGGGTTTGATTTTTGTATCTCTTCAGCTTTTTTAGCGTGCTTATCTAATTCATCATAAAGTGGTCTTATAAAATTACCGTCTTTTGCATCTAATTGTGCCTTCTCTAAAATACCGCCGTTAATATCCATAATTTTTTCTTCGCCAACATAAATTGC
>JBBKWS010000174.1:0-35403 GCA_037969075.1 Bdellovibrionales bacterium | reverse complement strand
AAAAAAAAGCCCGCAGGCGCGAGCTTTTGTTTATTTGGATGGGGTGGCAGGATTCGAACCTGCGAATGAGAGGATCAAAACCTCTTGACTTACCGCTTGTCGACACCCCAATACGCGTGATTTCAAAGGCCAAATTAACCTGATTGCTTGTAGCAAGGCAAGAATTTTTCTGGTTTTACTGGAGGTATGTAATTAAAAAAGCACTGCTTTTTGGGCAGTGCTTAAGACAATGGCAATAGCATTTTCTTTTTTACTTGGCTTTTTCGATCTCATCTAGTGTTCCGCCAATTCCGCGCACCACAGTTTCATACTCATCAAAGATCAATTTTTCTAATTCTTCTCGGGTATTCGCATCCAATGGGTGAGCGATATCTTTAAAGGTACCATCTTTTTTCTTTTTACTCGGCATAGCCACAAACAGGCCTGTATTCCCTAGGATGACCTTTAGGTCTCTTACCACGAAACAATTATCAATAACGATAGTTACGTAAGCTTTTAGACGATCCTCATTTACAGGAAAGATTTTTACCTCAGTTACTTTCATAATGCATACCTCGCTGACTCTAGTGCTGTCTTAAAAAGTCCTATACCTTTGTCGGTCTAAAAAAAGTCTAACTTTAGACCTTGGTCAGAAAATCTCAAAGTGGTACAAGTATAATACACGCGGAGGAAAAATGAAGAGCATGACCGGTTTTGCTAGTTTAGAATTGAAACAAAAGGACCATGTTCTTGAGATTCGTATCAAATCCCTAAACTCACGGTTTTTAGATCTTAGGTGTCATCTTCCCTCTGATATGGCCGAGCTAGAAGGGGAGATCAGAAAGCGAATCCAAAAATACATTCGTAGAGGCAATGTGGATGTCTCATTATATCGTCGTTTTACTGGCGAAAAAAAATCCGAACTCACCACTCAAATGAATATCGCGATGGAAGCTAAAAAAGCGCTGCAAGCGATTGCTAAAAAAATTGGGGACACCCAAAAAATCAATCTAGATCACATCCTAAAAGTGGTAAATCCGATCCAAGTCATTGAGACAAAAAATTTAACAGATAAAGATAAAAAAGATGTGTTTTCCTCTCTAGAAAAGGCCCTAAAATCTCATCAAGATGAAAAAGCCCGAGAAGGAAAAAGCATCGTAACCGAATTAAAAAAATTATTAGGCTTAATGTTGGTAGATTTAAAAAAAATCGAGGCACTAAGGTCTTCAGTAGGAGATCAATTAAAGAGTAAATACCAAGATCGGATCAAGGCGCTGTCTGAAACGGTCGAAATCGACCCACAAAGAATTCAACAAGAGATCGTCATTCATATGGATCGAACAGATATCCATGAAGAGATCGTACGTCTTAAAGAGCACATCCAATCGTTTGAAAGATTTTTAGCTGAAGATAATGGCAAAAAACTGGATTTCTATACACAAGAACTCTTAAGAGAAGCCAACACCATCGGCTCAAAAGCCCAAGTAGCTGAAATAACAAGTGCAATTGTAAATATTAAATGCCATATTGAAAGAGTAAGAGAGCTAGTACAAAACTTAGAATGAAGTCACGACTGATAATACTTGTAGCTCCTAGCGGGGCGGGCAAGTCAACATTTCTAGAGAGAGCCGTAGAACAGGATGCGAACTTAGTACACTCGGTATCCTACACCACTCGTGCGCCCAGAGCTTCGGAGCGCCAAGGAAAACCCTATCACTTTATTACTAACGAAGACTTTGAGACAAAAATCAAAGAGGATTTCTTTATCGAATGGGCAAAAGTGCATGAAAACTACTATGGAACCTCCAAAAAAGATCTAGAAGATATTTGGGCCAAAGGTATGCAGGTGGTGATGGACCTTGATGTAAAAGGCGCATGGCGAATGAAAAAGTACTATTCTGACGCACTAACGGTCTTTATTTTACCTCCCTCAATCGAAGAGCTTCGTCGCAGACTGCAAAAAAGAGATCAAACCGAAAAGACCAACCTAGAGCTCAGACTCGCCAATGCGGTGGATGAGATGCTAGCTGCCCCCAAATTCGACTACCAGATCGTAAATGATGACTTTGAGAGGGCATTTAAGCAGTTTCAAAAAGTCATTGCCGGCGAGTCTAAAAAATAGTATTACTTTCGGCTGCTTAGGAGGTTTTTGTGGCTCGTGTAACCGTTGAAGATTGTTTAGACAAAACTTTTAATCGTTTCTCTCTTGTAATGCTTGTGGCAAAACGCGCTAAGCAAATTATCAAAGGCTCACTTCCTATAGTTAAAACTAAGGGAAACAAAGAAATCGTTACAGCTTTACGTGAAGTAGCAGCTGGTCACGTGTATTTTACTCCAGACTTGAGTCTAGGTGATCCACAAAAGCAAATCGAAAGCGACTTAAACCGTTAATTTTTCTATTAAAATTCCGATTAAGTCATAAGAATTTAGGATTGCATCTAGGAATCTACGGAACTTATGGCATTAGAGCGCGTACTTGAAAAAGTCAGTGAAGAATCACCAAAGAACCTTGCGGAACTTTTGGAACGCGTCTCTGCCTTCGCAACAAATACATCTAAAGATACCATTACAAAAGCATTTGAGTTTGGCGAAAAAGCTCACCTTGGGCAAGTTCGCAGAAGTGGGGAGCCCTATTTCACTCATCCTATCGGTGTTGCAGGTATTCTTTGTGATCTTGGTTTAGACCAATCCTCCATCATTGCAGGTCTTCTGCACGACACGGTCGAAGACACCTCAGTAAAACTAGAAGATATTGAAAAAGAATTCGGCAAAGATGTGGCCGAATTAGTCGACGGAGTTACTAAGATTTCTCAAATGGCCTTTCGTAACACCCACGAAAAGCAAGGCGAGAACATTCGTAAAATGATCATCGCCATGGGTAAAGACATCCGGGTGATTCTAGTAAAGCTAGCGGATCGCCTTCACAATATGCGAACCCTCTCTCATATGCCTTACCACAAGCAAGAACGTATCGCGCAAGAGACTCTAGATATCTACGCTCCTCTTGCAAACCGCCTGGGAATTTCATCGATCAAAACAGAATTAGAAGATTTAAGCTTTAGATACTTACGCCCCGATATTTATTATGACCTTGTTCAAAAAGTACAAAAGAAAAAGAAAGAGCGCGAAAAGTATGTTGATGACGTAAACAAAGAAATTAACGAATATTTAGAAAAGCAGGGAATCAAAGCTGATATTGAAGGTAGATCGAAACACTTTTTTTCTATTTATAAAAAAATGGAAGGTAAAAACTTAGAATTCGATCAAATCTTCGATCTCTTAGGTTTTCGTATTTTAACCGAAAGTATTACCGATTGTTATCAAGTGTTAGGTATCGTCCACTCCGTTTGGAAGCCTGTTCCAGGTAGATTTAAAGATTATATCGCTCTTGCAAAATCAAACAATTACCAATCTCTTCACACCACAGTGATTGGACCAGATGCAGAACAAATTGAAATTCAAATTAAAACTCACGAAATGCACTTGATCGCCGAGCGCGGTATCGCAGCCCATTGGAAGTATAAAGAAAAGGGTAAGATTGATATTGTATCAGAGAAAAAATTTACTTGGCTTAGAGATATGCTCACAGCTGCGACCCAAGATGCGGGGGAATATTTAGAGAGCATTAAGACAGATCTCTTCGAAGCAGAGATCTATGTGTTTACTCCTGCAGGTGAAGTAAGAGAATTACCTGATGGCTCGACTCCTGTGGATTTTGCGTACGCGGTTCACACAGATGTGGGACATCACTGTACCGGAGCAAAAGTAAATGGAAAGATCGTTCCTCTAAAACATAAATTAAAAAGTGGGGACAAGGTTGAAATTTTAACTTCTCCTGCTCAGAGCCCTAATAAAGATTGGCTTAAATTTTGTATTACATCAAAAGCTAAAGGAAAAATCAGGGCGCATGTTAGAATCGAAGAGCGAGCAAGATCCATGGAGCTCGGAAAAGAGATTGCTGACCGAGAGCTTCGTAGGGTTGGGCAAAGTGCAAAGATCTATAAACTACCAGAATTTGATAAATTTCTAAAAAAGATAGGTGCTAATTCTATCGATGAATTTTTTATTAATTTAGGTTATGGCAAGAACAGTATGGAGCATTTATTTGATGCTGTAATTCCTGATTGGAAAAAACAAGAAACAACGCCTGAAGCCGAAACTTTTATAGGCAAAGTATTTAAATCCGTGTCCGGTAAAAAGAAAGATTCAATCATTACGGTAGACGGTATGAGCGACGTTCTTGTTCGCTACGCTAAATGCTGCACACCAATTCCAGGAGACCCAATCATTGGATTTATCTCTCGCGGTAGGGGGGTGACGGTACACAATGCTGCTTGTGATAAAGTGTTTGAGATCGATACCAAAAGAGAAGTTGAAGTATCTTGGACAAAAGAATCTAAAGGTTGGGCGCATGCTCAGTTAAGAATTGTATCTTTGGATAAGCCAGGGTTTTTATTTAAAATTTCCGAAGCCTTTACACTTGCTAACGCAAACATTTTGACCGCAAAAGTTAGAACCACCAAAGATCAAAAAGCCGTTTACCACTTCGATGTAAACGTAAAAGACTTGCAGCATCTATCGCTACTAATTCAAAAAATTCAGACCATCAAAGGTATTATCGGGGTAGAAAGAGTATAAAAAAAGCCCGCTATAAATAGCGAGCTTTTTGAGTACGAACTCAAGAATCCTTATTTAAGATATGCTGACTTCATCTCTTGATAATGCGTTTCTAGCATCGTACCGGCACGGCTACACATCATGTTTTTGATGTCTAGTTGGTAATTAACCATAGCCTCAAGTTCAGAATCATAAAACTCAACGTAACAGTCTGTAAAGCCAAGTGTGTGACCAAACTCATGTCTGATGGTCCACATCACATCCCACTCAGTAAGCGGTGTGTTTTCATCCATCACAATTGTATTCTGACCGCTTACATGCGGAGTAACATTAGGTTGAAACTCTACATGAATAGCTGCATCTCTTGTAAAGTTTAAGCGTAATTGCCAATCGTTCCACTTCCATTCGTCTTCGATATTTACTAGTAAGAAATTTTGAATCTCTGGGCTCGTATTTCTAACTGGCACTGTTGCTATATTTGGATTGGCGCTTGTCCAATCGATGTCACGACGAAACGGCGAAATCTTAAAGTAGCTGTTCCATAAGTTCGTAGATGTAGGTAAGTACTTCTGGTAAAAGTTATTTACTAAATTTGCTGAAATATCCTGGTCCAATTGTCTTTTGCAAGTAGAGACCAGCACTTTTGCGTTAGCACAAACACCAACTAAATACGTTTTGTATGCAGCTTGCGTTTCCGCAGAAAGATTTGAGAACTGGTCTAATTTTTCAGACAAGTTTTCTTCTTTGCTAAGCATATAGTAGCCACGCATGTCTCTATAGCTATTCATTTTATAGTAAAATAAATTTGGCTGCATTAAGCTCCAGCGATTTGCGCTTTGGTAAACACGGTCTACTTGTTTAGCCCAAGCGATGTATTCACTCATCTCTATTCCAGGTTCACGAGTCATTGCGGCTGTTCCAAAAATGATGTCTCTCATTGCGGCTGGAATTTCTGCAAGAATAGCGTTGTATTTGTCGCCAATGATCTTCTCGTTGTAAATACTAGGAGATTCAATCGGATAGCTAGTTAGCTCGCCGGGCTTAGTAAGAGCAATTTGATCGTCAGAAGTTCTAACTTCATTCATGTATTTTAGCCAGTTTAAGTTTTTGTTTCCTGCGGCTATTGCTTGTCTTATTGCAGGCGAATTTTCTTTGTTTAAGCCTTGTTGTAAAGCTTGGTACACATAGCCCGGTGAATCCGGCAAAATGTCTACAGGATAGTCAGAGCTTGCGAATAACGAAGTTATAATTAGTAAAAATATGTTCATTGGTTCCCCCTATGATGGGAATACTTTGTCAAAGCAGTCGTGGAGTCAATCGCTACATAAACAAGCTACTACGCTATGCAATATCGCTATACCTAGTATTCATTGCCCCATAGACTAATAGGCATAAGAGGAAATTCACCATGTCATTGATTTTAAAGCAATTATTTCAGTTCATTAAGCTTCTTAACTCTGAAACAGGCACCAATCAGATATCTGCAGGCGTTGCGGCAGGATTTATTTTAGGAATGACGCCGTCATTTTCACTGCAAAGTATATTACTGATATTATTTTTATTAGTATTTCGCATCCAAATAGCAGCAGCGCTGTTGGCAGCCTTCTTTTTTGCGTTTCCGGCTTACTTACTAGATCCAGTCTTTCACATAGTTGGAGAGATGGTACTTACTGCTTCAAGTTTACAAGGTTTTTTTACAAGTCTTTATAATATGCCAATCATTCCATTCACGCGTTTTAACAATACGGTTGTGATGGGCTCAGGTGTTGTGGCATTTGCCTTATCTCCTTTTATATATTTCTTTGCAAAATTTATGGTTAGTAAATACCGAGTTGTGTTTTTAGCTCGCTTAAAACAAACAAAGGCGTGGAAGGCAATGCAGGCTACGTCACTTTACAAATGGTACTATAAATATGAACAATACGAGTGGTAGCGATATGAATACAACAAAAGTTAAGACACCAAAAAAGCCCAAAGTTAAAGGTCCTATTCGCTGGGAAGCGGTCGTACCGATAACTATTATTATTGTCCTAGTCGGCGTGTATTTTAAAATATTTTTTGATGCCAATCTACGTAGTGCCATAGAATACGTTGGTACACAGATGCATGGTGCCGAAGTAAATGTCGGCTATGTGAAGTCGTCATTTATCAATCCAGGTATTGAATTCGGTAATATTCAGGTGACGGATAAAGAAGAGCCAACTAAAAATATGGTTTCTCTTAAGGCGATTCGCTTTAAGTTACTAGGGGATGCCATCCTCCGTGCCAAATTTGTTGTAGAAGACGCTAGTATCATTGGTATTGAAGCAATGTCTCCCAGAAAGCGTCCAGGAAGAATACTTCCGCCTAAAGTTGAAACTAAAGGCCCAAGTATGATGAAAGACATAGAAACACAGGTCTATGCCCAGACAAGAAAAAAATATTCAGAAAACATGCTAGGTGATGTGGCTAATATTTTAGGTGGAGTGGATGCAAAAGATCAGCTTAAAAATATGCAAGGTGAGCTAGCTTCAGAAAAACGCGTAAAAGAAATGGAAGGCTTCGTTAAAGAAAAAGAAGAAGCTTGGAATAAGAAAATTGCTGAGCTTCCTAAGCCAGAAGAGTTAGATGCTCTAGTGAAAAGAGCTAAAGAATTAAAGTTTTCTTCAAAAGATCCTCTTCAAAGTATCAAGAATTTAAAAGAAGCTGATAAAATTTTAAAAGAAGCTGATAAAACGATAGATGCCTATAAAGATGCTTCTAAAAATATGAAGACGGATTTCAAAGCTCTTGAAAAAGGGGTGAAGGATATTGATGACCTTGTAAAGGCGGATGTCGCTGATTTACAAAAAAGATTCAAGATTCCAAGTGTGGACGGTAAGTCGCTGTCAGAATCCATTTTTATGTCTTATATAGACACAAAAATCGTAGGGATTCGTAAGTACGCAGAAATGGCAAGACAATACATGCCAAAGAAAAAAGAAAAAGCAGAATTGGATGAGCCCATTGTTCCACCAAAGCGCGGAGAAGGGCAAACGGTTAAGTACCCAATCACAGTTGGCTACCCTTTGTTTTGGCTAAAACGTGCCGAGATTTCTTCAGTGGCTAACGAAAATCCGTACAGTGGTAATTTACAGGGACTATTAACGAATGTTACGACGGCTCCTACTCATATTAAAAAGCCAGCAAAGCTAGAGTTAAAGGGTGATTTTCCGAATCAAAAAATCAGCGGCATCGATGCAAATTTTGTTGTAGATCATACAACAAAAAATGAAAAAGAAACCTTTGATATCAAGGTAGCTTCATTTCCTGTAGGAAAAATGAAATTATCTGATTCAAGTGATCTAAAGCTTGCTATCGCAGATTCGGTTGGAGTTTTAAACTTTAACGGTGGTCTGATCGATAATGGACTAGTGGTTAACTTTGAGAATTTTTTAAAAGAACCTAAGTTTGAGCTAGAGGCAAAAAATAAGACAGTGAAAGAAATTTTAGGTAACGTATTTAATGGCCTCCCTTGGGTTTCGATCTATGGGTACTTTAAAGGTACTTGGAGCGATCTAGATATGCGTGTTAGCTCAAACTTTGGTGATGAGTTGGCAAAAGGCCTTAAGCGCGAGATTCAAGCCAAGATAGATGCGGCTAAAAAAGAATTAGAAGATTTCGTGCAGGGCCGCATTAAGGGCGAAAAAGATAAAGTGCAAGGCCGAATTAAAGACTTAGAAAGTAAACTCACCGGAAGAATTGACGGAGAGAAGGATAAACTCGAAGCCAAGGTAGACGGAGCTAAGAAGGATCTTAAATCAGGCGGCGGAGCAGCCGCTGACGGCCAAAAAGAGCAGCTTAAAAAAGGTTTAAAGAAGTTATTTAAAGGTTTTTAAAATAGTTATTTTATAGCTCAAGGAGGGTCTATGATAACAGTTCTTATGGGTATTGTGACTGCCATCACATTTGCAGAAGTGGGTTTCAAACGTGGAAATCAGGTAGAGGTTCAGCCTATTTTTGGTTATGCGCATGTACTTTGTATAGATTATAACGATTTCAGAAGGCAAAAAACAGTGTCCTGTGCTGCTGATCTAGTAAGCCCAGTTATCAGAGATAAGTTTGTAACTGCTGGTCCAGTAGATGCAGATAAAGTAGAATTAATATCTAGCTTTGAAAGTGGTGGGTCTATAAAAAGATCGTCTAAATTTGATGCTGAGACAGGTGAAAGCAAAAGCTCTTTTAATTTGTGGATAAACACATTAACACAAAGATCGATCTTGCGCGGTGGTAAGAATAATATCGAATACACTCTTACTAAAAAGAAAGAGGTTGTAGGGACGGGTTCATTTGTGGCTTTCGTAGATGTATTAAAAGAAAAAAGGTGCGAGCCTCGTCAGATGGGCTTTACCTATAATTGCGATGAGGATGTACAAATCTGTAACGATTATTTCTTTTTTAATAACAATTGCGAGAATTAAATATATGGGGCTGATGGCCCCATTTTTATAAATCTTTAAGAGCCGAATCCATTTTTTTCCAGGTAAGATCTTTTAGCTTATTTCGATCTTCTAACTGATAGCCCTTCGTTGATATTGGCTCAAGTACCTTTACCTTCAATGTGATTTTCCTGTCTAAGATTGGTATGATTTTGTTTTTAGGACAGATCTTCTCGGGACCTGCGATCACAATGGGGATCAAAGGAATTTCTGCTTGGATGCCCAAGATAAAGGGACCCGATTTAAAACTTCCTAGCTTTAATTGGCTTTGCCTTGTACCTTCGGGCGCTAAAATAAACCGTTCGCCTTTTTGACATCTCTCTTTTGCTTTTGCATAGGTTTTAAAAGTACTATTTCTATTAGCCCTTTCAATGGGTAGAAAATGGCATCTTCTTAAGGCTTGGCCAAAGATAGGAATTCGAAACAACTCGATCTTTGCACCAAATCTAAAATCGGATCCAAGAGCATGAAAAATTAAAGGAATGTCGATAAGACTTAGATGATTAAAAAGGAGCAAACAGCCAGAGGCAGGCAAATACTTTTTATCGATGATTTCAATATCTGCTCTTAAAAGATAAACTATGAATTTAGACCAAATGGCAATGACAGTGTTTTGTCTATTTTTGTTTGAACTAAAACTTACAAAAAATGCAGCTGCCGAGCAGAGCATTGTCCAAAACAGTATAAGTCCAAGGGCAAAAGGGGCGTATATATAATTCCAAAAGTATTTCATATGTGTTGCTTATTCTATACTAATTTAATAGAAAATCTATGATGAATCAGCTCAGACCGGTTTTACAAAAAATTTTTGAAAATTTGAAGCAATCAGAACCGGTGTGGGATCTGTGCTGCGACCACGGACAATTAGGAGAGCGAGCTCTGCGTAGCGGAGTAACATCCGAGGTGCATTTTGTAGATCAATCATCTCCTGTAATGGCCACATTAAAAAGCAATAAGAAAGACTTAGTTGGGGCTACATTTTATCTACTCGATGCGGCTCACCTGCCTACGGCTGTTAGCGGCAGTGTAGCTATATCAGGTGTTGGCTCACACACAGCAATTAAGATTTTGGATAACTTAAAATGGCAAAATGATATTAGGTTACTAATTAGTGTTAATAATAAATTAGAGCTTTTTAAAGCCTATATTGAAAGTAGGAGGTGGCAGGCTTTTGTCACTGAATATGCTGATGTCGCAGAAAAAAATCGCCTCAGACCCTTTTTTAGGATAGATTTACCAGCAGATGAAAAGACAAGACTTTAAATCCCTACTTTCTACAAAGAGCTTCGTGTTCGATCGCAGTCATTATCCTGTTATCGAAGTAGGAGGTAGTCAGCATCGGGAGTGGATCAACCGCATCAGTTCACAGGATTCGATATCATTAAAAGAAAATGAGACTGGCACCACAGCCTTTTTGACCGGCGGGGCAGGAGTCATCTCTTATTTTCAAATACTAATATTAAAAGACCGAGTTTGGTTGTTGATTGAACCGCAAGCAAAAGAAAAGGTATTGGCGCATTTAGATTTTAGTCATTTCGGAGAAGAAATTTACTTTAAACATATCGTCCCTAAGAATTATTTTGAAGTAGTAGGACTACCAGTTGATGTAGACGCTGCTTATAAAATAAAAGCCGAAGAGTGGAATCAGACAGGGACTATTTATATTGAGGGTAAAAAACCTGATCTCCCTAGTATTGATGTTAATTTATACCAAGCTTTAAAAAGATCACACGGTTGGCCGATAGATCAAATCGACATAAGTGAAGATAAAATTTTGTTAGAGGCAGCCCCTTTATCAAATTACGCTACTGACACTAAGGGGTGTTATCCTGGGCAAGAGGTTGTTGCCAAGATCATCACTTACGGACGAGTGGCTAAAAAGTTTATTGCCCTTTATTCAAAAGATAAACTAAATGATGGTTCAGAAATTAGTTACGCTGGCGGTAAAGCTGGGATAGTTATTGCGAACTACGCGCTATCTGATGGATACATGGTGTTGGGTTATGTGCTCCGCGTGGCGCATGACAAGTTTATAGCTGGAGAGGCGCTAAGCACTGCCTCAGGACAGTTAGAAGTTTTTTAATAACTTATATTTGGCATCTAAAGCCATATATTTAAGGTGAAAATATCACTGTCTCAAAATGAGATTTTCCTTCATAGATAAGTAAGACTTTCCGATAGATTCCTTGTAACGACTTATGAGGCAAATACGGATAGTTCTTTCATTAATAGGCATGACAGTGGCTTTTGTTTTATACCAAAACTTTGGTGTAATCATGCATTCTGAAGTGGATGAAATAACTAAGACACTCTATGTTCCTAAAAAACATAATTTTGACCCAAATAAAAATATCGATCACATCGAAGCCTTCTATTCAAAAAATATTGTTTTTGTAGAAGTAGAAGACTCTCCAAAATATTTTGATCATAAAAAATTCTTAAAAAAAAGGTGGGAGGCTACTCCACTGTATTCGCGACTTAAGAACTGGGTCGAGGTCTCTGATTCTGAGCTTGACGATATCTCAGGTGATCAGCAAGTTGCAGACGCTAGTGAAGATGACAGTGAAGTTAGGATTAAAATCGATCCGCTAAAGACAAAGGCAATGGTCCGCTATATTGGATCTTTTAACGCTGATGTAACCTACGTGCAAAATGAATCTGATATACAGGTAAAAGTGTATAAGAACTTAGATTCAAATTCGCAGATCCAGCTGCAACATGATGCAGGTGATGAAAAAATGTGGATTCAGTACCAATTAAACTGGTAAGTCTTGATTGCTAGTTCCCAATTTAGTATCCTGCCACAAATACCTCTAAGGGAAAATGCATGCAGCACACACATATTTTATATTTTGACGGTGAATGTATTTTTTGTGATTCGTGGATTCGAATTTTATATAAGTTAGATAAAAACAAAAAACTTTTGTTTTGTGCACTGCAGGCCGAGCAGGCAAAAAAAGATATAGGGCCTGATTTAACTAAAAGCCTGCATACAATTGTGTTACGAGAGCAAAAGACTAATAAAATATATTTAAAAAGTAGTGCCGTGTTACGAGCCTTAGCTTTAGCTTGTCCTATACTTAAACTGATTTTGATTTTTTTGATACTTCCAAGCTCATTTAGGGATTTAGTTTATGACTTTGTGGCAAAATATCGGTATAAATTGTTTGGCAAAAAAGAACTATGCGCGGTCGATTCAAGTTTGGATCGTAGCCGTTTTATTGTAAAGTAGATAATATGTTGGTATTAGGCTTAGACTTAGAAACCTCAGGATTAAATCCAAAAACAGATAAAATCATCGAGATCGGTGTTGTACTTTGGTGCACTACATCTCACAGACCCATTCAGGTATATTCGGATTTGATTAAGTGGCCCGATCTAACGATCAGCGAAGAGATTACGCAAATCACAGGGATTACCACAGAAGACACTCAGACTTATGGCATTGATTTAAAATCTGCCTTAGAAAAAGTTAAGAAGATTGCTTCTCACGCTGCTTATGTTGTTGCTCATAATGGCAATGAGTTTGATAAAAAATTTATGGAAGAAGTATGGGCTGTACATCCAGATACTAAGTTTAATTTAGATTGGATTGATACACTGACCGATCTTTCTTACCCGGCATCTATCACCAGCAGAAAGTTAAATCATCTGGCTGCAGATCATGGGTTTTTGAATCCATTTGCTCACAGAGCTATTTTTGATGTTTTAACAATGCTTGAGATTTTATCTAAGTATGAAATCAAAGATGTAGTGGTAATGGCAGCCTCTCCTACATGTCGAATTTATGCTAAAGTTACGTTTGAACAAAAGGATCTTGCCAAAAAAGAGGGTTTTCGTTGGGATGCCCAAGCTAAGGTTTGGTTTAAAGATATTAAAGAAGTACATTTGCAAGACAAAAAATTTCCGTTTGAAATATACAGAAACTCTTAATAATTAATGTCTGATAGTTTCGTATTCTACACTGCACTCTGCTGGGTACACGGTGCCTTGATCGCAAATTTCAGGGCCGGGTAGGTGTATAGTTCTTTTGGCCTGTATTTTACAAGCGTCACTGCAAAATGAGTCTATAGTTGTGAGCTCAGCGATTTCATCGTTACAGATATATTGATAATTTACTTTAACTATCTCTATAGTGTCGTAGCCTTCGTTACTAATTTTGCATGCGTAGACTGGTATTCCGTTTGGACCGGACTTGATTTTTGTTGTGCCTGTCATAAAGTCAGCGTGGGCTGATATAGAAAATAATCCAATGGCACTTATTGCTAGTAGCTTCATATTTGGTTCCTTAAGAATAGGCGTCATCTATAATACAAGCTTAAAAAATAGTCAATTTTTTAGTGCGTACAGCTTAAGATTATTCTTTGCTTTAGTGATCTATCTGCTGCAGCCTACTAGGCCATGGAGTTTACACGCGAGTATTTTCAAAAAATGTACCCCAAAGATGGTTATATCGACGGGGACTTTAATGCTAGAGAGCATGCAGGCTATTTAAAGGGTCTTTTTGGACTTATGGAGCTTGAAGTGCGCTCGGTCTTTGACTTTGGATTCGGTAAGGGAGAGTTGCTAAATCAGGTCTCTAGGGCCTTTGACCCTGCCAGGGTTGAGGGAGTAGATATTTCACAGTTTGCTCATGATGCTCTTAAAAAGAAGGCCTATGCAACTGACTGGCGCCTACAGGTTTGTAAAGTGCATGAAGTTACTGGTAAAAGGGTTAGCGACCTTGGATTATCAAATTCTGTCTTACAATACATTGAAGATCGCCACATTGCTGCCTCCATTAAGAAGATGGCGGAGAGAGTAAAATTTTTATATTTTCATGTCCCGACAGCAGAGGATTATAAAGTTTTACGTAAGGTTTTAGAATTCTCAGACCCTTATGCGATCGAGAGACCAAAGACCTTTTATCAAGATCACATATCAAAATACTTCACTATCGTGGCATGGGGCGTGTTAGAGTCAAAATTAAATGGCAGAAAAGGCACTCCGTTTACCGACTCGTTCTATAGGATTTAAATGAAGTTTGCAGATGAATTACAAATTGTTAAATCAGCCGCGATTGAAGCCGGCGAATTACTGACAAGTTACTTTGGCCAACAGAAATTCTATCATAAAAAAGAAGACCAATCCTTAGTCTCAAGGGCCGATAAAGAGTCTGAAAAGTTACTATCCGAACGGTTGCTCGGGGCCTATCCAAAATCTGAATTTATTGGAGAAGAAACGGGGACTCGAAAAGGTCTTACTGACTTTAAAAGGCGTTGGGCGGTGGACCCTTTAGATGGCACTACAAACTTTATTTATGGCATCCCGATGTATTGTGTAAGTATCGGCATGCAGTATGAAGACGAATGGGTGCTTGGAGTGGTTTACAATCCTCAAACTAAGGACATGTACTGGGGAGTAAAAGATCAAGGTGCTTTTCATAATGATCGTAAAATTATGATCGGCAATGCCACATCTTTAGATGAAGCAGTGATAGGTGTTGGCCGCGCTTTTTCAGATATTTATTTAGATACAGTCCATGATTTCTATAAGTTTCTATCCCATGTAAGAGCGGTCAGATCCATGGGTGCTGCTGCGCTGGATATGGCCCGAGTTGCCGAGGGCGCACTCGATGTTTACATGTGTAAGGGACTTAGTATTTGGGATACAGCTGCTTCAACTGTAATCCTACGAGAAGCAGGAGCTAGTGTTTGTGATTTTACAGGTAAAGATTACGATCCCAATGAACCCAATATCATCGCCGCCTCGCCTTTGTTAATGCGGGCGTTTTTAAATAAAAAGTTTTCTCTTTAATTTTTTTGTGAATACTTAAACTTCGATTCGTTTGATTTTTATTGTCATTTTCATAATTTTATTATGCCTTCACAGCAATGAAATCTAAACAGTACAGACTATTAAAATCTCATAAAACAGAGCACGGTGGCGATCTAAAGAACCCGCAAAAGCAGGCCAGGCCATTATCTACCCTTAAATATAGTGGTCTAAATAATATGCACATCTATATATAGTGGCGTAAGTAGGTAGTAGTCCAATTTTAAACACTACATACGGTTTTATCCCAAAAAAGTCACAAAAATAGTTATCATTAATGTATGGAACAAAAAATTAAATTCGAAGATTTGCCAATGCACCTACAAGATGAACTTAGAGACGCTCCTATTACTTCCATTGAAGCCGGAAAAGTGATTGTAGAAGTCACAGCGACAATGAATGAGAGACCTCATCAATTATCCTTAGAGCTAACGCCTAGAGATATGTCAGATACTGCCGTGATTTATGCCACTCAGGATCTAAACGGTGTATTAGTATCTGTGACTCCTATTTTTCAAAGTCTTAGCGCCTAAGTAAGGGGCTTTGCACTACCTTTTTATGAAAAAAAAAGGTAGCCTTATAGCCCATGGCTCAAGATATTATTTCTACTTTTGATAAAGATCCTATTAAACAATTTTTGAATTGGCATGAGCTGGCAACTAACGCGCAGGTGCCACATCCCGATGAAATGACTCTATCCACTATAGGGACTAACGGTTACCCAAGATCGCGTGCGGTTTTGTATAAAGGTATGCTAAACGGGCAGATTACTTTTTACACAAATTACGAATCAGATAAGTCAAAAGAGATTGGTGAAAACTCAAGGGTGTCACTTTTATTTTTTTGGCATCCTCCGATAGATAATCAAGTGCGTGTTGAGGGCCTAGCCACTAAAATGAGTCGAGTTGAATCTGAAAAGTACTTTAATAGTCGTCCAAGACAATCACAAATCTCCGCATGGGCATCTCCTCAATCAAAGCTTGTTAAAAACCGTGAAGAGCTAGAAACACTTTACCTTACCATCGAAAAAAAGTTTGAAGGTAAAGAGATTCCTTGCCCACCTTTTTGGGGTGGCTATGTAGTAAAAGCAAATTACTTTGATTTTATGACTTTAGAGAAATATCGTTTACACGATAGGTTTTGTTATAAAATGTCAGGTAGTGAGTGGAAAATGGAGAGGTTAGGGCCATAATGCAAAAAATAGAAAAACGAAAAATCGTAGTCACTGCAGGTTTGCCTTACGCCAACGGTCAAATTCACATGGGGCATTTGGTTGAATATATACAAACCGATATTTGGGTTAGATTTCAAAAGTTGCGTGGTCATGAATGCCATTACTTTTGCGGCGATGATACGCATGGCACATCAGTAATGATTTCTGCGCAAAAGGCCGGGGTTACGCCCGAAAAATATGTGGGTGAGTTAAGAGAGCAGCGATTAAAAGATTTTAAAGATTTTCAAATTGAATTCACAAATTTTTCTACAACTCATAGTCCCGAGAATAAAGAACTCTGTGATCTGTTTTATCTTAAGATGAAAGAAAAGGGATACATTGCCTCGAAATCTGTGAAGCAGGCCTTTTGCGAACATGATAAAATGTTTTTACCTGACCGCTATGTAAAAGGAACCTGCCCTAAGTGTGGAGCTAAAGATCAATACGGGGATACTTGCGATGTCTGTGCCTCTACGTATGGGCCAAATGATTTAAAAGATCCTTTTTGTACGATTTGTAAAAATAAGCCAGTGTTAAAATCCAGCGAGCATTTAGTTTTTAAATTAAATGAGTTCAAAGACTATTTAAAAGACTGGGTGCCAGCTCACAATGAAAAAGATATTAGTAAAAAACTAATGGAGTGGTTCAATGAAGATTTAAGGGACTGGGACATTTCAAGAGATGCGCCTTACTTTGGATTTCAAATACCAGGCTACACCGATAAATACTTTTATGTTTGGGTGGATGCACCGATTGGTTATATCGCTTCTAGCTGGGAGTGGTTAAAAAAGCAGGGCAGATCTTATGAAGAAATCTGGAAAGATGATGCCTATGAGATTTACCATTTTATTGGTAAAGACATCATTTACTTTCACTCTCTGTTTTGGCCAGCAATGCTAAAAGCTGCTGACATGAGATCACCTAATAAAATTTGTGTGCACGGTATGCTTACCATTAACGGTGAGAAGATGAGTAAGTCAAAAGGCACGTTCATTAATGCTAGAACGTATTTGAATCATTTAAACCCAACCTATCTACGTTATTACTATGCATGTAAATTATCCGGGGCAGCTGAGGATATAGATTTAAATCTAGAAGACTTCGTGGCCAGAGTAAATTCTGATTTAATCGGAAAGATTACAAACTTAATCTCTCGTGGTGCGCAGATGCTTACTAAAAAAATGGACAGCACGTTAAGTTCGGTAGACAAAGAGGGGCAATGCTTACTAGATAAAGCTTTAGCAAAAGCAGATGTGATAGCTAATCTATTTGAAGCCAGAGAATATTCTAAAGTGATAGTAGAGATCAGAGGCCTTGCAGAAGAGGGAAATCGTTATTTTGATGAAAAGGAACCTTGGAAACTTTTAAAAGCAGATGCGGCCGCTGCTAAAGTTGTTCTTACGAATACAATTAATTACTTTAAAATTTTAGCGACGTATTTAAAGCCTATCATGCCAGAGTATGCACTTCAGGTTGAGGCGGCGCTTAATTGTAAGCCGCTGCTTTGGGAAACGCTGGCAGACAAATTAGAAAATGTAAAAATCAATGAATACACTCATATTGCAACAAGAATTGAGGATGAAAAGGTGAAGCAAATGGTTGAAGATAGCAAAGATACAACAGGAGTAAAACCTACGGAATCAAATAATTCTGAATATATAAGTATTGATGATTTTACCAAGATTGATCTAAAGGTAGCCAAGATTATAAAGGCAGAGTTAATACCCGAGGCTGATAAATTACTTAAAATCACTGTTAGCGTAGGCAATGTCGAAAAAACGGTGTTTGCTGGTATTAAATCTAAATATAACCCTGATACTTTAATCGGAAAGCATGTTGTGCTAGTTAACAATTTACAGCCCAGAAAAATGAAATTTGGTTTATCTGAGGGGATGTTGTTAGCAGCCAGTGATGATTCAAACGGCCCATTTTTACTGACGGTAGATGAGGGCGCTAAAGATGGGTTTAAGATAAAATAATGAATCTAGAAAAACTCTATGAGTTAGCCAAAAGAGTTGAGAAAGAAGGAGAGACTTCTTTTTTAGCATTTTTAGATGGCTTTTTACAGATTAAAAAAACAGAGCCAGTCGTCTATCAAAGATTTCGTGGGCTTGTAGAAGAGTTAGCATCAAACTTCTCTTTTGAATCATTTTACCCACTCCTTGTTTTTTTTGAAAATAAATTCATGACCTCTGTTAAGGATGAAGATTTTTTGCAGATAACAGCAACTGACGCAGTCTCGGGTGTTAAGCACCAAGGTGTTATTGTACTTCATAATTTACGCTCTGCTTTTAACATAGGTTCTATTTTTAGATCTGCTGAAGCCTTTGGCTTTAACAAGGTTGTCTTAACTGGTTATACCCAGGGGCTAGATAATCCTAAGACTAAAAAATCTTCTATGGGAGTAGAGGAAAATTTAGACATTACATCTGAAATATCTATAGAAAAAGTTTTAAAAAAATACTCTGAGTCAGGCTATGAAATTTTTGGGATCGAAACCCACAAAGAAGGAAAAGCTTTAGAAAGCATCAGGTTTCCAGAAAAATCTGTCTTAGTTTTTGGCAATGAAAGATTTGGAATAGCAAAAGAAGCCTTTTTATATATCGATCAGTGGGTGCATATACCACTACTTGGCGCAAAAAAATCTTTGAATGTATCCATTTGCGCTGGTATTTGTATGAATCAGTTTGTTATAGGACTAAGGCAGTAGTATGGAAAGTTTCAATTTAAAGCCCATTGGTTTTTTTCATTGCGATGAAAAAAGTCCGCACGATCTTCCAAGACAAGCTGTTAGTAGCCAAGGGAACATTGGGCGCATTGAGTTTAAAGATTTATTTCCTATCGAGCAGGCACTTGATGACATCGAGACTTGCACCAAGCTATGGCTAATTTATGTCTTTCATAGAAATAAAAACTGGCGCCCTAAGGTGCAGCCGCCAAGAGGTTCGCACAAAAAAGTTGGAGTTTTAGCCACACGTGCACCTTATCGTCCTAATCCTATTGGCTTAAGTTGTGTAGATTTTTATAAGATTGAAGGATCAAGCCTTTGGGTTAAAAATCACGACCTTCTTGATGGTAGTCCAATCTTAGATATTAAACCCTATCTATCCTTTTCGGATGCGTTTCAAGATGTGTTTCCTGGCTGGATGAAAGAGGACAATACGTTTGAAGTGATTATTCTTCCAGAGGCAGAAGTAAAGATTTCTTGGCTCAGCGAAAGAGTTTCTGCCAATTTAAAAGTGGTTTTACATGATCAGCTCGGGCTTAACCCGTTTCAGTCTAAACGCAAGCGGGTGAAAGAGATCGATCAAAATACCTTTATCTATTCTTATAAAACATGGCGTTTTGTGTTTGAGGTGCAAGAACAAACGATTCTAGTGCAAGATGTTTACTCTGGTTATTCTGATGAAGAGATGAGTATGATTAATCTTGATCCTTATAAAGATAAAAAGATTCATCGTCTGTTTATTAAAGGTTTTGAAGAAGTTATCACTTCGTAGTTGGCTATAAAAAAAGCCACGCTAATTAGACGTGGCTTTTAAAAAATCTAAATATAAAAATTAACGTACTTCGAATCCATCAATGAATTCAGCGCCAGTACTTGCTGCATCTAACCATGTTTTTAAGCTATTAGATGGTGATCCATTGTTCCAAGAATAGGCTAAGAACCCATACCAGTCAGCATCGTTATTACCACAGGCTGCGTAGCCGCCATGTAGTTGACCAATGATTCGTTTATCTTGGTTGAACAGAGGAGATCCTGAAGATCCTGGCTCAGTTGTACCAATATCCCAGTCAGTGATTTTGATATGTGTATCTACGCCAGATGTTCCTCTATCTAGGTATGTAGAGATTGATCCATCATCACTATCAAAACTAATACGCTTTTCATCAACATTTGGGTGATGAATTGCTATTGAGCTTGTTGGCGCAAGCTTTCTGTGGTCCCAACCAGCGTAATATACATTGTAAGATACATCTGGTGCACGGTTGAATTCTACTAATGTAAAATCCGATGCGCTAATGCCTGCTCTAAATGTTGCGCCAGTTGTGAATTGGTCTAGTCTTCCGTCGCCTCTACCACCGCTGGCACCAGAGTTTGGACTTCTGCAAGTTGAGTTTTCAAAATTCCAATAGGCTACAAGTGTAGCGGCATTGTTTGATCTAACACCACAATGATTAGCTGTTAAAAAATACGGCTTTCCGTCGTTGGCAGTATTATTGATCATGGCTCCGGTGCAAAATCTACTGCCAGTAAATGATATAGTTGCTACGGATCTGATTTGCTCATTGTAACTAGCGCCTTCCCCACAAACGACATCTACGTTACAAGAACCCGATTTTTCAGTAGAGGATTTTGCTTTACCAAAACCAAGGTAATCGTGATTTACGGCAGTTAAAACTAGTTCAACCGCATTTTTTTCATTTGTTGCTACACGCAATTCAATAACAATTTGCTCCCCAAAAACAACAGGAGTCCATAGTTGTTTCGCATTGTTATTATCTTGGGCGTTAAACGGGCCTCTTATGCTTTCTTTATCCATTGAATACACATATAAACTTGCGCTTGCTGGTAATGCAAATTGCGTAAAGCCAAGATTTATAGATTCAGCTTTTTTTGATTCGATTCTGAGTTGCCAGATAGATAGGTTGCCATCCGTAGTCCAAACACCAGAATTGTTCGGGTTTAAATTAACTTCATGAGTAAATGCAAACCTTGGTGCAATTCCGTTTACTTTATCCATTTCATCTTCTGCTTGTAATGACTTCAAATTAATACTTGGCATAGTCATAAGCGGAACCTTAGTTAAGTCAGTAGTCTTTGCTTGTAGCGAAAAACTTAGAAATAAAATGAATATTATAGTTGCGGCACTTCTCATTTCCCCTCCCTGGTAAAAATGAACAAATGTTAGTTGTATTAAAATTCTAGCAAGCGCCTGGACCTAGTCTAAGGTTTGGCTTGCATGTTGAGAGAAAACTAGACCTTTTTTTTTGGTTTTTTACCTGAGAGCTAATATAGGTGGTGCCATAGGGCGACCACGATCAAAAAAAAGGCCCCGAAGGGCCTTTTGATACTTAAAATGTAGTTTGCGATTATTCGCCAACAGCGTCTTTAGTATAAACCGTACCTAGGTTATTACCGCCAGTAGCTTCCGCTTTTGGACTTACTTTTGTTAATCCTTCGATGCGAGCTCGCACGATTGGCAAGTATGTTTTAGCATTATCTCTTATCCCTATTAACTTAGCTTGCTCTGAGTAAGTAGCTCTTACAGAAATATTTTTTATCATCGTCAATGCTTCGTCGGCATTTGTTACTACTGCTGTTAAAAGCGCAGATGCTTTTTCAAGCTTCTTAAGATTCATATTCTTAATCTGTTCTCTATTAATAAGATCGGCAGTTTTTTGTAGCGCAGAAGTATTTTTCAATAAAATCTTTTCAGATCTTAAATCTTCTACGTCTACATTAATGTTATTAACAAGAGCATCGTAAGCGTTATTATTTTTTTCTTGTTGCAATCTTTCTAGAGCTTCTCTTGCTCGTCTTGCTGCATCAGCAATACGTTGTTGTTCTGCACGTTGTTGCGCTTGAGCCATTTTGATTTCATACGTTTCATAACGGCTAGCTTGATCCAAGAGGTTGTTAGCATTATCTATGGCATTTTGTAGCTTATACTCATCACCCCAAATGATCTCAGGATCATCTGCCAAGTTCATACCTAAAAGAACATTACCATGACTAACGAAACTATTTAATAGACTTACAATTTCGGCTAACTCCGCATTGGTATAGCTTACTGATCTACTTAGGCGGCTAGTAAATCTAACGCTTGTAATTACAACGACACCTTTATTGGCTAGTTGCTGGTTGATATCGTTAAGGGAATTAATATGAGTGGTTGCATCCTCTGCCTTGTCTTCGCTATCACTTTTACAAGCTATTAGTGAAGTTGTTAGTAGAGTGGCCATAGCCACTAAAAGTATTTTCTTAAACATTAGTTCCTCCAAAAGGTTTATGGTCTTATAACTAAAATTGTATCAATATCCTAAATATTCAGATCTCAAGTGTTTCTAACTTAAAAACAAGGCCTCATATTTAATAAGGGCGTTTACGACCAATATTTGCCGTAAAAAATACATTATTTTTTACTATATATAGCAATAGGTGTGCCTGCTGCAGCGAGCTTTTAAAGCTAGTAATGGTCTACTCATTGGTCAGCTGATTTCGTCAGAGTCTGTAATGTGTTGATATTACTAAAAATTGTATAGTGTTGATAATATATCGGAAGGCCGTAAATGGGCTCTTTTAGTGAACCATAGATTCAAGATCTTTGATGATCTGAATGTGTAGCGGAGTGTTTGCAAGTCTTGTCATTTCTTGCAGGGTAGTGGGGCTTGTGATGTTAATCTCTGTTAGCTTTTCGCCGATGATGTCGATTCCCACAAATAATAAGCCTAATTGGTTTAATCTTGGGGCAAGAGCTTCGCAAAGTTTATATTCATTGGCAGTGATCGTAGTAGCTAGAGCTTTAGCGCCAGCATCGATATTATTTAATTCACTTCCCTCGGCATGTAATCGCAAGACAGCACCAATAGGTTTTCCGCGCCATAAAAGGATTCGCTTATCTCCCTTAACCGCGTCTTTTAGATATTCTTGAATAATAATGGCCTTTGTTCCTTGGCCATTTAAGTATGTAGTCAGCAGAGGTAAGGTTTTATCAGTATTTGCCTCAATAAACTCGATTCCTTTGCCTCCAAAGCCATCTAAGGGCTTTAAGACAAAGCGTCCGCCCTTACTATTTATTGCTGAATAGATAGTGTCTAGATCGCTGGCGACTAGAGTCCACGGGATCCATTTTGTGTATTCAAGGGCAGCGAGTTTCTCGTTCCAGGCTTGCAGCCCTGTGGGGGAGTTAATAATTATAGGCTTAGTGGCTAATGATAATAACCGAGTCATATATAAATAAGAGTCATCAAACGGTGGATCTTTACGGACCCAAATGACATCAAGATCATTTAAAGAAAGATCTTTTTTGATTGGATCTAAAAAAACATTTTTGTAAGTATCGCCATCAGTATATTCTTTGATAGAATACTTTGTCGCGGTGACCTTGGCCTCAGTTAAAAAATATAAGTCTTTAGTTTCAGCCTGATATACATCGTGGCCGTTGGTGGCGGCAGCGAGCATTAAAAAGTATGAAGTATCCTTGTAGGGTTTTACAGTAGAAATCGAGTCCATAACAAATAAGAACTTCATACCTTTTAACCTTTAAAAATTAAGATTTTTTCTCTTCATTATGGTGATCACAAGACTTGCTGTCTTTTCCGCAGTCATGCTTTTCACCTTTCTTTTTGCCACATTTACATGTGCCTTCTGAGCACTCACATTTTTTACCTGTTTTGCAATCGCATGCAAGAGCTGAGTTAAAAGAAAAACCCATTCCAAGAGTAACGACAAGGCAAGCTAATAGTTGTTTCATATAAATCTCCTTTTTATCAAGGATATAGATGTTTTTGATAATTGGCTACTTCAAATATGCAGCGGTAAAACATGTTTCGGCTTTTTGGTCTCTATGTGTTTTGGAAGCGATGAGATAATTTCACTGCTTATAATTTGCATGAGCAAATCACGTCTAAATGATTTGGCAGAGATTAAAGAGATCTCTCTATACGGACTTTGTTTTATTGATCTAGCCTGCTTTTTTTGTTGTGGACTAAGGTATTGCACAGATAGTTCGGGGATAAAGGTAAAACCTAAGTTTGTATCTACAAGGTGGGTCAGCGTTTGTATACTACCAACCCGTATAGGGTAGGCTTGTTGTGCTGTTGTACGATTACAAATATCAAGGGCCTGTTCTTTAAAGCAGTGACCATCTTCTAATAATAAAATATCAGAATCATTTAAATCTTTGCGGTCTAAACTTTCTTTTTTTAATAAGTCAGAATTGGGCTGCAAATAAACCATGAATTTTTCGTAAAAAAGAGGATGCTCGATAATGTTTTTTACATTTAACGGGGTCGCCAAGATTCCAATATCAAGTTTTTCTTGCAAAAGGGCATCTATCATTAGAGAGGTTTGTATCTCTTGGATAATCAATTTTGTTTTTGGATATTTTACATGAAATTTTTCTAGAAAATACGGGAGCAAGAAAGGACTTACTGTTGGAATGATTCCTATTCGAAACTCACCATCAATAGAAAGGGGTTCGTTTCGTAACTTTGAGTCTGTAAATTCGGCCTGCGCAACGATGTCCTTAGCGAGTAAAATAATCTCTTTACCCTTTTGTGTGGTTTCCACTCGTCTATTGTTTCTTTTAAATATTTGTATCTCGTAATCAGACTCTAATTTTTGTATTTGCATACTAAGAGTAGGCTGCGAAACATTGCAAGCCTTAGCTGCCAAACCAAAGCTTTTAAGTCGATCTACTTCGATAAGGTATTTAAGTTGTGTAATACTAAATAAAATATTCATATAGCATCCAGAGTATCTAAAGTTTTCTTAAAGTCTATAAAAGAAGTTTCAGTGACTGCTTCAAAGTGCAGGGCAATATCTTCGGGCACCCAATTAGGTTTTTTGTCTTTATCTACTAGTAGTGCTCGAACTCCTTCTTTAAAATTCTGGTTACGGCAGAAGTGATGGGCATATTGCCACTCCATTTCAAAACAAGCTCTACTTTTTTTAGATATACCATTTGCCATTTGCTTTCTAACAAATTGTAAAGAGGTGGGACAGGCATAAGCTCGATTTTCAGTTTCATAGGACTGCTCGGAATACTCGATCTTTTGAGAAGCAAGAGCGTAAGGCGTTAATACACCTTCAATGAGTTTATGATTTTCTAAGTGGCTTTTTCTCCAGGTAATATCTTTTAGTTTGTTAATGATATGCTTTTTGTCTTTATCAACTACATAATCACAAAGACCTAGTACTAAGGATTCATTAGCATTTAGTCGTTTAGCATTTTCAGTCACAGCTGTTTTCCAGACCTGGGGTAATTTTTGTAAAAAATAAGAGGCCCCAACATCAGGAAATAAGCCAATAAGCACTTCGGGCATTGCTGCCACCGCCGTAGGAGAGAAAATTTTGTGAGTTGCGCCTTGGATTAGACCTAATCCTCCGCCAAAGGTAATGCCGTCTGACCAAGTAATTATAGGTTTTTTGAAGATATGCACTAAGTAATCAGTAGAATATTCGGTTGAAAAAAACTGGTCGCATTTAGCAAAGTCGTTGTCTTGAATGTTTGTATAAAGCTGTTTTACATCTCCGCCTGAACAAAAATAATCTGCGCTGTGTGATTCGATCAACACAGCTTTTACTTTTGGATCGTTAGCTGCTGCTAAGAGTTGATCTTGTATGCTTTGTAATATGGTCGTTGATAAAGCATTCTTATTCTTCGGGGAGTTCAGTGTAATTACTTGTAGCATTTAACACTCTTTCAAAGTCACTAGGTACAGCGGCTTCAACGCTTAATAGTTTTTTACTTACCGGATGCGGAAAGGTTAATCTAAATGCATGCAGTAGGCAACGAGGAGTTCTAAAGCTGAGCGCCATGTCCTTTTCTTTTGGTGTATATAAGCTATCGCCAATAATAGGCATGCCAGCTGCAGATAAGTGCAATCGTATTTGATGCATTCTGCCAGTTTTTGGCTTTGCCTCAATCAATACATAGTCCCCATAATCTCTAACAATTTTAAAACTTGTGATGGCTAAATCGCCACCAGAGTTTACGATTTCCATTTTCATTTTTTGAACTTGCGATCTATTTACATAATTTTTTGTAGTCCACCTAGTCTTTGTCCAAGTTGGATTTTTATGGCAAATCGCCATATATTCTTTTAGGGCTTCATGGTTTTTAAAGATATCGCCGACGTCTTTATTAACAGATCTCTTCTTGGTCATCAAAACTACCCCAGAAGTGTCACGGTCTAAACGGTGATGTAAGCCCACATAAATTTCTCGTAAAGGACTTCTAGCTTTTATAAATCTTTGCACGGCTGCATACAAATGGTCTCTTGTAGGGTCTAGCGTTCCTTGAGTTGGAATACCTGCAGGCTTGTTTAAAACAATGATAGAAGCATCTTCATATAGCACATGCTTCATCTCTTCTAAGACTAGGTCTACTTGCAAGTCTTTTTGCTTTAATTGATGTGGTTTTACTTTGATAGAAATTTGATCGTTTAAGGCTAAAGAAATTGTACAGATCTTAGCGCGGTGACGATTTAAGAAAATATCACCATCTTCGATTATTTTTTGCACTAATTTTCTTGAGATCTGAAAATGCTTATCTTCATTCATACGAGTTAGCACATATTGGTCTATACGTTGCCCAACATCATTTTTAGTAACAATAAAATTAAATTGTTTCATCTTGCCTCTATCCATTCGCTAGGAACAGCTAATCGTATACTGTAGCCAGCCTCATAAAGTTTTTCTAATACCTGATCTAATACTGTTACTGTTTGTTGGTGTATATCGTGGAATAAAATAACTCCGCGTTGTTGGCGGTTAATTTCTTTAACAATTTGGTTGTATAGAACTATATTATCAGAATATTTCCAGTCTAATGAATCCATGTTCCAGTAAAATGATGATAGAGTATTGTTTTTTACAAATGCGGCTAAATCGGTATTTCTAGCGCCATATGGAAAACGAAAAAAACCACTGTCTTCGCTATTTGCAGCTGCAACTACACTTAGATGCCCTTGTCTAATTTCTGTTTGAGCTGCTGCTTGAGAGATTTTAGTTAGCTGTTGATGGGTATCAGAGTGGGAGCCATACACGTTGTCTCTACTAAGAACATTTTTAATCACTGCAGGCATTGCTCTGGCATTTTTGCCAACCGCAAAAAATATAGCTTTAACTTGGTGTCTATCTAAAGTGTCTGCGATTAATTGGGTGCGACTAGGGTGTGGTCCATCGTCAAAGGTTAATACAATTTCACCGTGTGCTAATTGTAATGTATTAATATCGCTGCTGCCAGTGACAAGATCCTTTTGGTAGATTACAGAGCCTTTTTTTACAGCCGTTGTGCCTTTAAAAAAGTATGTTTGTTTTGGGCCGATAGAGTTGATCTGATTAAATGGGGACCAAGCCATAGATTTAGTTTTTTTATCTTGTTGTTTTAAAAAGACGTTGTCTTTTTCTACGGCTTGATAAAATACCCTAGATTGTACAGCATGAAATCTATTAATTCGTTTAGTAATTGTTTCGAAACAATCTAGTTTCAGAGATTCTTTATGCTCACTTAGCGAATTCTCTAAAAGAGCTAGGTCATTGTTTTTTAAACCCTCTAGGGATTCGCACAAGCTTGTTTGGTCTAAGGCCTTTATCTCGGAAAGATTATGAAAAAGATTGTTAGGGCTATCGGGACTGTTGTTGAGTGCCTCGAGGCTATCTGCATTTTTAATGGCGGCAAGAGTCTTTTGTAGATCCTTGTCAAAATCGTTGGAAAAATTTAATCCAACTAGACTTGCAGAACTTAGTAATAAAGCAATAAAAGCAAAAGTTTTCATAGACCGATCCTTAATTTACCAGTGTTTTAACATACTTTATGCGGAGCAGGAAGAAGAAGGTAATTTTTACAAGTGGTTTTTAGCGGCCTATATTGCTTATGGACTAAAAACTTCGTGCGGGCAGGTGAAATTCGATTCATAATATTTGGTATGTTGATTTATAGCCCCAAAAAAGAGGAATACTTAGCTTTAAAAGAGCAGATCTTTCAAATATTTCTCGCCCAATCCAAATACCATACTTATGATAAAGAGAATCAGCTTAGCTACTTTAATAAGTGGGTTGATATCTACTATTCTAATTGGCCAGATTGGTTCTTTCTCGCGGTAGAGAGTGGGGTAGTCTTAGGTTACATTTGCGCGTGTCCTGATAGTCTAAAAGCAATGGCGATTATTCCATTTAAATCCTACGCACTATTTAAAGACTACTATCCGCAGCATCCAGTTCATTTCCATATAAATGTAAAATCGGGCATAACTGGTAAGGGTATAGGGAGTAAACTTTTGCGCGAATTAAGCGAGAAAGCCATGGAGTCTAAGTGCGCAAGTCTTCATATTTTGACTTCAGACACTGAAAAAAATGTAGAGTTCTATAATAAAAATCATTTTACTGTTGTGGGCACTAAGAACCTTGGTGAGCATCAATTGCAATTGATGGCCCTAGACCTTGGGCTAAGTTTTCTTTATAAGGTCGATAAAAGCCTGCAAACCTAATTCATCCTCATAATAGACTAATACTGGGATGGAATTAAAACGTATCAAGTGCCTACTAGCAGTAGTACTTTTTTTAGCCTCATGTTCTGAGTCAGCTAATTCAAACGGACCTATAGACCCAGCTAAACCATTAGCAAATAACGATGTTGTAAGGACACCGACAGTCCTTTTAACAATGGGTGAATGGCCTAAGGTCACTGATGATTTAGATCTTGCAGGAATGGAGCTGGCAATTGATAGGCAGCTAGTGAAGTTTTCTCGTAGTACAAAGGGCTCATCGATTCGCCTAGGTCATATAACTTATGACTATTCTATTTTTAAAAAATCACTCGAAGCTTTTTTAAAAGAAGTAAGAATAACAAAATCATGCTTAAAAGTAGAAAGACTTGCTAGTAAATGCTTTGATCAACTAGAGCTGCAGCTGAAACAAAAGTTTCATTTATTTTCTCCAGTTGAAGACGGCCAAACTCCCGATACATTCTTTACGGCTTACCATACGCCAGTGATTGAAACTTCTCTGAAAGAAACATCTGACTATAATGTTGGGATTCATATTAAGCCTATTGAATCAAACTTAAGAAATTTAACAAGAAATCAAATTAACCTTGATCGTCGTCTAAAAGGCACACCTTACGAGGCCATGTATATGCAGGATTTGTTTGATCAATATCTTCTTCATATTCAAGGTGGCGGAAAAGTTATATATAAAGATGGACAAGGACGTCAGCATTCAAAATATTTAAACTATGATGGCACCAATCAGCAGCCATTTAGATTCATTTCGATCTACATGCGTGATCAGGGGTATATTACTAATTTAAGTAACCAGTCACAGCGTAATTACTTAGATTCAAACCCGAACAAACTTCGTGAAATCTATGACTACACACCAAGCTATGTATATTTTAAGTTTGCCGAAGAGCCACCTCATGGTAACGACGCTGTATCGTTAACAGATAACAGGTCCATCGCAACTGACTATAGAATTTATAAATCTAAGGGGTTAATTACTTTTGTAAAAGCTAAGCGCCCTAAAAAAATTAACTCTAGCCAATTGGTAGAATTTTCTAGATTTTATGTGGATCACGATACGGGTGGTGCAATTCGTGGTGCCGCCAGGGCGGATCTATATTTTGGTGAAGATGATTATGCTGCCTTTGTGGCAACCCAACTTAAAGTGCATGGGTCTATGTACTTTCTAGCTCTAAAACCTGAGCTCCTTTAAGAATATAAACTGCCCTACTTTAATGTTGGTATCAAAATATCTTAAATAGATAACCTATTAATATTGGCTCAGATTTTGTAATTGATTTCAGTCATATGACGAAATGCCCTTATTCTTGCACTACAGATCAATCTTCTTCCGGACAATGTATAAAATCCGGATTTTTTAAAAGAAAATCTGATAGTAAATATATTCAAAGGTATCTGTGCTTAAAATGTAAGAAAAGCTTCTCCTCTGCTACAACATCAGAACTTTACGGACAAAATAAACGAAGGATCAATCAAAGAGTGTTTGAATTACTCTGTTCAGGAGTATCACAAAGAAGGGCTGCAAAGTTACTAAGGGTTCACAGAATTACAATTGTTAGAAAGTTTAAGTTTTTAGCAGAAAAGATTAGACTAAACGGGCAATACTTCAAAGGTGTGGATGAAATCCAGTTTGATCATATGGAAACTCTGGAGCATACAAAATTAAAGCCAGTGGCTGTTATGATAGTAGTGGATAAAAAGACTAGAAAGATTTTAGCGGCTCGCGCGAGCTCAATGCCCTCTAAAGGCTTGCTGGTGAAAAAATCATTAAAAAAGTACGGCAAGCGACATGATGGAAGAATGGCTATAATGAATGAGGTGTTCGTTGAGATAAAAGAGAAATACCCTGGTCTTACAAAAATAGAAAGTGATGAGAGTCCTATGTACCCAGTTTTAGTAAGAAAATACTTTAAAAAAGTCGAATACAAACAGTTTAAGGGAAGAAGGGGGTGTGTTACGGGACAGGGGGAATTAAAGGCTGGTGGAAGAGACCCACTGTTTTCATTAAACCATACTTGTGCAATGTTTAGAGCAAATGTAAATAGATTGTTTAGAAGGACTTGGTGTACGACAAAGTTAGTTGAAGAACTGCAAAGGCATTTAGATTTATATGTTTATTATCACAATGCGTATTTAATAGAACAAAATTAAGAAAATGAGGGATCCGGACAGAATTTGATGATTAGCAATATCTGAAAACAACACAAAAGTAGGCCAGTTTATTAAGAATACCTTTTTTTCGCTTCAATCCCTAGCCCCGAAACAACGCTAGTGAAACTAGAAGAGTAATGCAGTTTTTCTTTACCAAAAGTAGACTCAAAGTGTTTGCTTAAAAACGGGATACGGCAACTTCCGCCTGTTAAAACGATAAGATCGAATTCTGCGGGCTGCATAACTGCCATCGATAGGCATTCATTCATTGCAGTAATGATTTTTTGATTCACGTCAGTAGTAGACGTCTCTAGGGAGGGCAGCGTGATGTCTTCTGTTATGCTAATGCCGGGGTACTCATACTTAAACCTAGATGCGCCATCTTCACAAACAGCAATTTTACTGGCTTCGATTCTTGAATAGATATCATAGGCAAGATTATCTTCTAATAAAATTTGCAAGGCTTCGATTCGTTTTTTATCACTCTCACTTAGGTTACTTTTATAGATGTCTTCTAAAAAGTACTTAATATCACTTCTGGTTAAAAAAGAGATATCAGCAGGTGAGCGCAGGCGGTACCTAATGTCTTCTGGCATTTTTAGAGTGTTCTCAGTTAAGGGGAGCCTGTAATGAACTTTTGTTCCAAAGTGCGGAGAGATCGAGTGGTCCATCAGTGCGCCGTCATAGGCATCACCGGCAACACTAACGGCATTGATCGCCAAAACGTCATAAGAGTTATTTTTTAGTTGTAATTTAACTGCCGAAAAATCAGAAGTTCCCGCGCCTAAATCTATAACAAAAACTTTTTCGGCCTTTGTATCTTTAGGAAAGTCATAGGCAGCGGCAAGTGGTTCTGCTAAAAAACTAATTTCTTTAAAGCCAGCAATCTTAGCCGCTCGGTAAAGCCTATCCTCAGCTAATTTATCTTTTTTGGGATCCATTGAAAACCTGGCAGGTCTTCCCATTACAACCGTATCCACTTGTTGTCCCGTGTATTTGTCAGCCCTGATTTTAACGTCCCGTAAAAAAGAACCAATCAAAGATTCAATAGAAAAATTTCGATTATTAATATTAGTTCCTAAAAAATTTTCGTCGGGTAAAAACTTTTTAATAGATCTTATAAATCTTCCGTCAAAATTATTTTCTGTATATTCTTTAATTGCGTCCTCACCAAAACTTACTTCCACATCCGAATTAAAAAATAGTAATGATTTAATAATAGCTTTGTTGTTTTTCTCGATAGGTAAAGGTTCACTTACACCTGTGCTGCTAACCGCAGTGATCAATGTGTTAGAAGTACCAAAATCTATGGCATATGAAATTATTGGTGGTTTGGTCATTTTTAACGCCAGTACAGAAGTTTAGCAATAGGAGTTAGTTCATCGCAAATTTTAATTTGATCTTTCGGTAGTATGGTTTTAATCTCTGCCAATGTTACATGGTATTTTTCGATAAGAGCATTATTTAAAATGTCAAAGCTTTCAATGGCGGCTGCAAATTCGGGCTTTCCAATAAATGATACAATTTCAGCAAGACTATTTTTTTGCAAAAACTCTTCACGCTTTTTTGGACTTGCATCTTTAAGTAAATAAATGGCAAAAGAATTCATGTAACCAGCGCTGTGATCACCAAGAATCGCCTTTCCTTCAGTGTTTCGAATGTCGTAATCTAAGAGATCATCGGCTCTTTGAAATAAAAGTCCCATCAATCTGCCAAGTTCATCCAATTTAGAATGTAATTGAGGGTCAAAATTTTCAATGGCAAAAAATGGGGCACGTAAGCACCACTTTTTTAAAGAAGCTGTTTTTAACTCATGAATTCTATCAATTTCTTCAAAGTTAATCTGAGGATTTTTTTTGATCGTGTCTTGTAGCCATTCGCCTTCTAATAAATCCATGATGGTTTGTGAAGTGTAGCCTACTAGTTGCAAGTTTGTGTCACGGCTTAAAATTTGAATAACTTTTGCTAACAGATAATCTCCTGCAAGGACAGCGTAATCAGGACTATACTTCAACCAAGCGGCTTGTTTTCCGCGCCTAAGAGGGGATTGGTCAATCAGGTCATCATGTAATAGGGACGAGTTATGAATGTACTCAATGGCTTTACATAAGCTGTCCACTGTATCTGCTTTAATCTTTAAGTGAGGTGTGAGCATTTTAACTAGCTTTGCTCTAAAGCCTTTGCCATCGGCAAATAGATCCCCGTACAAAGCTTTTAGCTTCGGCAAATGATTTGGAAAGTCGTTTTTATCATAAAAGCTAGGTTTAAACATTTTGTCCTATATAAATGACAATGAAGCGGTTTGAAGTCAAGTTGTGCGTAGAAAAAGCCTTTGATTCGGGTCTTATTTTTAAGTAAGTTATGCCATGAAATTTGATCAAGAGCTTTATATCCCTTTTCATTTTTTGGATAGCGCAGGAATCCTATTTTTTGGCAAATCTACAGAGGTGTACCACCAAGTCTATGAGGCCTGGCTATTAGGCTCAGGGAAGACTTGGGATTCTGTATTTTCTAATAGCGATATGGGTATACCTATTAAGCACTTCTCTGTGGAGTTTAAAAAGCCAGTATTAGCTGGCAGTCTTTATACGGGAAGTCTTGTGGTCAGTAAGATCGGCAAGACTTCATTTGAAGTAATATTTAAATTAATAAAAAATGATGTCTGCTATTTTACTACGATCACCACTCATGTATTTATGAGTAAAAAATCCCTTAGTCCGCTTCCAATACCTGAAGACTGGAGAGCTTATTTTTCTCAATATCATGATTAAGTATTTTTTTAGAAATTTTACCTAAGTCATTTCGAGGAAGCTTTTCGGTGGTATATATAGTCGCGATTCTTTCATAGCCAATACAGGTGTTATTCCAATTGGCAACAGCTGCTGTGGCGGTCTTTTTATCTTTTGATTCGCAGGCTAAGCCTAGAGAATATCCATTTCTTTCATGTGGTGTAGCTATAATGCAAAAATTAAAGCTAGTGTTTTTTTCGAGGTCTTTTTCTACTTTAACTAAGGATACAGCTTCTCCTAAAATTTTTACGTATTCGCTGCTTCGACCTTTTGGAATCAAGTAACCATCTTTAATTTCTACGTGGTCTTCAGTAACAAAAAAACCGCCATCAATTTTTGGAAGATCGATTTGATACTGGTTGCCATTGGTTTTTACGTAGTAAGAAAACAACGCAGGGCTTTTTAACAATAAAATATCATCAGCAGTTGTTTTAGCCTCGACATGTGACAATATTTTTAAGCGTGGATCATCAATACTGGAGGTGGCGATTTGTGAAGCCAATTCAGTTGCGCCAAAAGCATTGACAATCGGATATTCAAATTTTTTCGCCTTTTCATATAGGTTAGGAGCCAGACGTGATCCACCAACAATAATTGTCCGCATATTTTTAGGGCTCATTTCTTCTAGTTCTAAAAGATCATACACTTGCGTAGGGACTAATGATGAAAAACAGATAAAGGAGGTTTTCAGTGATTGATAATAGATGGTTGGATCCCAAAATTCTAATACATCCACTTTTGATTCTGATAAAAAAGCTCTTGCGTAAATACTTAAGCCGCCGATGTGGTGTGATGGAAGTGTGTTAAGCCAACGATCGCCTGTGTTTACGCCTAAATGTGTATTAACAGCCTTTGCATTTGCCAAAATGGCATTCTTGCTAAGGCATACTAGTTTTTGACTACCGCTGGTGCCAGAAGTTAGTAAAAAAATACTTGCCGTTGTTTTTTTATTTTTTATGGCAAATTCATAAGCCTCTGTCCATTGGCTGACTTGTTCATCTGATAACTTATTATTTAAAATTAAATGGTTTTTATCGTCTAACCAATTAATGTTTTCCATGATTCTTGCTCCAATAATGAGGTAAATCCAATGCCGTTTCCGTCTGCTTGTAGCTGAATGGCGGTTGTATCAGCACAAAAGTAATCAAAGTACGGATTGTCAAAAAAGGCAAGGTCTGACCTTAGACCACAGACCTCTTTTTTATTAGGATATTTTTTATAAAAGTTATTAGCAATGATAGCTGCATGCACTTGGTTTACAGGGTGATCCATGTAAGAAGTAAAGACGACGCGTGAGTAATTTTCAGATGCACTTTCTTTTGCAGGTTTAATCACAGCATTGCAGTCTTTAGTCTTATGTTGATCTAAAAATTGCAGGACCGAGTTAGTAGAAAATCCAAGGTCTTCGATGTAATCTATATTAAATAGTTTTAGGCTTGCGAGTAGACTTTCTTCTGTGCTTTTAACTAAAGCAAGGTTAAAATCTATTCGCAGTTTGTAGTTTTTAAGCCATTCATTTTTTTTAAGAGTGTTTTTAAAGTTTTCATCGAGTTTTATTTTAATACATTGGAATGCCGAGGGAATTTCTATTTTATCAACTGTACCTAAAGAGTAGTGATTTTGAATATCTAAATGATTGTACAAACATTCATTTTTTGCTCTAGCAGTAGCATCTGTTTTTGCAAATTGCAGAGCCTTTGCGCCAAGGAGTAGTGGGGTCTTATTTTTTAACGCTGCAAGTTCAACTTCTAAACTAGCGTCACCGAGCTCCGTCCAAGTTTGCAGAGACGAATATCCGTAGCCAATTTTATCAAAGTGAACTTTTAATAGAGTGCCTGTTACTTCCTGATTTCCAAATCGATTTAATGGCCGCTTTGCTTTTAAAGTATAAGTCGAATATTCTATAGGATGGGCCATAAAATACCTATAATAAAGAAGGCACCAAATAATATATAAAGTAATGATGCCTTTGCGAGATAAGAATTAAATTTGTTTGATGGGCTGTTTTTTAATAGAAACATAAAAATATGAATCGCCAATGGCAGCGTAAGCAGTGGGAGTAGGCTTGCTAAAGTATTACCTGTGTTGAACCAATAGATTTGTAGTAAATAAGAGAACGCAAATAAAAAGA
>JBBKWS010000173.1:0-13645 GCA_037969075.1 Bdellovibrionales bacterium | reverse complement strand
TTTGGGAACCTATTAGTAACGGGTGATACCGTAACAGTGATTAAAGAATTAAGAATCAAAGGCTCTACTTCGGCAGTAAAAGTGGGTACTAAAGTAAAAAATATCCGAATAATGGACGCCGGTGATGGGCATGATATTGCGTGCAAAATTGATGGAATTGGATCGATCAATCTAAAATCTGAATTTGTTAAAAAAGTATAGTGCCACAAGAGAAAACCCCATCCAGATTAAAAGAGCATGGCAGCGAATTATCTATAAGCCCAAAAGTTTAAGTATTAAAATAATTTTCAAAATCTTAATTATTAACTCAAGTATCCTAATAACAATCCGAAACAATCTATAGTCTTTATAGATCATTTTACCCCTCCTTTCAGGCGGGGTTTTTTCTTGCAGCAAGCTCTCTATTGCAAGTTTGTGCCAAAAATTAGATGCGAGTATTTGGGCCTACGGATTTTTAAGGTCGGTATTAACGGACATCTAATTCGGTTGGCGGATATGGTGGGAGATTTAACGCGAAGCTTCGCTGACACCAATGTGTAAGCAGCTAAAACCTTGTCACAAGATTTAAAGTCTATCATCCTATTTACATAGGAGAAAACATCATGAAAGCAAAACTTCCGTTAATCGCACGAATTTTACTGGGTCTAGTATTTTTTATCTTCGGAATTGCAGGGTTATTTAATCTAATACCACCTCCACCGGATATGCCAGAGAGTTTGATGGTATTTATGGGGGGATTGATAGCGAGTGTTTATTTCTTTCCATTATTAAAAATCACCGAGATAGTTTGTGGTGCCTTATTATTATCAGGCAGGTTTGTGCCATTGGCTTTAGTAGTACTTGCGCCTATCGCTCTAAACATTTTTATGGTTCATGCCTTTTTGCAACCAAGTGGTCTGCCAATAGCAATCGTGATTGTAATATTGATGGTGTATCTATCGTTTTTTGCAAAACCGTATTCAAATACAATAAAACTACTATTTAAAAAGTAATTATTTATAGCCAAACAATTTTCGATCTTTAATCAAAGACGCTACTTTCTTTGGAACAAAATTTTCCCAAGAGGCGTCTTTATTTTTTATCATAGTTAAAATATTCTCAGAGTGGATTTCTTTACACACTTCAAGACAGTCTAGTTCAGTAAATACATCTTTTTGTTTTAGATGTTCAAATATTTGAGAAGAACTTTGCGCTGGCTTATAATTACTCAAAGTAAGCATGGCAGTGTCAGATTTTTTAAACGGGTATATTAGTATTTTAGAATTACCCTCTGTCAGCTGTCCGATTCCAGCTAATAGACCACCGTTTACATTTTTATAAAATTCTTCTTCAAAAAGCTTAGATAAAAGATTGGCGCCCATTATCATTGATATAGTCTCTGTGGTAAATTTCTCTAGATATTTTTTAAGTTCAAAAAATAAAAAGAAATTACTGATTAAAACTGGATGCCCTAGGGTTTGTAGTACATCTACTCTTTCTAAGAAGTTGGCATTTTTAAACTCTCCATCCTGAATTAAGTCATGAATAGTAAGTTCTAAAAATACTACAGGTGTTTCTTTGGTGGCGCTCTTGATTTGCTTTAGGGCAGAACCAATCATATCCACATGGATATTAGTTACTGGCGAAAAGCTTCCGCGTAAAAGAACTAGGGGTTTTTTAAATAAGACATCAGCTATATGCAAAACCTTGCCTTCGGGTGAAAATAGGGCGGCATTGGTAAGATGATTTGCCACTAACTTTAAACTCATCAAACGGTTGTCGATATGTTTTAAATCATCTCCCTGAAAATCTATCATATCCATCTCGATTCGAGAGGTATCAAGATTGTCTATCAGCGACAAGATGAACTGTTCGGGATTATCCGTGTGATTAAAAGCCGCATAAATTAAATTAACCCCAACAATACCTAGAGCTTCACGCTGAAGGCTGTTCGATCTATTTTTCATTTTAATGTGTGCTACGATTTGATTAACTGGTCCATTGGGTTTTAATTGAAAACGAACGCCAATCCAGCCGTGCGAGTCTATGTTTCTAGATTTACTACCGGTGGTTACGGTGTTTGCAAACGAAAAGAAGTTGGTAGAATCACCTCTGGTTGTTTTAAGACGCTCTATCAATAGATCAAATTCGTAGGACAGCATTTTTTCAACTCGACTTTGGCAGACATAGCGACCTGTTTTTTCTTTACCATAAATGCTGTCACTAAATACCATGTCGTAAGCTGAGATAGTCTTGGCAACGGTTCCTGAAGCTTTTCCGGCTTCAAAAAATTGTCTAGCTACTTCTTGACCAGCGCCAATTTCCGCAAATGTTCCGTATATGGTTGGCTCTAAGTTTATTTCAAATGCTTTTTGTAATGTCGATGTTTGTTGCAATTGTTTAATTCCTATTTTGTAGTGCTAATGGCAAATTTATGAATACCACCTTTTTTGATCAAATCAATGACTCTGATTACTTGACCATGAGTGGTGTTCTGATCAGCGGCAATAGATGCTTGCACATTAGAATTAAATGAAATTTTTTCTTTCGCTATATTTTCAATTTCATCTTCATTAACTTTTTTTCCATCCACATAAACATCACCCTCTTTAGAGATGGTGAGTTGAATATTCGTGGGGGGAGTATCTTCACCAGTAACAGCTTTAGGCAGCTGTATTTGTATGCTTTGGTTTACTAACATGGGAGTAGTAACCATGAATATAATTAGTACAACCAAGATCACGTCCACAAAGGGAGTGATGTTAATATCTACTATTGGATCATCATTGTCTCCGCCTAGTTTAGAAGCCATGACTATTTTTCCTTCTGATTAGCGTAAGCAATACAAAGTTCTCTCACGCTCTCTACGCTACTGACGATAATCTTAACTTGCTTTTGAAAGTAGTTGTAAGCAATAACAGCAGGAATTGCCACAAAAAGACCAATGGCAGTAGCTGTAAGAGCCTCTGCAATTCCGGTCATAACCATTGAAACATCCCCTTGGCTCACACCTAAATCTTTAAATGCTTTCATAATACCAAGTACGGTACCAAGAAGACCGATAAACACAGCATTTGAACCAATAGTGCCTAGAAAGTTTAATGATTTTTCAAGTTTTTGCTTTTCAATAATAGCAAATGAATTAAAGACCTCGGCAACACCTGTGGGACCATTGTCTTTTACGTACCTGATACCATAAGACAGGGCTTTTGCCTCTATAGAGTCACGTGAACTACTGATATGCTCAAGATCCGATAGGTGGTTGGAGACTAAGGCGTCTTCTATTTTAATTTGCACCTTCCGACTGCGAGCCCTAACGCCACGAAGTGTAAAGAAGCGTTCTAAGATAATTGATACGCTAATCACGCTAAGAATAAGTAAAAGATATAGAATTGATTCTGCACCGTATTGCGCGATTCGAAATAAATTTTCAGTAAGCATATATACCTCGTGTTTTTTTTGTTATAGTATCTCTTGAAAGAAGAATAGGAGCAAGCTTGGGACGCGTCTTTCGCCAGACTTTTGTAGCATTACTTTTGTGTGTATTGGGATGTTCGCCGGATCATAGCGAAAAACCTTCTTATTTATTGATTGCTGTTGAAAAACTGCCCTTTACAGGCAGTTTGTGTTCACAGACCATTACAGTCGATCAATCTAAGGAAGCTTTTGACCTGTTGTGTAACGAAGCAATTCGATTTACTCACATGTATACGCCTTCTACGCAATCACAAGCGGCATTGGCCTCTGTTCTTACTGGTTTGTATCCCAATGAACACAAGGTCTGGCATAATGGAAATGTTTATTTAAAAGAGTCATTTGTTACCGCGCCCGAGCTACTTTTTAAAAAGGGTTGGCGAACAGCTTTTTTTTCTGGTGGTGGAGCCATTTGGCGTAAATCAGGTCTAGCTCAGGGGTTTAGTTATTTTGATGACACTTTTCCAATGCATTGGAATTCATACTATCGTCCAGCTAAAAAATCTTTGAATGCCTATTTTGATTGGTTGGATAATGAGCCATCAAAACCATTTTTTGCGGTAGTTTATCTGCCTGACCTTCTTTTTCCATCTATCTCTACTCAGGATGAAGAGGGATTGAAGAGAGAGAGTACTTATGATGGGCAGTATGGCTCTTTATTAGATTCTATAGGTTATATGTCTAGTGCCCTTAAAAAACGCGATCTTTGGCATAAAACCAACATCATTGTGTTTGGATTGAATGGGAAGGGAGAAGCATTTCGCAAGAATGAGATGGATGCCTACAACTTACATTCAGAGAATACAAAAGTTGCATTTTATTTTAAGCCTAGCGATAAAAAGCGTGATTTAGGCCACAGTTGGAAAGTTGATTACAATTATTCATTAGTGGATTTAGGGCATAGTTTGTTTGTGCAAAATGATATGCAGCCTAACGATAGCATGTTTGTATTGAAGAATATTTTTAATAAAGATTACTCTGAAGCGGATTCAGATCGATGGATTATGGTTGAATCAGCATGGCCGCAGTGGAAAAATTATTCGACATCACGGTTTTCACTTAGGAATGGAAACTATAATTACATTTTTGATGAAAAAATTTATACCTATAATAATTTGATTGATCAGATGGAAACTAATCCGCAAGTTACTAATTGGGGACAGCCACTTGATAATAAAATCCAGGCGTGGATTAATAGTTTAGGAATTAAAGCGTGGGAACATATTGATGAAATGAAAATATTAAAATGGAAGCTTGCTCGCAAACTTTGGGATCCTTTTGATTTAGAGCAGAACCCAAAAGACTTTTTTAATATATTTGAAGCCACACAAGATCTACAAGTTATGGAATGGCTTGCAACGCTAGCAATTAAACAAGAAAAATGGGATTTACTATTGCAAGCAGGAAATAAGGCTAATAATTCACTATGGATTTTTACTGCAAAATTTAATTTAGGGATTTTGGTTACGGAGGATTGGGAAAACCTGCACGATCCATGCTTTTTACAGTTTTTGCAAACCGAGAACCCCATTAAGAACCGTATTTCTCCTGTGTCATGTACTGATCCGCAGTTGGACCTGCTTTATAAGTGGGTGCATGAGAGAACGCAAAGAAGAGATAGATTTAGAGAATTATTTATTCGTCATTATTTAGAAAAAAGTATATCCGATAGTATGTATAAATTAAATTATATCGCCGACCTTTCTTGGGATATGAGTCTTAGGTATCCTGCAGGACCAAGTGCAAGTGATTTAATTTTATCTTTGAATAAATACAGAACCTACTATACCGTTATTAAGAGAAGAATGGAGCTGGTTCAGTATGAAAAAGTTGTATATTAGTTTAATTTTTTTATTATTACCTGCAATTTCTTTCGCTCGGAAACCAGTAAACAATGACAATGCTAAATCTGAACCAAAAGTTATCAGAAAACTCATAGGGTTTCAGCCTGGTGAAAAATCTATAGAGCTATTGTTGGGACAGCCATCAGGCGTAAGGTATCAAAAGTACCTTAGTTCAAAATCAGCGTATAATCTAGATTTTGCTTATCATACCAAAGAGCAAGTTTTGGGTCAGTTTAACTACGTATTTTATTATTACGATGCTAGAGATAAAATTAAGTCCAAAGATTTTTGGAATTCAGCTTACTTCTATTATGGCCCAGGCTTAGTTTTAGGTAAGGAAGTTGGCGATGGTGATGAAGAAGACGACTTCTTATTTGGGCTTAGAGGATTTGTTGGTTTGGACTATATGTTTGTTAATTCAAATTTTGCGATTAGAACTGAGCTAGCTGTTGTTGCGAATCTTTCGGGGGATAGTGGTATAGGGGCGCAATTATTTGTAGGGATCGCCTACCATTGGGACCGCGATCGTAAGCGGTATTATAAAAAAGTACGTTAAAATGTAAATTCGCAAATCCAAAATGGCAAATCCTTATTGTCCCTGATTAGTTCAGCCTCTATTTTTTCTAGAGTATTATTTTCCTGTGTTAATTGTGGCATATAGTTTCTTTGGACCAATAGAAATCGTTCTTTTTCTAAAGTTCTGATGCTTTTACATATTACATTCTGCCTAGGTTTTATTCCTAATAACTCTCTTGGAAGTGGAGATGTGACTTTAAAGTCAAATTCATTTCCTAACTGGCTTTGCTGTATGTAGGTTACAGGAGATTGATTTTCCCTAAGGCTAATTAATGATGGGCCACCAACATGTACAAAGCTAACTTCTTTTTTATTTTTAGACATGCAAATTACTTCGATTCCAGTAGTGTACTCTTCATTATTATTTTCTTTTGCAATGATATCATTGGCAAGCATTACACCGATTCGTAAGTGATTGGCGGATAAGCTTAGATCAGGATTTAGTGGAAATGGTGATGTGGCCTCTATATCTGTTCTTGCAGATAAGTAGTAGTCCTTAATGATGTCTAATGCTTTTGGTCCACCATCGGCAGCCCCCCAAGACCAAACAGCAATAAGTAGATTGTCATTCTGCTCAAAAGATAGTTTGGCCGTCGGAAACTTTGATTCTTTAGTGCGGTAGGATTTTTCTTTTAGCATACTACCTACCATACTTCTTAAGTTTAGAATTTGCTTTTCTATAATAGTCGCCAGAAGCAACGTCAGTATCTAAGATTTTTTTCCATAATGATTTTGCAGACTCTATGTTTCCAAGAGATTCTTCTAGTACTGAATCGCTATAAATAGTTTTCATGTTTTTATTTAGATCATTTGTGACTGATCCAAGTAAATCCTTAGCTTCTTGTACGGACGGATCAAGTCTTAAGGCTTTGGTTAATTTTGCAATAGAATCTTTATAGTTTTTTGATTCATAGTCTGTTGTAGCTTCTTTCATTAATACATCTATACGTTTTTTTAGCTCAATAGAGATTTGCTGTTTTCGCTCTTTTGATTTCTCTTTTAAGTTGCCTGGATCAGGCAGTGTAGAGGCGATATGTCTATTGTATGCGGCGATGGCATCTAACAGCTTATCCTTTTTCTCTAGGTTAACAGCAGATTGATAAAGATCCTCACCCTTATTAATTTGTCCCTCTGTATAGGCTCTTTGAGAGGCTAGTGCGCGTCTGCTCTCTTCTTCTGCCTCAAGTCTTGCGATAATAAGGGCTGCTTTTTGATTTTCGGGATCTAATTCTAGTGCAGGCGAAAGGCAGGCTCTGGCTGACTGGATATTCGTTCCAGGCCTTGCCATTGTATTGCAACGATTAACGATCGTATTAACTTCTTCAATAAGTTGTTGTTGTTGCTCTTGACTGCGCTGTATTACTTGCTTTTGACGATTCAATTCTATGGCTACCGTGATCAATTTTTCTAAATCTTTAGAATCTTTCTCAACTGCCAAATCTAAATATCCAGACTCTGGTAATAAACGGTGTATCTTTCTTGTTTCACTCAGAGCTAACTCATAGTTACCTTGAATGTATAGCTTATATGCTTGGTCATAAAAACGTATGACTAAATCTTTATTATCTTTCGATAGCAATTCAAATGGAGAGCGTTGTTCAACATTTGATGCTAAGTTTTTAGTGCCATTTTTTGTACCAGCTTTTTCTCCCTTAAGTAGATATGCTAGTAAAGCAATAACGACGCAGAATATAGCAATAAATTTTTTCTTATCTGCTTTTTTATTAGTTTGCGGATTAAATATTCTTACAGCACCTTGTGCCTGCAGCTCACCAGGTTGTCTGATTTGTAGTGCGGCATAAGGGTTTTGCGGCTGTGCCGCCACTGCTGGTAGTTGCGATTTCACGGCGGGCACATTCATAAGTTTTGATTGAAAAGATTCATCAATCATTTCGAATACTAGTTGTGTGCTTCCTATTCTGATAACATCACCACCATTGAGAGGGGCGATTTTGTTAGCTTTCATTCGTCTACGATTTAAATATGTGCCGTTTGAACTTCCTAGATCCATAACAAAAAAGGTGTTTCCATCTTTAGTGATTTGGCAATGTTTACGACTCGCTTTCGTATCATCTATTTGTACAATAGACTCATCGGTTCTACCGATGCTCCACTCGGAGCCCTCTAGCTTAAGCTTGTTTACAGCTTTATCAGCAAAGGTAATTGTTAAATAGGGCTGTGTGACTTGAAAATTCACATCTGTATCTTCTTCCTCTATTAATTTTTCATTGGCAGGGGCAGAATCTTCTAAATAATCCTCTTCAACATCGAACTCTAAAGCGCTGCTAGCATGATCACTAGGCTCTATTTGAAATGAAAACCGATATTGTGACACCATAAAGTCTACGGTTTCTGTTAAATCTAACTGTTTTGTTTGGCCAGCAGGAGACTGGATATCAGCGAACTTTGATAAACATTCGATTTTCCATCCAGCTTCAAAATATAGTCGCAAATGTTTTCTAGAAAATGTTGTATCCCTGATTTTAATATCAGCATCACTAGCGCGTCCAATGATGTACTCTTTGCTTTCATCTAGAGTTAAGGTGTCTAATTCTTTTGAATTTACAAAAATCGTCAACTTAGCCATTAGAAATCTCCTTCGATAATGGCCTGTGCTTGGTCATACTTAGCTTTTGCTTCTTTATAAGTTAAGTTATCCGGCGATTTTATAAGTATCATAACGTTTCTATAAGATGAAATAGCTTCATTGTATCTACCTTGCTCCATGTAGCGATTTCCTTCTTGCATAGAAGCTTGGATTGACTCATCCAACTTTCTTTTTGACAAGATTTCATATTTTCTAGCAAGTTCATGCTTTGGATATAGCGCCAATGCCGCTTGAAATGAGGTGATTGATCTGGAGTAATTACCTTCTCGGTAATCTCTGAATCCTTTTAGGTATTCTTCTTGTGCATCCAAGTATTGTTTAGAGTCTCTGCCTGAGGTGTATTTTAAATTTTGTAATTGTTCTGTAATTTTTTGCGCCTCAACAATTTCAGTTTGAATTTTTCCATCATCATTTAATGCTTTGTCTGGGGCTTCAGTAGCTCCATCTGATAGAAGTAAATAAAGGCCAATACCTGCGATTGCTATATATGCATAAAAAAGAGGGTTTTTCTTTTTTAGTGGAGCCGCTGTCGGCATTGCAAGGTCAGCGGGCATATCTGGCGCTACAGCCAAAGCCTCTAGTCCGCTTACAAATAATTGTATCTCAGTGTCGCCTAATTTTATAATTGCATTTGGCTGTAAAAGGGTTTCATTGACCTCTAGGCCATCTACAAAAATGCGGTTATTGCTACTAACATTTTTTATTACAAGACCATGCTCTTTCATTTCAAGAACTGCGTGATAGCGACTGCACTTATTGTCTTTAACAATAATGTCATTATCATCTGCCCGACCTAGTTTAAGGCTATCGCCAGCCATTTGATATACCACTCCCATGTCAGTACCATTTTGTACTTTCAATAAGAAGGCTATTCCTGAGGTGTTTACAGCAGTTTGGCTTATGCAATACCTCCGGTCTTAATACTAAAGACATAGTACACAATTTCTTTGTCTGAGCTGATAGCTTGGATGTCAATTTCCATTGAATTGCCATTAAACTCAATAGCATTACTAGCTATTAAGTTAGGTTGCATTTTAGCTCTCTCAATTAGATCCTGTATACTTAAAATCAAAGCTTGATCATTTAGTCTATCTAGGCTTTGTTGCTGAATGTTACCGGATATAATTCCAGTTAGATTTTCAAAACCTAAATTGCAATCAATGATTTGTAGATCCTTATTTACAGCAAAACTTGGTCCCTCAAAGAGTCTAACAATATTTTGCGCCTCTGAGTTTCTATCAACAAAGAAAGAGGTGCCTGATTCGGTATTTGAACTAGATCGATTGAGTAAACTGTTAATATTCACAATCAATGGTTGTAAGATAGGGAAGATGTATTTATTTGTTACCGAACCTGTTTGCTTCAAGGCATCGTCAATGGATCTATTTAGCTCATAAATTGGTTTTTCAATAATTCTATACATAAAATAGAACAGAATATATCCCAGTATTAGTGCTATCGCTAAAGTTTGTACAAACAAACTAAGTGTTTGTCCATCATCCATGCTTAGTGCACCTATATCATATATAACAACAGCGTAGGCAGCCACTGTGGCTGTTTGTAATTCAGCGTTGTAGGCTTGCATAGGAACACTTGCTCCAATGGTACTGCTACCTAGATTGTTCACAAATTCATAAGGTTTACTACGGATTGTGTTAATAAAAGGATTGTTTTCAAATGTACCAACTTTACTCGCTGGTGCAATAATCTGACTAGTCTTTGCATCTACAATCACGGCAAGCTTTACACCTTCTTCTCTGCTGGCAGAGGCCACGCTTAATGATCCAGTTAGTCCTTGCTCTAAAAGTCTACCATTAATATTTGCGATATTTCTAGCAATGGTAAGAGCTCTTCGTTGACTTTCTTTTTCTATTCCACGTTTAGTAATTTGCATCATAGGTATCATGGACAGACTGGTAACTAATAGTATAAAGCCTAGCACAAACGATCCAAGAACCCATTTCATTTCGAAAACTTCGATTAATCTATAGATAGCTGGCATTACTACGTTGTCTATATATACTTCTATACTTTCTTTTAGATTCGTCGGAGCTTTAGTCACAGACTGCTGATTGTTTAGATCACCTTGCTCATACATATTCTCTGTAGGATTAAAGTTTCCTGCATTTTCTGAAAAGCTGTTTGAAGTTTGCTGATTCATTTTTGGAAAAGGAATGACGTTGTATTGCACATCTGCAAGCACGTCATGTATCCCAATTTTATCACCATTGTTTAATTGTTTTTGTGCTATTTTAGATCCATTAACAAATGTACCATTACTAGAATTTTTATCCAAAAGAATGATTTTGTTGCCATTTACATGAATTACGCAATGATCCTTGGATACACCGGTGCTTTGCAAGCGGATGTCCGCTTGTGCTCCACGACCTATATAGTTATCCCCCTCTTTCAGGGAATAGGTCTTTCCTGCTAATGCTCCGTTTAAAATTCTAATTGCCCACATGCAATTGATCTCCAAGTTTCATTTTTAAACCAATGTTCTGTTCGTAAAACTCTAACACTGATTTTGCATTCATTACTGGCCATGTAAATTTCCACGGCTTAATTTTTTCTTTTATTGCGATAACTTTCATATCACTATCTAAAAATACAACATCGATAGTAAATCTCATAAAACAAGTATGTATACTATTACATTTGGTTATCCATAGACATTGCTTTGGCTCTATAGATTTTTTTCCCATTAGTCCAAAAAATCTTGAAGTAAAACTTGTGGCTACATCCACATGTTCACTTATGATTTGATCAGAATGTAAATTACGTAATAGCAAACTACTTTCCTCCCTGACCCATGAATTGTAATATCACAGGACCAAAAACCATTATAAAAATCGCTGGCATAATAAATAACATCATTGGTACAAGCATTAATTGCGACGCTCTGGCCCCTGCTTTCTCTGCACGAGAAAATCTTTCCATACGCATTTGCTCCGATTGCTGCTTTAAAACTTTTCCGATACTGGCACCAGTGGAGTCCGCATCTACTAGTACCGCTATGAAACTGGTGATCTCTGACATCTCAAGTCGTTCTGACATATCACGCAGAGCTTCTTTTCTAGATCGACCAAGCTTAATATCTCGAAGTACGATTTCTAGTTCATCAGCCAAGACAGAGTTTTCAGCTTTATCAACAACTCGTTGTATAGCTCCGATAAAATCAAGTCCAGCTTCAGTCGAGAGCGCTAAGAGATCAATAAAAAATGGTAGATCAATAACAACCGACTGGTACCGCTTTTTTCTTTCAGTGTTACAGTGAATGATCGGAAACGCCGCGCCTACAATACTCATAGAAATAATTAAGAAGGGGTGGAAGCCTAACTGTAAGGCGAAATTCAAGATAAATAAAAATACAGGAAATATTAATCCCCATAAAAACTGTATACTAATAAACTCATCAACATTTAATTCACGTGATAAGCCAGCCACCTTGATATTTCTGAATGTATTATCTCGGTACCTTTTGTTAGTTACTTTTTTTGCTAAGTTTAAGGCGAAACGATGTGCTATAGGACGAGAAAACTCAATGAATCCTGATTTTGATTTTTCTGGTTCTTCGCCTGAAGCCCAAGATAGTGCAGATTGCTCTTCGCCTTCACCCATGAAGAATGACACAAATAGATATACAGAAATACCTAAAAGCAGTAAGCTAAAGAAAAGAATAATTTCTGCTAAACCCATATAACCTAACCTTTAGAGAAAATATGTATCAGTTAGTCCTTGCTTCTAAATCACCAAGACGTAAAGAAATTCTTAAAAATGCAAATCTTCCATTTCATACTTTCTCAGTAGAAATATCGGAAAATCTGAGTGAAAATATGAGCTTGGATGATGCACTTCGCGAATTATCTAGACGTAAAGCTAGTGCAGTTTTTGATAAATACGCAAGTCTTTGGTCTAGGCCATCAATAGTTCTCGCGGCAGACACGGTAGTCGTTTTAGACAAAGATATTCTGGGCAAGCCCGTCGATAAAAACGAGGCAAAAAACTATTTAACCAGACTTTCGGGCAGATCGCATGAGGTTAAGACTGCGTTTTGCCTTTGGAATTTAGATACAAAAGAAATTATAACAGAGTGTATTACGTCTAAGGTCGAGTTTAAGAAACTGACAGATGATGAAGTTGAGTCCTATGTATCGACAGATGAGCCGTATGATAAAGCTGGGGCTTACGGCATTCAGGGAATTGGCAGATCTTTTGTATCTTCTTTTGATAATTCATTTTTTAATATAATGGGACTACCTATAGAAAGAGTTTTAGAGTTGATTGCCCTCAAGGGTTGGAAAATTTCATAGAGGTATTTTATGCAAACATGGATTCATAGTTTTATTAAAGCAAAAAAAATTGGAGTTTTAGGGGCGGGAAACCTATCCAGATCCATACTTTCAGGTTTTTTAAAAGCAGGCGTGATAGATTTAAAAGATATCTATGTAACCAATCGAAATCCTGAAAAATTGCATGCTTTACAGGCCGAGTTTCCAGGCTTACAAGTAGTCAGTTCAAGTGCTGAGCTAATTGAAAACTGCGGAATTATAATTTTAGGCGTCAAGCCGCAAGATTTAGTCACAGCAGTAGAGTCAGTGCGAGGTCTTTTTACCAAAGAGCATATTGTTATTAGTTTGGCAGCAGGGGTTAGTCTTCAGTCTTTAAAAGCACTTATCCCTGGAACCGATCAACTGATTCGCTGGATGCCAAACACTCCTCTTAAAATTCAAGAGGGAATTGTTGGATATAGTTTACTTCATGAGTCCGAAACGCTAGCACAACTTTCAGAAAATCTTTTAAGCCCTCTCGGTCTGGTAGTTCCGGTCGAAGAAGGAGATGAGATGAATGCGCTTACGATAGCATGTGCAAGTGGGCCTGCATTTATTTATGAATTTATTATGGTTTGGCAATCTTGGTTAGAGGCTTCTGGTTTTCCAGCTGGTATCTCAAGAGAGATGGCGCTACAAACATTTTTAGGAAGTGTAAAGCTGGCCGTCGATAATAAGTCATTGAGCCTTTCTGATCTACAAAATCAAGTTACCTCTAAAAAAGGTACAACGCACGCAGGGCTTAATCACTTAAGATCCCTTGAAGTTGAAAACTTGATCGCCGCCAGCTTTAATAAAGCCGTCAATAGAGCAAGAGAGATCGAGCAAGAGTT
>JBBKWS010000172.1:0-9277 GCA_037969075.1 Bdellovibrionales bacterium | reverse complement strand
TATGTCATTTTTACTTTGGATTTTATTTGGTTTCGTAGTTGGTCTTATCGCTAGAGCAATTACTCCCGGCTCACAGAAAATGGGTTTTATCTCGACCGTTTTACTTGGTATAATTGGATCATTTATTGGTGGCACTTTAGGCAGAATGTGGTCTAGTGAAGCTATGACAGGTGAAATTACTACGGCAGGCTTTGTTGGTAGCGTGTTCGGAGCAATTTTATTGATGATCATTGTTGGCCGTCTAAAGGCGAAGTAATTAACTCCTCAGCAGTTAACACGAGCTGCTGAGGGTGGGCTTCAATAAATTTTAGAAACTTGCGACAATTGAGGTAGTAAACAAGCTATCCTTTTTCTCAGCCGTTCCTGGTGTATTATTGTACTTACTAAGATAAGATATTTTTAAAGATAGGATTTCAGTCATAACTACAGCGACTGATGGCTCTAGATTGACTTTATAATCATCTGAATCTTCTGTGTTTAAAAGATATTCAACCCATAATTTTGAGCTAAGTGTTGAAGTCCATGTGCGGGTCCATTCAGCGTAGAATCTTCCATAATTTAAATCTTCAGATTTTCCGACCAATGGTTTTTCTTTTGTAAATCGATAGTTTAGTTCAGCGAATAGAGTTTCTACTTTCTCTTTTTTTACAAAGTAGTACTTTCCGCCGATATCTCCGGACTGTCTTTTTTCATAGCCAGCAAATTTGTCGCCTTCTTCGGTGTAAGCTACGAAAGCGTTAAATTGGTCCGTGATGATTCGCTCGTACCTTGGGCTATACATCCATGCTTCAGCAGTTCTATTGTGATTAGATTTGGTAAGTAAGTAAGAGCCTTTGATAGCTACTACATTCTTATCTTTAGTAAAAGAGTTTGATTGTTTTATAACATTTGTTTCGCTACTAGTATTACCCTCAGCAACAATTAAAGACGCTTCTGTTTCATTTGTAATTTTCCATGTGCTACTCTCTTCAGTTGCAGGCGTTGACTGCGCAAACACAGTAGCTAATAGTAGTTGTAATAGTATCATAGGGTCTCCTTAAGTTGTTTGGCTAAAGATAAGGCGTACTAAAAACACTAGATTTTGTCCAACCTATTTTGTATTTAATAAGCGTGCTTTAGATAATTCTTTGAGTTGGGTTTTATTGTTGTATAAATCATATAATTCTTTGTAAGGGTCGCCATTTATTTCATAAAACTGCACAAAGGCAGGCTCAGTTTTTAGGCCACTTGTTTTGAGTTTGGTAATTTCAGGTAGGGCCCATTCACCAGTGTAAGATAGTAATTCGGCCTCAACCATCATATGCACATACGCGTTTTGTTTCTCAGATGGTGTGTTTTCTCCATATATTTCGATTAAAATATTCTGAACTCTAAATTGACAAGAGATGTGGGATCCCTCATCGATTATTTTGTAGCCAGAGTATTTTTGAAAATGCATTTGTAGTTTTTTTTTGAACACAGCAAAGTCAGTGACTTCGCAGACAATATCTATGTCACTGTCAGCTATTGATATACCTAAGGGAAGTGTGCCACATACCTTGGGGTTGTAATCATGTAGCTTTTGTAATATCTCAGTGTTTTTTAGAACTCCATTAAGTAGACCTTTAGATTTTGATATGTCAAATATGGTAGAATTTGAATTTAAATTATCTTTATGTTTTTGCCAACGCTCATCTTGGATAATAGAGAGTAAAGATTTGCTGCAAAACTTTATCCTTACATTTTCAAAGTACAAATCATTTTCTTCAGGATTATCCGAAAAAATCTCTATATGTTCAAACCCAGGTGAATGTTTAGCGCCAGGTTTTGGGCTTGCCACTTCTACGACATGCACATGATTGCTTTTTGAGATAATACCTTCGGTAAAAAAGAAACAAGAGATAGGTCTACCGTTTACATCACTTTCAGTCAGTAGTCGGCTTTGCCCTGCTAGTGATTGGCTAAGCTCGGAATATTCAGAAAGGGTTGTGGCGCGGTAGCAAAGGTGATCAATCTGCCCATGTCTAAAATGTTTTTTTGGTATTAAGCTCTCTGCGAGTTCTAAATATTTGGTGGCATCACATATAAATGACATGACTTCTATTTAGAATAAAAGTTTTACAATGTCACTTGCGCATTTTGATCTAGAGATATATTTTTTCTTAATGTTTCTACTCACGTTGTCATTTGCCCTAAGCATGGAGTCTTTTCTATCATATTTCCGAGGTGAAGAATATAGTGGTGAAAGCCTGAATAATCGTCCATGCCATATCTATATTTTAGATCTGTCTACTAGACAAAAAAAAGAAACTGAGTTTCAACTAACGTTAGAAACAGCAGAGTTTCCTGGATTTAAATTTGTTTACTATTACAATGCATCAGACGCAAAGCAGGTCACCACTTTGATTGGTAAAAATGCTTACCATCTTGAACTTCTGGATTCAAATTACACCTTATCTAATGTGAACTTTAGATATGGTAAAGATTTTGTTGAGATTGAAAGAGTAGGCTATAGCTCTATTGGGCCTAAAGTGCGCTGCACCAAAAAATAGCTTGTAAGTCACTAATAATCGCTTACTATTTTTTTATGAACAGTTTAGATCATTCGCATACTAAAGAAGCTATTAAAGAACGTATTGGTAGTAATATTGAGCGCTCTTACATCCGAGATTTTATTTACGGATCGATTGATGGCACAGTTACGACCTTTGCTGTGGTTGCGGGGGCAGCTGGGGCTGGGTTTTCTGAAAAAGTAATTTTTATTTTAGGTTGTGCAAATCTTATAGCGGATGGCTTTAGCATGGCAGTAGGAAATTATGAAGGTGTAAAGGCAGAGGCCCAATTGGTTGAAAAATACCGTCAAATGGAAGCTGAACATATTGAGCAAGTACCTGAGGGCGAAAAAGAAGAGCTAAGGCAGATCTACATGGCCAAGGGATTTTCAGGGGATGAACTAGAAAGTATTGTAGAGGGAATATCTTCAAACAAAGAAGCATGGATTGAAGTCATGTTAACAGAAGAGCATGGGCTATCTACTGCAATCGGAAATCCAATTAAGGCCGCGCTGATAACGTATGCAGCCTTTTGTTGGTTGGGGCTATTTCCTTTGTTACCTTTTATTTTTAAGGCCATGGGGATTATTTCAATACCTACGAATGAATTGTTCGCCGTTAGCATCATTTTGACAGCGATCACATTTTTTACCATCGGAGTGATCAAAGGAAAATTAGTGCAAGTATCTAAGTGGCTTTCTGGTTTATCAACTTTGGCTACTGGCGGGGCCGCAGCCACCTTATCATATTTTGTAGGTAAGTTTTTAGCTAATTTGGTTTAGTTAGGATATAAAAATCCACACAACTTGTGTGTGGATTTCTTTAAATTAATTTGATTATTGGCCAACGTAGGTACATTGTCCGTACCACATTACGTAACCAGCGCTACATCCACCGCGTGGTATACAGCCATAACCTGGTATATTAACACCGTCACTACATGTTCCACCTGTGTTACCAGTTCCTGTGTTAGAGCAATACGATGAGCTAACTATTTGATTGTTGTAATCATAACACTGCCCATTGATCCACTGATAACCACCATTGTTATTCTGGCAGTTATTATTGCCGGTGCCTTGGTTTGAACAATAGCTAGGATTTGCGGGTCTATTATATTGATCTAGACATTGTGAGCCATTCCAACGGTAACCGTTATTGCCGTAGCCGGTGTTGTTCGAACAATTATTTACATTGCCACAGTAACTTTGACTAACTACTCGATTTCCACTGTCATAGCATTGGCCATTAACATAATGATACCCTTGGTTAGGTATTGGTGCCGCATTACTTCCTTCATCATCACTACATCCTATTAGTATTGATGTGCTGATAAGGGCAAAGCCTAAAGCAGCTAATAAACGTTTTATCGAAAAATTCGATTTCATGGGAACTCCTTAGTATTTTTCTCTACACAACTACTAAGTACAAGAGCTGTGCCGAGAAATATAGGAGTACGCCAATGTGTTAGATATGAAATCCAACAGGAAGCGACAGTATATTTGTGTCTCAAAATGACAATTTTTGTTAGTCAGCAAAAATTATATGTACAGAATAAAGTAGGCGACCTGCCTATTTAATATGTCTATTTTATGCCAGCGTACACACGGTGAACATCGTCAAAGTCATCCATATCTTGTAAGAATTGAACCACTTCTGTTTCTTTTTCTGCATCTAATTCGACGTTATTTTTTGGGTTATAACCTAATTCTGATTTAGATATTTCCCAACCACTTGCCTGTAGGGCTTTATTGGCCACATCTAAATCTGAGGTTTCTGTGAAAAATCTTGCGCCCAGTTTATCACCAACATCTTCTTTTTCTAGGGGTTCTACGTTTTGTGCTCCGATTTCAATGGCTACAGATTCAATGTCTAGGCTTGAGTCAGAATGAGTAGCTTCGATGATACCCATATGATCAAACATCCAAGCCACACTGCCTGGTGTGCCCATCTGGCCGGCCTTAAACAACTGCTTAATTTCAGAGGCAGTACGATTCTTGTTGTCAGTTAAACATTCGACGATAACAGGAACTTGGTAGGGGCCAAATCCTTCATAGGTTACGGTATCAAAATTGGTAGCATCTTTATCAAGGCCGGCACCTTTTTTAATAGCTCTCTCGATAGCATCTCTGGTTACTGATCCTTTTTTTGCAGCTTCAATAGCCGCGCGAAGTCTTGGATTAAAGTTGGGGTCAGCTTGCCCAAGTTTTGCGGCCACCTGAATTTCTTTAGTTAATTTGTGTACCGCTATGCCTTTAGCGGCTGCTCCCGCTGCTTTGCCCGCATGTTTCCATTGTGCGCCCACATGGCCTCCTGAGTATGAATGAATAGGGTTCATAATAAAAAGACACGCGTAATTAAGCAATGAACTAAATTTATTGTGATAAAAAACTAAGCTATTAACGCGAAGTTTCAGAGACTAAAAGTCAATCTATCCTATGGATAGATTGGTAGTTCGAGGTCTTTTATAAGATTCCAAAATCCAGTAGGACTTAAAGTATTAGAATATAAGTAGCTATTAATCTTTCGAGCTTTTGTTGAATCTGTTTCCCCAAGCTTCGCCAAGTGCTCATAGATAATCTCATGAGTCAAAAGACCAGCTTGATGAAGTGGAGGTAGCTTTTTCCATAGGTCATTGCGGATGATGAATCTTTTCTCTGCGCCAATGACTTTATGTTTACGAATAGCAATTTGATAGACTTCGCATGTTTTTGGTAAGGGTTCATAAAGATGCAGGGAATCTTTAATATCAGTCAATTTTATATTGTCTTTAAATTCGATCTCAGCAGTAATCTCTGAAAGTCTTTTTTTGTATTGTTTAAATAGTTGAGGAGCAGCATCCTTGATCTTATCAAGTTGAGCTTGTGCAATAACTTCAGGTTTTTTTTCTTTAGTTATATTAGGTATATTGGCTTCATAAAAATCCAAGAGCTTAGCATCTGTTACGCCCTTTTTTTTACAAAAAACACCGTCGCCACCATTACCAACTTTATTTTGGGAAAAAGCAGTTAAAGGAAGCAATGTTAAAATAAGACTATAGACCAATTTCATAGATATCCTTTTCACCTTCAACAGTTTCAATATTTAATACAATGCTACTGATCGTAGTGTTAGCGGGTTTGTTTAATAAAACCCATTTTCTAGTAAACATTTTTGCAGGGACTGAAAAGCTTTGATACAAATGATTGTCAGGAACTGTTTGACTAGTGGTAGCTATTTTATAATTTGATTTGGTTTTGTCTGTGGCAGCCCAAGCACCAGCTCCTAAAAGAGTGGCGGCTCCAAGTGCAGCTACTTGATTATTTCCATCTGATAATCCATAGGCGGTTGCCACAGCGCCAACCGCAGCAAGTCCTGTCATAGCAATGTTCTTATTGTAAGATTCTTGTTTTAACCTAGCTTCCATTGCTAATGCCCAATCTTTTAAATCTCTACCCATAACAACACTGACCTTGTTTTTACTTGGGTCTTCAATTACCACGCGAACAGAGTTAATTTTTAACCATCTATCAGAAGTATTCTCTATAGTGATATCAACCAATTCAAAGGCTTCATTTTCTTTTTGCTCAACTTTAAGTGCGCTTATCTGCAGAGGGATATTTGTGTTACTAAGTGAATGTCCCATGTTTCCAGGGTGAGTGGTTGCACAGGCACTAAGGGATATAACTCCTAAAAGTAATAGTAATTGCTTAGTCCTCATTCTGAATCCTCCGAGATGTTTGTTAATGGAAAAAGCTGCAGGTTTAAATTATAAACTTCACTGCCTTTGTTTTTTTCAGTATATTGCGTGATTTGCTCTAAAAAATCATTAATATATTTTTTTATAGTACTCACTTGCTTAGGATCTATAGGAATTGTAAGTGACTGATAATCACGCTGTTTCATCGGTACTGTTTCAATTTTTTCTGCGGCAAGATTTAGATTTTGTTTGTGGTACTTACGTACAGCCTCAGACGGTATGTCAGGTACCATTTCTATAGGGTCAGATATCTGTTTAAATGTTGGTTTGGTTCGTACGATTCCCATACGAACGAGTCTTACAACAGCTTGATTCGCATCTTCAACACTAATCCCTAGTCGTCTTGCGATCCAGCGTGGATCAGATTCTGCCCCTTTAATTCGGGTAAGACTTAAGATTGCAAAGTGATACCAATCAGAAATAAGTCTAAATTTATCTTCTTCTAGTAATAATTTTTTTTGCTGAACATCTGTATCAATAAAATTTTTATCCGCAAGCATTGAGGTCATCAGTGTTTTGTGTTCAATGGGGGACAGGTCTAAGCGGTGGCTTATTTTTTTCATCGTAGCTAGCGTAATTGGGCGCTTGCCTGTTAACATTTGCGATAATTGTGACGGACTAATACCAAGCCATCTGGCGAAGGCTCTAAGCGAGAAGTTAGGATTTCTTTCTTTACGTTTTTTTAATTCACTGGCTAAAAGTTCTTGTGGATTTAACATATATTACTTTATACAGTAAAAAAAATGATTTGTAAACACTGTTTCAGAAACAATGTTTACAAAAGCTGTGGTATTTAAAAGCGAATACAATTGATTTAAAAAGTGACCATATATATTTTTCGCTGTTGTATATGGTTTAAACAGTCTATGGCAGTCTATATTTTTGACGTGCACTAGCTTCAATGTCTTCTAGAGTCAGAGTTCCAGTGGACTTCATGCCAGTAGGGCTTGGAGCCTTTCCAAACCAACCGGCCAGTTTTCTGATTACAATTTGTCTTTCTTGCGAAGCGAGCGAGGTGAACTTTGAACCGTGGTTACCTTTTGGAACATAATATTTCTCTACCATGTTACCGGTTTCACTAAGTGGGAACTCACCAGCAGACCAAGGGTCGAACTCACCGTAAATAAAGATGATTTGATCCGCAGAAGTTTTAACCCAATCTGTAACTTCGTGCATGGCTTGGTTAGAGTATGCGTAAGAAACATTTTTAGGAGTGTATTGATCAATACTAAATTCAAACTGGCGCAGGGGCTCTAGGTGAGCTGTGCTGTTATCAGGGTTACCAAGTTGAGTTGCTGCTTGAAAATAATATGATTGAAACCTTGAAATGGATTCATCTGTATAATCTGAGATAGAGGCTAGCGTCTGTAAAAAATTAAACATATCTCTTGGGCTTCCATTTATTGGTAGCGAGCCACAACCAGTAGAGGCGCTATCAGGATTACCATATTGCCAAAAATAAAATGGAGCTTCTATGACAGAGTGTTCAAAGGCAACAGCGGCACTTCCTAGCTGTGTAAAGTTACCACTAAGCATAGGTAAAAATTCATTTTTGTGGGTAAGCAGTTGTTTTTGAATCTCTCTAAAATTTTCTCGACACTCTTTATAAGCGTCTCCACCTACATTTTCTACAAATTTTGCATATCTTTGATCTGAAGTTGTAAACGAAAGGGGAGCCACATCGGCCACAGTTCCGGTTAGATCATCTGGATAAAAATGACGGTGATAGATCGAGGTCATTCCGCCTTTACTAGCCCCTGTGTTTACCCACGCTTGTGGGTAGATTTTTTTTAGTGCCACAGTGATGGCATGAAAGTCGTCAGCGGATTGTTTAATGTTTAGTTTTGACCAATCAATAACTTCAGGTGTTGAGCCTGAGAAATAGCGATGCTCAACTTGTATTTGGTTTGTTTCAAACATACTTGTGATACTGGCTTCTGCGATTCCAAAGATGCTATAGCCACTGGTTTGTAAAACCATTGGTTCGTCTTCACTTCTGTGGATAAGTACGAGGCGCTGTTTGAATGTTCCAAGTTCAGGCTGTACGTGGTCCACCGGTTGAGTAAATCTTATATCAAAGATTCTTTTTGTACCTGAGCTTGAAGTCTCTTCGTAGGTAAGACCATTGATACAACTTAGTTTTTCAGTGATGTTTTTTGCCTGCTGTATGCAAGAGTCTTCTGTTATTTGTGAGAAGGCACTAGATGTAAAAAGTAATGCCATCATATATATAAAAGGTATTAGTAATTTCATAAAATCCCCCTAAGAATTCCCAGGGGATATCATTGTGTGACTGGCATCAAAAAGCCATGAAAAACCTAGAATTTAAGAATATTTCACTTTTTAATAAATCAAAAAATACGGCTACGATTTGGTTAGAGGAAATAGTTGAATATTAAGCTGGTAGACCTCATCAGCTTTATCAGTATCTGAAATGGCTTTAATGACAGAGGCTCTAAAATCAGCAATCTTTTCTTCTAATATAGGAAGTTGCTCTAACTTTATCGGAACAGTGACTGAGCTAATATTACGTAGTGAAAGGTCAACCTCATTAAAGCTTTTTAGAGCTCTAGTGATCATATCAATATGAAAGGTTCTAAGCATTTCAATTTTAATGTTATCTGGGGTGCTTACACTGTCGTGTGTAGCTGTCAGTTTACCGGTGGCATCCCTTTTTAGTAAATTTAGTTGTAGGAGAGTGTCGATAGATTTTTTAATGTCTGTTTTATTGACATTAGATACCAGTTTATTTGCAATCCAAGTAGTATCTTCCTCAAAATCTTTTAACCATACCAACTCTCTTAGAATTATATTTAAACTATTAGCGTAATAGCTAATCATCTCGGCATTTAAATTATGATGTTTTTTACTTACAGTTGAAGTGAGTAGTCTTTTTGAGTACTCCAGTTTTTTCTCTAAATCAGTTGTTTGGTTAAAAAGCACTAGATTTTTAAAGTATAAAGATTCACTACGGCTATGTTTAAAATATCGATTAAGCGCTGTGATACTC
>JBBKWS010000171.1:0-3791 GCA_037969075.1 Bdellovibrionales bacterium | reverse complement strand
TAAGGCCACTTGCCTGTATAGGCGATGACGCAAATAGGGACAGAGCTGTAAATAATATCAACAGTCCAATGGCTTTAACACAGAATGAATGATTCCTTAATCCCATCAGCTTTGTTTTTGCAAACAGAGGGCCAAAAAACAAGGTTTTATATATGAAAATAGGCGATTACAGCTTACCGTCTAAATCATTTTTAAGGACTTCATAGGCATGATTACAAAGAACCGAAGCAATACGCTTATAATCTGCCAGCAAATCAATGTGAATTGAGCTCGTTCGTAAGCTCTCTTGGAGTCCTCTGTTTAGACGTTCAAAGTGTGAAGTCCTTAGTTGTGACTCACGCTTACTAATTCTGCGTTTTTTATCAATTACCATCTGGGCCAAACTCTTGTCCTGCATTTGAAAACAAGTAATAGAACTTTTGGCTAAATCTAACACTTCTTTATGGATCTCTTGTAATTCATCCCAACCCTCTTTACTGAAGGTAAGTTTAAGAGCATTTTTTTTGCGTGCTAATTCTAAAAGACCACGATCAACTATATCTGCAGCATTCTCGAGGTCTGATACAAATGAAACCATGCGAACCACTCTCTGTGTAAGTTCATTCTGCCCCCCAACAGAGATTAAGAAGTTTTTTATCTCTCGTTGCAGTAGATCCACTTTATTATCCCGGTCATGTAAACTTCGAACTAACTCCATGTCCTCAGAATTAAAAGTTTGAATTGAGTCTTCTACCATAGATAAAACGATATCTCCCATTCGACTCACTTCGCGGGATGCTTCACTAAATGCAATTACTGGTGTCATGATCGATTTTCTATCTAGAAACTTTGGACCAAACTCTCTTTCTTGCGGGCGAGGTAGAATTTGTTTCTGTAAAAATTGGGCTCCTCTTTCAATAAAAGGATAAAATAAAAGCGCACTTATAAAGTTAAATAGTGTATGTGCATTTGCAGTTTGTCTTGAAATATCACCACCAATCCAATCAACTGCAGTCACTAAATATTGTGGGATAAAATAAAATACCATCACCCCACCAAGCTTAAACAATACATTGGCCCAAGCTATCTGCCTACCAATGGCATTACCACCAACGGCCGCCACCAAAGCTATCGATGTGGTTCCAAGGTTGGCGCCATAAATCCAGAACATACAATCATACATACTGATCGAATGAGAACTAACTAACGTCATAGCAAAGCCAATGGTCACCGCCGAAGAATGCACGACACTCGTCAGAATAGCTGCTAAAAGTAGGGCCATGAATTGATTTTTACTGAGGTAAGCAAATATTTCTTGAAAGAACTCAATATCCTTCATGTGGTTCGCACCTGTTGACATTAACTCTAAGCCAAAAAACACCAGGCCAAAGCCCATGCAGATACCGATCAGATTTTTGTGAGTTTCTTTTTTTGCCAAAAAGTATGCGAAAAAAGAAATCGTAAAAATAGGAAGACCAATTTGTGCAATATTAAAACTGATCAATTGCACTGTAAGTGTTGTACCAATCGCAGTACCGATAATAACGCCCATTACTTGCGATAGCGTAATTACACGAGCTTTCCCTAAACCCACAAGCATACTAGTTACCGCACCAGAGCTCTGGAGAAGCACAGTTAAAAGAATTCCTACTAAAATAGCTAAGGGATTTGAGTTAGATAACTTGGCTAAAAGACCACGTACCCTGTCTCCCATAAGTTCTTTTAGCGATCTACTAACGAACTCTAGCCCATACATAAAAAAGGCAATGCCTGCGAAAATAGCTAAAAAATAGGAATGGTTAGATAAGATCATGTTATACACTAAGTAAGCCATGTTTTTTACAATAGGTCAAATCGGCCTATGTTTTGCTAAATAAATAGAGTAGTTTCGCGCCTCAACCATATAGCTTATAAGGAATAAAAGGTGACAATTTTTGCCTCATTGTTACTACTGTTGCCACTCCAATTGTCAGCCAATTTGACATGTGGCCAGGCTATTTTTTCAGAAACCAGCCTGCCAGAGCACTTTTCTAATCTAAAAGCTAACTTAGAGACTAAAGCCGACTTTCACCTAAAAGCTAACCGTGAAGCAGCTACACTTAGCCTTGAACTAGTTGATGTTGTTACTAATTTTCAGTTTGATAGTCCACAGGTCAAAACCTGGGCAGTTCACTTGGCTAATACTATTAGCGCCCAAAAAAATACAATATCATACGCAGACTATCTGTCCTTTTCCTTTAGGTTAGTAGCCCTATTATCCATAAAAGAGGCACCAAGAAATTTTGAGTTAGATAGAAGACGTTTTGAAAGCAGTGATTTCGAAACCACAAAGAGTCTAGTTAGTAAACTAGAGCGACTTAATCTAAGTGGAATTAAACTACCGATACAAAAAATTTATCCCATTTTAAGAGCGACAAAAGATCTGCCAGATGGATATTTACTATATCCAACACTACAAGCCACGCCTGTAGCGGTAATGAACAATATGTTAGCCACTAAAACTTGGGTTTTAGCGGTTAGCTCAGAGGCAAAAGTACAGCATGGAATCAACATGAGCCCCTTAGCTCAATTTACACATGATTTATTACATTTTCACTTTTATATAGAGGGCACAAGACAAGTTAGCCCCGCTACACTTACAAAACTTCGTAACAGTGAGATCAATTTCAAAAAATCACTTTCTCCGAAAGACCTTGAGCTTTTCGACTATGCATTCTTTTTTTGGTGGTTCGAAAAACCTATGTCAGATACTAACTTGGCAAATTTTTATACACTAAAAGATTCTCCGTCCACAACACCCGCCATGAAACAAGACTTTCTAAATGCCTTTACCAAAGAGTTTTCGTGGAGCCTTGAATTGCCTGCAACTTGGAGCTCTCAAGACATCAGTAGATCTATAGAGCTAATCCATGAATTTCAGCGCAAATTATTTGAAGTTAACTAAGAAAAAATGGAAGAAATAAAGTCTTTGGACTGAAATGGCCTCAAGTCCTCAACCTTTTCACCAATCCCGATACGCTTGATTGGAACTTGCACTTCATTAGAGATACCAAATGCGACACCCGCTTTAGCACTACCATCCATTTTAGTAAAAATAATGCCTGTCAAATCAAGGGCTTGATGAAATTCTTTGGCTTGCAATAGTGCATTTTGTCCATTATTTGCGTCCAAAATCAAAATGGTTTCATGTGGCGCCTCAGGTAAGGCTTTGGCTACGACACGCTTCATTTTTTTTAATTCTTCCATCAAGTTTTTCTGGGTATGAAGGCGACCTGCAGTATCTACTAACAAGTAATCAAAGCCTTGTGTCTTTGCCTTTTGAGCCGCCTCATACGCAACCGCCGCAGGATCTTTTATCCCTTCCGGAGAATAGATCTCAACCCCTGCACGCTGTGACCAAACTTTTAATTGCTCATCTGCTGCCGCCCTAAACGTATCCCCCGCTGCCAAGAGTACCTTTTTGCCAGAGACACTAAGTAAGTTAGCTAGCTTTCCAATCGTTGTTGTTTTTCCTGAACCATTTACCCCAACAATCATCCAAACAATGGGCGCCGCAAAGCCTGCTTCCATATCTAACCCCAGTAGTCTCGATTGTTCATTGGCTTCACCGTTTACGGCCGATAATATACTCGCCATTTTTTCTTGAATTTTTAATTTTACAATTTCGTGATCTTTTTTTTGATCGTTAGTTAGGTTTTCTTGCAAAAACTCCATAAGCTCATTTACTGTTTTAGGACCTAAATCAGAAGTATAAAGGATCTCTTCAATATCTTCCCAATCAATATTAGCATTCGAAGAAAATAAGTCCTGCA
>JBBKWS010000170.1:0-3908 GCA_037969075.1 Bdellovibrionales bacterium | reverse complement strand
ACGAGCGCGAAACTGGTATCAGAGCGCAGTATACTGGTCAGAGCATGCATCACTAGTAGCGAGTATTTAAAATTGTATTGAAGTAAAAGGAGACCTTAGGGTCTCCTTTTTTTATCTGCTATTAGCGACACAAACGCGCAATAGCTGTACCTATATAATTGCAAAAGCTTGGACCGGTAACATTGACGAGTCCCTGTGTTGAAGTTCCAAAAAGCATACGTCCACTCCTAGATGGGTCGGTGGTACCTCGTCCGTGAACCCAAACACCTGCATTAATATTAATAAATTCACTACCTCTATATTCTCCAGTAGAGACAATACTTATATTTAGAGTGTTAACTGGTCGTGATGACCCGCTGACTTGCGAGTAGGCGATCTCAGGATGTTCAGGTGAAGCATCCATTCTAGTCGCATATAAACGTGTTATTGGGATATTAGTAGCTGTGACACCTTGGTGATCTAGCGGTGCATTTAGATGGTTGATTTTAAAGTAGCTATTTTTAACTCGGATCGTTAGCTCGTAAGGAATAGAGGGGAGCTGTGTTTGATACAGTATCCCATGTAGTAGGTCATATGGCTGAGTAAGTGCAACTTTAAATTTTAAAGTCGCATCAATATCGGGATTATCCTCTAATATATCAGCTCTTTGTTCTTCTGTTACATCGATGGAGTAAACCGATAAAAGTTCGATTAAATCGTTTCTTGCATGATAATTACTGGCTATTAGAAATAAATCAATCGCCGGCAGTTCAGGAAATAAATCAACAGCTTCTTCTGGTACAATGTCTGTTGGTGGGATTATTTCGGTTACCGAAGGTGATTCTTTTTGCGCTGGTTGTAAATCAATGTTGCCGCATCCGAATAAACTTAAAACTAGAAGTAGTAATATAAGTTTTTGAATTAGCATAAAAACCTCATTGAAAGTTAAAAATCCCTAGCCGCTATAGCTAGGGATTTATGCTTTTTAGTTAGAACATCCGCTGGCTGAAGCTTGGCAATTGAAGTGTTCAGGGATCGGGCAATATTCAGCGCCTTGTGGATTTGTGTTTTGTGCGCCTCCTGCCATATTGATCAAATCATTATAACAACTTTCTCCGCCTGTGGCTGCCGCAAAATAAATTCGTCTGCAATCAAAGGATACATTTGGAAAGTACGTTGGGTTTTCACCAGTTCCAAGCGCAAGCGCCCAGTACAAGTTATAGTGATCGCGACAAGTTGGTGCAGGTAGTGGATTGTTATCAGGAAGACCTGTCTGAGGATCTAAACCTAAGTTAGTAGCGTAAACAGACCACTCATCATCACTTAACACTCCATATGGTTCCTCAGTGTCTGCTTGGTGACGGCATGACAAGATTTCCTCAATTTGTATTCCTCTACCACCATCTTCGCAGCCTCTAGGAGCCATGTATCCATAGAGACGCTCGTTCGGGGTATACACATTATTGGCAAACCCAACTCCGCTACACTTGAAATAAGTGATGGTTCCAGTAATTACATTTCCAACAGATGTTGAACATATATGTGAAGAGCTAATATTCATAATATTTTGTATGACATCTGGATTCACTCCTGTACCAGCAGCAAGGTTGATTTCACCAATACCATGTTCATATTGATCACAGACGCAAGTAGGACCACTGGCAGTAGGCGGAGCAGGTGGTAGTGGATTTCCGCTAGCATCTATGTAACCAGCTCTTACATCTCTTTGTCTTTGAATCTCACTTTGTGCCTGTAAACTAGAGCTTGTTACTAGAGACCTTGGATTTGGATTTAAGTCTGTCGGATGCCCAATCGGAGAAACGGGCGCCTGACTAGCTGCTTGAGATTCAGACTCTGAAACAACTACATGTGGAGATGATTCAACCACGTTTTTATAGCTGACAAGCGATTTTCCCTTTGATGACTGTAACGAATCAATCTGCGAACAATTTTGATATGTAGTTACCAAAAGTGTAGAAACAAAAAGTATGCTTATGTTTTTTATTTGCGATTTCATATATAACCCCCCTAGGTTTAAAATGTGTACGCAATTACTTAGTACTTCAAGAGGCGGGCCAAAAACGTCACTTTTGCTAAGGTAATAAAGTTTGGCGTATTCAACTTGAATACACTTTAAGGGCAAGGGCAAAAGTGTGACTATATTATAAACGCTATTAGTAATAGCTAACATGCAGATACTATAGGTTAGAAACTGTATTTGATTTCTGTCTCAAAATGAGAATTTTAGAAGTGACTCAACATATACTTTAGTCTAGCCGATAAATACTCATGAAGTATTACGTGTTTCTACTGGGTGTAGTTTTAGTCATGTCATTCCAAAACTGTAGTAAGTCAAACTCTACCTCAATGGCCAGTACACATCTCACAGATATTACCGCTAGTTTAGATGACTCAACGGATACTGGTAATGGTAGCGACTACGAGGCGAATGCATTTATACAAGATATAGCTAACTTTACTTTCATTCTTTGCACTAAAAACGAAGAATTAACAGGTACAGCAACCTATGACTGTGTAAACCAACTATCGGATGTCGGCTATTACAACAAAATAACTGAAGGTGTGGAATTTGATAGTGTGCCAGACTATCTGCGGTTGGCAGACGCAAGAGCTTTGATGGTAAATACAGTTAGTATGAATGAATGTAAACAGCATATCTCTACATTTACGTTTAATGGGGCGATAGATGGCCTAGATGTTGTTCACAGGGTCTTAGAGTTTTTACCATGTAATAGCATAATCATACCAGTGCCAGGCTATGTGAACTAATCTTTACGTACTTTGGTTATCGGAAACAACTGGATATTTAGCTGATAAACTTCACTTGTATTAGGTAGAGATGCCACAGCTTGTGCAACATTACTTCTAAAATCCTCTATTTGCTTTTTCAAGACAGGCAAAATATCTAGGCTCACAGGCAGAGTAACACTTGTGATATCGCGTAGTTCGGGTGGCAAATCAGTAAGGGCTTTTGAGGCTTTTAATATCATCTCTAAGTGAAATGCCCTTATAAAATCAGACTTTACCTCATCGGGAGCACGAATTTCCTTATTAGTTGCCCTGATCTTACCATTCACTCTCTCTAATAGATCTAAAGAAAATAAAACTCGTAAAGAATCAGAAATTTGCTTTTTAGTCACAGTGGCATTGAGCCGCTTGGCAATCCAATCGTTATTATCCTCAAAGTCTTCTAATAATGCCATCTCTCTAATAACTACATTTAACCAAGTCGAATAGTAGGACAATAGATCTGGTGTAATATGTTTTTTTTCTGAAACCATTTTAGAGAAAAGTAGTCTTTTTGAAAAATCTAACTTCTCTTCGAAGTTCTCGGCCTGATTCATCAATACTAAATTTTTAAAATAATCTTTTTCAGTTCGATTTAGTTCTAAAAAACGGCTTACTAGATCTATACTCTTAATACTTAAATTTCGTTTTCCTTGAATGACGAGTAAAATAAAATTTGGAGAAGCGTATCCAATTTTTTTAGAAATGACTCTATAAGATAATTTTGCATCTAATTTTCTTCTAAATTCAATGCTGTCATTTAAAAACAAGCGAAAGTCTTTATATGAAAAAACTGATATAGGATCCATGCTTCTCCGCGAGGTGTGTTACTTGAATTAGAATAACGAATGCAGGGATGTTGTGGTAGTCCAGATCATTTTTAGTACATATTTAGAAGTAAAGTAAATTTCGTGATGAATAAAATTAGAGCACGCGGGGAGCTATAGTGTTTTTAAATAATTCCCTAGTATCAATTTAAGCGATTAGGACAACTAATGTTTGGTTTCTGTCAGATCACACTTGACGAAAAAGTAAGTTTTTGTAAGAAATTCATGGTCGAACAAGAGGGGGCTCGTGGGGGACGACTTACAAATAGCATATCAAAGCTTCGAACTAGCAAC
>JBBKWS010000169.1:0-11574 GCA_037969075.1 Bdellovibrionales bacterium | reverse complement strand
TAGCCTATAATTTTTTCATTGCAAAACTTAAATAAGCTCGGTAGACCATAAGAGTACCAAGTATAAGCTGGCAATACGGGCCAGCGTTTCTACCCGGCGCCATAAATGCCGGACTATTTGGAGGACGAATGTCTTTATTTATTGTTAGTCTAGCTATTAGCTTCGCAAGTGTATTAGGCTCATACCCAATACACCCCGATCAACACTTAACTCCAGGCAGTCTTTGTACTACGCCCACCGAGTTTAGATATAACGAAAGAATTCCTTATTGTGAGCGAAGCGTAAGCTCTAGTTTAAAAGCAGATATTATTGAAGTATATGAAGATGAATACGATTTTACCGTAGGTCATCGCAGAAGTAGTTACAAAATAGATCATTACATCCCTCTTTGTATGGGCGGCAGCAATGAAATCGATAATTTATGGCCGCAAGAAAAGAACGTCTACAAAATCACTGATCCACTAGAATCAAAACTGTGTAATAAGATAGCTGCTAACAAAATCACTCAAGCACAGGCTGTAGATATGATCCGACAAGGAAAAATGCAGCTAGAGCGTATACCCGAACTAGTTAGAGAAGTAGATAGCATGTAATATTTTGAATCCCCAAAGATTCTATGTTACTTGAAGTCTAATGATTCACTTATCTAATATATCCAAACATTACGGCCCAAAGATTTTATATAAAAATGCAAGCATCCAACTAAATACAGGTGAAAAGATCGGTTTAGTTGGGCCCAACGGCAATGGCAAAACCACACTCTTTAAATTAATTTTAGCAGAAGAGCGTCCTGATGAAGGGACCGTATCTAAACCTGACAAGTGTGTGATTGGATACTTCTCCCAAAAAATCGAAGAAATGGGAGGTCGCACCGTTTTAGAAGAAGTTAAATCCGCAGCTGGCAAAGTCACGGGTCTGCAAAACCAGCTTTTACAATTAGAACAAAAATTAGCCGAACCAATGAGCGAAGATGAAATGACGAAGACTCTTGAAGTCTACGGAGAACTGCAAACTGAATTCGAGCGTCTGGGTGGCTATGATTTAGACGCAAGAGCTGCAGAAATATTAACGGGCCTTCGTATCATGCCCGAAGACCATCACCGTGACACTTCTACTTTTAGTGGCGGCTGGAAAATGCGAATCGCCCTTGCCAAAATCTTAACTCTAAATCCTGACGTACTTTTAATGGATGAGCCCACCAACCATCTAGATTTAGAATCCATTGTTTGGCTAGAAGAGTGGATAAAAAATTATAAGGGCGCACTATTAATGACAAGCCATGATCGCTATTTTATGAACCGGCTTGTAAATAAAATCTTTGAAGTCGCCAACAAATCTATAACAACATATGGCGGCAACTACGATTTTTACGAAAAAGAGAGAGAAATTCGAAAAGAACAATTGATTGCTGCGGCAAAACGCCAAGATGATATGCTGGCTAAAGAAGAAGAGTTTATCGCAAGATTCGCTGCCCGTGCCTCTCACGCGGCACAAGTACAATCAAGAGTTAAAAAATTAGAAAAGATTGATCGAATCGAAGTCCCTACGGAAGAGCAGGCCATCAAGTTTGAATGGCCTAAATCACCTAGAGGCGGTAATGATGTGGTTGTTTTTGAAGATCTTAAAAAAATATACTCGTCTAATGACAAAAAAGAAACTTTGGTTTTCTCTGGCGCTTCGGCCCTTGTTAGACGCTTGGACCGAGTAGCAGTTGTCGGGGTCAACGGTGCAGGTAAATCCACTCTTTTAAAAATCATAGCAGGTCACACAGAAGAAACTTCAGGTAATATTACAATTGGGGCCAGCACAGAGATTGGCTACTTTAGTCAAAACGCATTGGATGTTTTAAATCCTGCCAATACCGTACTTGAAGAAGTGCAGGCCAGTCTGCCGCAAGCAAGCAATGGTTACTTAAGAAGTTTATTGGGATGTTTAAAATTTTCAGGAGATGAAGCCGACAAACGTGTATCTATATTATCTGGCGGAGAAAAGAGCCGTGTGGTATTAGCGAAAATTCTAGCCCGCCCTACTAACCTACTTATCTTAGATGAACCTACCAACCATTTAGACATCGCCTCTCGTGAGGTATTACTTGAAGCCATTAAAACTTACGATGGTACGGTGATGATAGTAAGTCACGACAGACATTTTTTAAGTGAGTTTACTACCAAGGTTTTCGAGTTAGATAAAAATCAACTCGTTATCTATGATGGTGATTGGAACTATTACGTAGAGAAAAAATCGCAACTAGCTGCCTCTACTTAAATAATACCTCCAACCTCCTTACAACTATTTTATAATTAATGTATAACTATAACTTCTTTGTCACAGTTCTCACTGGTCCATTCAACATATCGTTGCGAACAATACTTAGCGTCTCTATCCGGTGCATTGGGCATACAATCAATTACTTCTTTACAAACAAACACGGCCTGTGATTCTACAAGCTCAGCTTTCACACTTCCATTACACTGCTGTTCAACATTAAACTTTTCAACTGTATCATCAGATGAAATGGTCACAACACCTTTTGATCCGCTTCTCTTAAGTTCAACACGATTAACATAGATTTTTTCGCTTTCTTCTAGTGCCGATGAAATGAAGTCTTTGTTTGTTCTGTAGATAGCCAAGCAAGGTCCATCAAATTGTGCAAGTGCGTTTGAACAAATGAAAGACAACAATAAACAACCTGCAGTGAGTTTTAGTTTCATAATAGTCTCCTTTGACTAAAAAAAGGTGTAACAGACTTCACTTCATTTTTGAATATTGTTAGCTCAAACTGAAAAGTTTATACCTTTTTTTGTTCCACATAAGACGTATTGGCTCGCTCGTCCTGCCGTAATAGAGGATATAACAAATATCCTAACACGCAGCAAACAATTGATAGACCGCTTAGTACAGGCTTTTCTAAAATAACACTTCCTAATATATAGATGGTTCCGATAATTGCGATCATTGGAACTAGTGGGTATAGCGGTGTCTTATAACCAACAAATGTCGGATTGGATTTTCGTAGGCTACGCAGACCAATCATCACCAGCACATAAAAGCCATATACACTAAATAAAGCCAGATCTGTAAGGACATCTGGGTTAGCAAATAAAATCATTGCTGTGGCCACAAGTACTTGCAACAAGATAGCTGCAATTGGGGTGGCAGATTTTGAATGCAATCTAGTCAAAAACTGAAGCCTTGGATATTTTCCGGTGTTAGCAATGGCATACGGGATTCTAGGAGAGGCAAGAATACTTCCGTTTAGACAGCCAAAAATCGAAATAATAATACCTAAGCTAACTATTTTTCCACCATAGGCTCCAAATAACTTTTCAGCTGCAAAGAGCGAAATGTTAGAACTATTTTGCTGTATTACTTCAATCGGTAAAAGTGCAAACAAAGCTACGTTAATTACAAGGTAAGCTAAGATCACAATTAATAAACCGCCAACTATAGCCTTAGGCAAAGTTTTACTAGCATCTTTTAATTCTCCTGCCACGTTACCAACTAGAATCCAGCCATCATAGGCCCAAAGGGTCGCTAATATTGCCACGCCAAAACTAGCAAAAGTAAAATCTTTACCTACAGTAGTCGCAGTAGACAAAAAAACATTATCTCCTACATTTCCATATAGTAATCCAAACACACTGATCATTAATATAGGTACAAATTTAATAACTGTTGAGACTCTCTGTACTAGGCCACCATATCTGGTACCCACAATATTTACCGTAGTTAAAAAACCTAATGCCAATAATGCGATGAAAATTATATACTGAGAACTTATCTGAAAAAATCCCGTCACAAGAAAAGCAAAGTATAGTGATAATGCTCCCATCAACCCGGGCCCATAGATCAAGGTAAAAATCCAACCCGCGGTAAATGCCAGCCTATCGCCGTAAATCTCTTTCATGTAGATAAACACACCACCGGTTTTAGGAATACGTGCTGCTACTTCTGCCACAGTCAAACCACTTGCTAGTGTAATTAAGCCACCAACAAGCCAAGCTAGTAGCGAAACCTTTACGGATTGTGTTTGCATCAGAACAATTGCGGGTTTCACAAATACACCTGATCCAATAACTATCCCTACCACTATACTAAACGCCGAAAATAAACCTAAATCTTTGCGTAATGCCTGCATGTAATCTCCTACACTAAAAGAAGTGAAACTACTGGTAAGCCTAAAGGCAGAACAGCTTATTACAAAAATCCTGTCTTTATTATATGGTAAATCAGTGAGGCTACTTATGAGTGATCAAGGAATCTGCTCAAGTGAGCAGAAATCGATGCTTTTATAAAACTTAGTTATATAAGATGGCGGTTTTTTATTTTAGTTGTTCTTTTAAAAATACAATGGATTTATCAACCGAAGTATCCGAATACAAAAAAATCGCTATGTGGCCAAGAATAGGTATTGTAAAAGTCTCAACCCCCACCCCTTCTTCTTCAAGTCTACGCTTAAAATCTAACATCTGTTGGTACTCAACCACCCAATCATTCGTACCATGATATAAAAAGATAGGCGGATCCCCTTTGTTCACATAAAATATAGGAGAAGCCTTTTTGTACGCGTCGGGCATCTGTTTATAGGTGCCGCCCATAAATTTAACAACAGATTCAGAGTTTTCATATTTTGTTAAATCCGCAGGTGTTCCGCCAGCAACTACAGCCTTGATCTTTACGGTATCAGCTTTTCCTACTTCTAGATCATCTGCCATTCCAACTAAAGCGGCTAAATGTGCCCCTGCAGAATAGCCAAAAAGTGCGACCTTATTTATATCATATCTATATTCAGTTTTATGCTGCTCTAAATATCTAAGAGCCGCTCTAATATCTTTTATTTGCGCTGGAAACCTATGTTTAGGAGCAAGTCTGTAGCTTATATTAAAAACCGCAAATCCCTGACTAGCTAGTTCTGTGGCCACATCATTCATGTCAGCTCTTGTTCGGCCTGTCCAACCTCCACCATGAATGGTTACCACAAGAGGTGCCATTTGTGCCTTCTTAGGTAAATACAGGTCACCCTGAAGCGTCTCAGGGCTAGTATTATAAACCAGGTCCTTATGAACATCAAAATTAGGAGGTATATGGGCACAGGCGACTAAGAGCAAAGTGGGCAAGAGCAATAATTTTTTCATACACACTAGTATTTAGCAGCTTTGACCTAATGGCAAGTGACAGAATTTGTCGCCCTGTAAAAGGTCCCCCTCTTCAAATCAAACAGAGTCGCTGTAGACGTGGCACAAAGACTGCTTATTAGTAATACGTTAAGGAGAACATATGGAAAAACTAATGAACCGAATTATACATACAAGTGTTATTTTACTATCCCTTTCTGGCTTTATCGCCTGTAGCGAACTAGAAGCCATTAAGCCTAAGGCTAGCGGCCAACCAACCTTTTCTGAACCAACACCATCTGGCGGTGGATCAGCGGCTTCTGTTGACGTGTGCGCACTTGCACCATCACTATTAGTAGATGCTGGAGATCTTAGCTTACAAGCTCAGACAGATAAGTCCGTTACACTTCTTAGATCAACACAATCTCTGTTAAATCAATACGGTGTAGATTTAAGCTGTTTTACAGATACCTTTACAGGTCCTGTATACGAGATAGCTACTGCAAAATTCAAGCTACATGACATCATCGGAAACAATGCAGAATTCTTACTAAACGTTACTATTCATGAAATCGATAAGACTTACCATTTTGATTCAAAAAATGCGATTTCAACTAGCGTTCGAGGTGATGGCACTACTGAAATATTTGAACTAACAGGGGCTATTGTTGGAGCTAAGGTATTTGCTGACTTTGAATTTGAAAAAGATACTTTGTCATTAGAGCTGACAAAAACAGATGCTGCAATGAACGAATGGACGGTATCAATTAAAGTTATTGATAAAACATTGACCGAACTTCATAGCTTAAGACGTTATGAGTTAGGTACTTTTAAAACTAACTTAGAGAACATTAGTCGATTTTAATCTAAAACTACAGACCTTTAAAAGCGGCCACCTTACAGTGGCCGTTTTACGTTTGATCTCAATTAATGATAAAAAAGCTTTTCAAATACAAGTTCACAATGTAATCCATAATACTTCTACTCATGAAAAAGACAGACGCAGACACCCTTATTCAAAAAAACCGATTCTCGGGAATTCAGCGCCTCTTAGGCAATGAAGCACTTGATCGTTTAAAAAAATCTCATATACTGATTGTAGGTATTGGCGGTATCGGATCTTGGGCTGCCGAATCTTTGGTTCGCTCTGGCGTGGGTACTATCACACTAGTAGATTACGATGAAGTATGTATCACAAATACAAATCGTCAGTTACATGCCCTAACCTCTACTGTTGGAAAAGCTAAAGCTAAGGTTTTAAAAGATCGACTGATTGATATTAATCCTGATTGTAAAGTTATAACTATTGAAGAGTTCTTTTCATCCGACAATGTTGAGAGTATTTTTGAAACAAAATACGATGTGGTCATAGATGCTATAGATGCTTTAAGCGCTAAGGCTTTACTGGTAAAGGTCTGCCGAGACAAAGATGTACCCATAGTAATTACAGGTGGAGCTGGTGGAAAAATGGACCCTACCAAAATCACTATCGATGATTTAGGCAAAACTATTAGCGACCCATTACTTCAAAAGCTAAGAAAGTATTTACGACAAAAATATCAATTCCCCCGAGGAAAAAAAGCAAAGTTTGGCATGATGGCGATTTATTCGACTGAACTACCCCATTTACCAGAGGCCTGTGAGGCAAACAGCGACATCGCAGGACCGCTTGATTGTGCTACTGGCTATGGTACTGCCAGTTACATAACTGCAAGCTTTGGTTTCTTTGCAGCTTATCAAACCGTGAGTACTTTGGTTAAAAACATAGACTAATAATTTCAATATGTTAAGCCACCCACCCCTATTTTCTTATGTACACTCTTAGGATTAAAATACTTGGTAAATGAGCCTTTTTAAGGTACACGTAGGCCCTGAGGTTAAAGGGATATATGCTTACGACTGAGACAAAAACCAAAAAACAATTACCCGATGTAGCTGAGTCCATAAAAGGCGACTTAGCAATTCCGTTGGACCGAGTTGGAATGACTCAGGTCGAACTTCCTTTGCATGTCTTAGTAAATCAGCAAAAACTTACCGTGTCCGCACGCGCAGATATGTTTGTTAACTTGGCAGACGCAAAAGCCAAAGGCATTCATATGTCTAGATTATTTTTAGAGGCACAAGATAGCTTCGAAAAAAATACTCTAGACACTAAACTCATTAAAAAAATATTAACACATTTTATATCCTCTCACAAAGATCTAAGTACTAGCGCCCAACTTCGTTTAAAATTTGAACTTTTAGTGCTTCGTCCAGCTCTACTTAGTGATTATGCCGGATGGAGATCTTATCCTGTTGAAGTTGACAGTAAGATAGAAAACGGGAAATTTAATATTTCTATTGGACTTGAAGTTTTATACTCAAGCACTTGTCCATGCTCTGCGGCTCTATCTAGACAGCTAATTCAAGAACATTTTAAAGGTGAATTTAAAGATAAAAAAATTGATGTGAATGAAGTTTATGAATGGCTTGGAAAAAGTAAAAATATTGTAGCCACTCCTCATTCGCAAAGAAGTGAGGCTAAGGTAAAACTTCGCCTAGATAACGACGTTGAAAATTTTGACTTTGTTAAATTCATCGATCTACTTGAGAATAGCCTAGGCACTCCTGTGCAAACCGCAGTAAAACGTGAAGATGAACAAGAATTCGCTCGTCTAAACGCAAGCAACCTGATGTTTTGCGAAGATGCTGCCAGAAAATTACATGCAGCTTTAGATAACGAAGACAGTGTTACTGATTTTTGGTTACAAGTAGACCATAAAGAAAGTTTGCATCCACATAATGCCGTTAGCATTAACACCAAAGGTGTTACAAATGGCTTTCAGCCATAAATCTTAATCTACCTTTTTGGCGACAACAACTTTTGATAAAAAAGTATTTTTAACCCCTAAAACTTCAAAGCCACATTCTGTAAATGTACTCTCAATTGGGTTAGACACATAGTTTTTATAAAAAGGTTCATGAAAGTTTTTTGGAAAGTCTAAAAGAGCCCAATCTAAATTAGGATTATCTTTTAGTTGCAATGAATCCATAAAAACAAACAGACCACCTGGCTTAAGCACTCGCTTCGCCTCTAATATGATTTCTTTACGAATAACTTCTGGCACCTCATGAAACAAAAATATGCTAGCGGTTACATCAAAACTAGCATCCTTAAAAGGTAGATCCTCAGCTTTGGCTCGCAAAAAATTTATATTTTTATACTGCTTTAATTCGTCTTGCGCTTTTTTTAGATAGGCATCACTTAAGTCCACACAAGTAATAGAGGCCCGCTTAAAACTAGCAGCTAGAGCCCTGGTTGCGTTTCCTGTTCCAGAAGCGAGTTCTAAAATTTGTAAATCTTCGTTATCAGTATATTTTTTCAGCTGCGGCACAATCATTCTACGCATTGAGTGTGAAGTACCTTTAAATAAAATTTCAACCTGATGATCATACATTTCTGCAGAATCCTTAGATAAGTATCCATCCGTCTGAAAATGAAAGTTACGACGGTAGTATTCTGGAACCGCCATTAAATCTCTAGATGCTACTTTAGAAAACTTTTTATTTTGTTTTCCACGTTTTCTCCAGGTCACAAATATATTATCCGCTAATATACCGGCAAATCGTTTTGTGTGTTTTACTACTGACTCAGGTTTTAATAGCTCAATGGGATAAACACCTGTAGAAAAATTTTTTGCGTCCTCAGCAAAAAGCTTTTCAACTTCAACTTCAAGAGTTTTCAGTTCTTTAGCACTCACCTTGTAAGTACTAAATGAGTCTGAAACCCATTTCTGCAGATTAATGACCGGCAATGATTCTGCTAAGTATAGAGCGCTGCGAAGACGTAAATAGTTTTTTACAATAAGATTGGCTACCATAGATCTACTATAAAATACTAGTGACTAAAAAGACAATAAGGATTCTTGTTTTTCGTATATAGAGCGATAAAATAGAAAACGGGCCACTAGGGCCCGCTAGATATGGTAAATACTACTATTATTCAGCAGCAACTAATGATTCAAATGCGTACTGATATCTGCCTTCTGATACATTACAGAACTCTCTGGCTTGTAAATTTCTAGTCTCAAATTGCGGAAGTAAGTGTTCAACTAACTTCTTGTTAAATTCGCAAGACTCATTACCACGAATTTTCACTACCATCCACTCGCTAGTCATTGCATCAGCACTGTTAGACGCTTTAAAGTTAGTAAAATGCATATTTACCGTTACAAATGGTGAATCTGGAAAACCACCAGAGCAGCGAACTTTTACAACTTCTCCACCCATTTGTTGGATGTATTTTTTAGTTTGAGCCTCTGCATAACTACAAGCGTAATATGCACGATTACTGCTGTATGTAAACGTAGACTCTTGCTCAACCATTTCAACACCATCAGCAAACACATTAAACGACAGTAACATTAGACCGATAAAAATAGACTTCATTAGACCCCCTTATATATTTGTCATTACTACAGCACCGCAAAACCACTTTGTCAAAAGCCTAGCGATCCTTGATTTTCGCTAAGAGTCTAAGAAGCTCTAAGTACAGCCAGATCAATGTGATCAACAAACCAAAGGCTGCATACCACTCCATATACTTAGGAGCCCCAATTTTTTCGCCGTTTTCAATAAAATCAAAATCTAAAACAAGGTTTAGGGCCGCTACAATCACAATCACAACACTAATGCCAATTCCCATGGGAGAGGACTCGTGTAGAACAGGAACCTGCACACCAAAGAAACCCGCGATAAAAGAAGCTAAATATATAAATGCAATTCCTGCCGTAGCGGCAAAAACACCTAATTTAAAGTTTTCAGTTACTTTAATTAGCTGGGTCTTATAGGCCACAAGTAATCCTGCAAGTACGCCAAACGTAGCTACAATTGCCTGAGTAACTATACCAGGATACTTTTGCTCCATAAATAAAGAAATACTTCCTAAGAATACCCCCTCAAGCACACAGTAAACAGGGGCTAAATAAGGAGCCGTTGTTTTTTTAAAGATAATTACAAGACTAAGTACAAACGCTGCTATTGCACTCCCAAATAAGTATGCCGGTACAATGGCCGTTGGATTTTGCTGGATGTAATTCCACATATAGCCCGCTGCTAAAAATGTAATTACCAATAGTATAGCAGTTTTATTTGTTGTGCCTGCGATAGTCATCTTTTCAGCACTAGCTAGTGATTTCTGTCTCTCGTTTTGAAACACATTTTCTCGTAAAGCTGGATTTCCTGAACGCATAGATTCTCCTTTATCGTCTTATTATAAGAAAAATTTTAGCCTATACAGCTATTGGTTACAAAACCTTTCTTATCCTTGCAATTTCGTATATATACGGCCATTCTAATATGGTACGGAGGTTTTATGAAACGTATTCTTGGTTTAATCCTATTTTTCTCAGCGTCAAATGCCAGTGCCGGCTTACTTTTAGAGCCTTACCTTGGCTATAACATCACTGCCATTGAAAGCGGAAACGATGGTACCGCTGCAAAGGGTCCGATGATTGGTGGAAGAGTTGGTTTCACCTTTGCATCCACATTTTTTATTGCTCTAGACTACTCAACCGGAGACCTCTCATGGGAGCCTGAAGGTGGAGTAAACGTAAAGCTTGAAGGAACTATGACGAGAACAGGAGTGACTGCCGGAATGGATATACCCATCGCGCCTCTTCGTGCTTGGGCTGGGTATTATCAAGCAGATTACGAACCTAGCGGCAGTGGTTATAAATATAAAGCCGAAGATGGCACTGGCTACAAATTAGGTTTGGGTATTACGGTTTTACCCATTATCGACATTAACGTCGAATACTTTTCTGGTAAATACGACAAGCTAAACGATGTTAGCGTAAGTAATGTAAAAGAAAAAGGTTTGATGTTATCTCTTAGCGCACCGTTTGATATTTAGTAGCTTCGGTAAAAATCCTATCTTAAGTATTGGCAGCGTCCGATCACTGCCAATACGAATAAATGCCCAAGAAGCTACCGACTACGCCCACGAGATAAATAATAATACGTAGGGGCTGCAGGCGAATCTCATCACGCAAAACGGTAAAGCCATCTTTCATAGATCTTTCTAGTGAATCGACGCGATTATCAAGATTATCAATCCTCTTATTCAAATACTCCCCATCTTTTTGAGTCATTAAATCTTTTTTTAAATCCACCATAGTTTTCACCTGTAATTCGGCTGATAGTCCGATATAAAAATAATAATTCGGACAAATTTTCGCTAATGCAGTTCTACCAACAAAACAAAATGGCCCCCACTTTGCTCTAGTAGCTCTAGCCAGCACCCCAAACAAATTTGAGGTTTATGGAAGAGCATCCAGAAATGGAGGCCATATGAACAGAACAAGATACTGTTCTTATCGGAAGAAAATAGAATTATTAAAGTCGGTCGTAAAAATATTTAATTATTTGGTCCGGACGATAATACTTCTAATGAAACTCTTTTAGCATCTCGGGCTTAAGA
>JBBKWS010000168.1:0-6802 GCA_037969075.1 Bdellovibrionales bacterium | reverse complement strand
GCATATTATAAGACAAATTATATGCAAGTAAGGTAAGGCTTACAAGCTAATGTTCTTAATAGAGGCAGTTTTGGATAGATCACCATTTTTATGATCTTAGTCATGTTTATGCATAATCTTTATGCTAGGATTGATTAACAGTTATTAGGAGATATTTAAGATGGGGAAAAGTATTTTTATTTGTATGATAACATTTCTAAGCATTTCATGTGCAGTTAATAAAAAAGAGGAGCAACCAAAAACTTGGTCTAGTACAATGAATCAGATGGGAGAGAGCTTTGCAGAAATTTTGCCATATATTTTTGATGATAAAAAAAGTGCTGATCCTAGTAACAAACAGATCATTATAAAAAAAATAGGTAAACTTAAAAAAGCTGCCGGACACATTAGTGATAAAACGGCCGTAAAAATTCTTGGCAAAGACCCAATCGTTTTAAATTCGATTCGTGGTTTAAAAGATGATTTGGATAGAGCTGAGTCTTTATATGAAAATGGTTTTAGCGCCAGCGGTCAAAATATTTTAAAATCAACTGTTGGATTTTGTTATCAATGTCATACTAGAACTAATTTTGGTGCTGAAAATACGCTAAAAATTCCAGATGGTATTTTTACTAAGATTAGTGATCCAGTGCAAAGGTCAAAAGCATATGTTGCAACTAGACAATTTGAAAAGGCTTTAGCTGAGCTAAAGAAGAGCTTAATGAACACAAGTGCTGGCAATGTAAATACATTCGAACACGAAAAAGTATTAAAAACATATTTATCGATCGCAATAAAATCTGACCGTCCTGTTACCAACAGCATTAATACTCTTAGTGAGTATGTTGCTAAATATCAACCACCGTTTTATTTGGCAGAAAATATTAAGTCATGGGTCTCTTCTTTAAAAGATTGGGATAGAGTAAAGGGAAAGTCTGCTAGCTATATTAACTTATCTAAAAAACCGTCAGCTCTTTATGATGCTGATTACGTAGACACTCTAATACAAGCTCAATTTTACCATGACCAAATCATGCGTGGTACGACAAAGCTGTCAGATATGTATTATCAATTGGGTAAGATCTACGAAAAGTATCCAGAGTTTAATTATTGGGATATTTCTAAAACATATTATGCCGCTTGTATTAATGAATCACCGAAAACAAGCATTGCAAAAACATGCTACGCCGATTTAGAAAGAGCTATCCATGTCGATTACTCTGGCAGCGGCGGAATATTTATTCCATCTTCAGAGTTGTTAAGGCTAAAGATTTATAAAGCAAAGGCCGGATTGAATTAATTGAATACTAAGTATGTGGGGTTTAAGATCTCACATACCGTAGGTTGCTGGCAAAAAAGTTCCCCAATACCAAACGTATATATATATCCAGTACAGGCAAATAACCATCAGTAGCCATTTGTTGACGGATTCTTGCTTTAAATACTTGCCTTGATTTATTGGTAACTTTTTGGCGAGTAAGCTAAGTAGCCACTTAATGATTAATACTGCGATTGGTGCCAAAATTATCCGTTGTAACCTAGCGATTGGTGTCCAAACTAATAGATCAGTGAGTGCAATGTTTTGCTGATATGCTTCTAGAACATAAAACCGGTAGGGAATTCCCGATGTGGGTCCGTTTAGAAGTCCATTCGCTCCATCTGTGGATAAATGTAAGCTGGCCGTATCTAACATTTTTGGATAATAGCCAGGTAGACTCGACCAAATAGCAGTGAAAGTTTCTATCGGGTAATGGGCAAGGATAAGATAGATGGTCGCGGCCGCTAGCATAGAGCCAATGATGGTTGCTATTGTGGTGTATAGTGCAGGTTTCCAGCCTTTAAGAGCTGCAATCGAGAGTATGATATCTGGTATGATAAAAAACCAGAGTCCTTCGTTGAATCCCCAAAAAAAACCTAAAAATATAAAAAAACCCATACTAATGACTCCGATAAATTACTGGTACTTTAAAGATATTTTTGCGATCCTTAAAAGGCTATGATTATTTGTATCAGTGCTAAGTTTCTGGCCTCGATAATGGCAATATGTCTAATCTATTTTGACGTATTGCCCAGTGTGTATGCGCAGGCATTTTTTATAGGTATTTTTCCCATTTGGGCAGAAGTAGTTGCAAGTTATATCACTAAGATTGAGCCAGCAAGAGTAAAACAAAAAAAACTATTATATATCGATGCTGCAACAGATTTATTTACTTTTATTCTGGTTCCATGTCTTTGGTATTTAATAGTATTACAGACACATATGTTTGATCTTGTGGCAATTATGCTATTTGTAGTTTGCGGAGCTTATAGGTTGATCCGATTTGTAAAACAAGGATTAGATGACGATGGAATGTTTAGGGGCTTACCGGTAACTTATACCGGGTATCTTTGGATAGTAGTTGCGACGTCAGTCAACTTTATGTTTTTTTATTTACCATCTATTGTTATTATTTTAGCAGGCCTTGCAATGGTAAGTAGAAGAATTCGATTAAGACCTAGTAGGTAACATGAAATCATTAAGCCTAAAACAAATGTTAAAACTATCAAGTCAGTTTGTGACTCAGTTAGCCTCTCTGCGCAGTAAACCTTACCTGGCGCGCGAAAAATTAGATCTCTATCAATTAGAGAGACTCAAAAAAATATTGGATGTTGCTAATAAAAATGTGCCGCTATATCAAAGACAGCAATTACCAGATGCTTCACAAATTCAATCATTACAAGATTGGCAAAACTTGCCAGTACTCACAAAGTCAGAATTGTTGGATTTGTCAGTTGAAGATCGAATTAACAAAAATTATAAAATTGAGAATTTAATTGTATCAAAAAGTAGTGGCAGTACAGGAAAAGCGTTAGATGTTTACTACGATGAGGATAGTTATAACTTTTTTATCCTAGCAGGATTGCGGTTATATTTTATGGCTTTTAAATACATGCCTTGGCACAAGCAAACTTATATTTATACAAGTCCATATCCATTAAAATCTTTGTTTGGTGCTTATCCACTAAACTTTATATCAACTCTAAACCCGATTGATGACACTATTAAAAAATTAAAACAACATCCGCCCGATTTATTGGTCTGCTATCCAAGCCACTTAAGAGCTATAGCTGCACAACTTACAGTTGAGGACTTAAAAAAGATTAAGCCAAAAGCGATCAATGTAAACTCAGAGATGAGCTCACAAGCTGAGCGTGACTATCTAGAAAAAGTATTTAACTGCTTTGTGTTTGATGATTACTCTAGTGAAGAGCTGACAAGAATTGCCTCGCAGTGTACAGAATATAATTACCATATATTTGAGGATTTAAATTACATTGAAATTTTAGATGATAATATGTTGCCGGTACCTGAGGGAGTCATTGGTAATATTGTAGGAACTAATTTACACAATATCGGGATGCCGCTAATTAGATATATGCAAGGGGATCGTGGCTCTGTTAGAACAAAGCCATGTAAGTGCGGAAGAAATTTTAAAATTTTAGAAACCTTAGAAGGAAGAAAAAATGATGCGTTTACAATCTCAACTGGTGAAACAATTAGTTCGGGGTTTCTTTTGGACCTTACGTATGGTGTTTTTTTAAACTATCCTAACTCAGTGTCTGCATTTTGTCTGATTCAAGAAGATTATGATGCTTGGACTGTCGAATTAGTTCCTGGCGAAAAGTGGAGCGACGATTTACAGGCAGTAATCCCGAATCAATTGAAAAGAGATTTAAATAAAGATGTTGTAACTATCAAAGCAAAAATTGTTAAGCAAGTACGAAAAACAAAATCAGGCAAAGCAAATCCAATTATTTCAGATATTAAAAAGGAGAACTTATGACACCACAGACAACGCCTATTATTTTAAACTTATTGGCAGCTATTCTTGGGGCCGTAGGACAATGGCTCTATAAAATTGGCGGAGTTAATTTGGGTGCAGTCCCATTATTTAAAAATTGGCATCTGTTTGTAGGGATGGCTTTATTTTGTGTTGTGATGGTACTATTTGTTGTGGCCTTTAAGATGGGTGGAAAGCTATCGGTGGTTTACCCAGTTTATGCAACCACATTTATTTGGGGCGCAATGATAGCTATCAATGTCGAAAAAGAGCCGTGGGCCTGGGGCCAAATGGCAGGTATTCTTTTAATTGTTGTCGGTGTTAGCTGCGTTGCAATTTTTTCTCCCAAGGGATGAGTAGATGTATTTAGGAACAAACGGTACTTATCAATTCTTTTCTTTAGAACTTGATAGACATTCGGATGAAAAGCTTAAGCCTATAGTTGATGCCTGCGAAAAGGTAGAGGCCGAGGTATGGAATGCGTGCGAAGATTTTTTTTCTTATGTCAGGCGGCAATCGGCTTTGATTTATGCCAAAAGGGGTAAAGAGGTAGTTGCCTTTGCGCTATTTGATATAGGTAGCAAGGATAAGACTTTGGTGTTTGCTGCCAATGAATGTATGGTTCTTAAAAAGCATCAAGGAAATGGCCTACCCACATTGTTTATGGCAATTTTGATCTCTCATATCAGAAAGTTTAACCGTGAAATTAAAAATAAAAGGCCCTATAGGTCTGTTACTTTTGTTGCATCCACTGTACATTTTAAACTTATGCAATCGTTTAAGAGGTATGGCTGGCTTGCGCAAAGGGATTCTTTTAGACCTGATGAGCAAGTTTTAGAAATAGCTAGTGACTATATTAAAAAAGAAAAATGGAAATCACTTTCTGAAGATCCATTTTTTATTGAATCTGCTTTTCCTAACGCGGTAAAATTGAACGCAACAATTACTACTCCTACCTACATACCAACTAGTTTTGAGGCTTCTCGGGGCGATGCTTTTTTATATGTATGTAGGATTACGAATTTTACTTTTTTAGGTGTAATGTCAATGTATGTGCGCTTTAGGTATGGATTTCATTTTTCAAAAAATAGCGTCAATATATCTAGATTAATCAGGGATGATAAAAAAGTAATTTATACTAAAAATTGAAATTTAATTAGTAGTTAAAGTCGAAACTAATTTTTGTATATAGGTTTTATGGCTAGCACTTGTCTGTAAGTACTTCATTATATTTATCTTAAAAATATTTGTATCTGTGATGTCTTGCAGTTTTAAATAAAAGTTTGTGGTTGTGGTACGAAAGTCTTCATCAAGGCTAAAAGCTAATCTAGAGATAGCTCGCAAAGTTTTTAGTTGTTTTGGCTCAAACTTGGATTTACCAAACGAAAATGTGATTACATCTGTAAACGTTTTTTCATCAAATTCATTACATAAAAAATTAGCATGCAAGTAAGATAGAAATACAAAGGTGGTTAGTGGTGCACGACCAAAATCAGAGAGAGCGTTTTTTAGGTTTGTTTTTTCTTTAAAGAGCGCTGTGTAAGAGTTTAGCTCGTAGTAAATTCTATGGGCAGCATCATCGCAGTCAATCACTGCAAGTAGCTCACAAGTGTTGGCAAAGGACTCTTCGAGTAGTAGATGTAAAACCTTGCTTTGATCTGATGGTGTATTGAGTTTTTCTTTGTGTAGAATCTTGTCGCTTAGACTTCTGGCTACAGCATGGCTGGATTCGTGAAATAAGTGGTTACGCTTTAAGTTGCTAACGATATCGTCCCACACAATCAACGAACTTTTTTGTCTAACGTCTCGTAACACACTGACATTGTCATAGTAAGGGATGATTTTTGATTCTAATATAGACTCTAACTGACTGAGTGGAAGGGCCTGATACAAGTTATTTGTTTGGGATGAAAATTTAAAGCCTGACTCTTTTGCAGCTTTTCGGATAGAGCTATAGATATGATTATTTGTTAATAAAAAGCCATCGCCAAGATTGTCTTTTAATCCATCATTATGCTTGTCATGTATATCTAGTAGAGCTTGCAGCTTCATGTGTACCTTTATGAGAACAACTTACTACAGTTTTTGATTAAAAAGGTAGTTCTATTTTTGAGACTATTATCTCTAACTAAACGCTAGTAATAAGTAGCTCATCATCTATGTAATATTTAGATACACTTTTTAAAATCATTACTTTATCATTATTACTTATATACCGATAACTAGACTATGAAGATATCTATAAAAAATCTAATAGTTATAATTGGTTTATTGGTTGGTGTATTGGGCTGTCGAAATACAGCTAACCCCATAGCAACTGACCCAGGTTTGAGTTTAGATACTAATGGCTTAGTGCTGTGGCTTGATGCCAGTGATGCTGACACGATCGTTAAAGATGGTAGCGGGTTAGTGAGCCTGTGGATGGACAAATCTGATAATAGTAATAATGCCGCACAATCTACGGATGGTTTTAAACCTACGTATTTGGCAAATACCCTTAATTCAAAAGCTGTTTTAAGTTTTGATGGAGTGGATGATTACTTTAGGGTTGCTGATGCTGTTTCATTACGACCAGCGCAATTTACGTTGATAGTTGTGGCTAAAGCCAGGGCGTATACAGATTTATACGCATCATTTGTTAATAAATCCAGTGACTGGAATGCTTGGGCAGATGGCTTTGGTTTAAATTTTCAAGAGGTTAGTTTTCAAAATGAATTTCAGTTTTGGGTTAATAACTATGCTCCTGCGGATTATCAAAATTTAGTACAAGTAAGTTTAGGGGAGTATCATCTGTGGATGGGTTCATACGACAATGTTACCTCTGAATTTAGAGTTGATGGCGGTTTGGTAGCAAGTACTGCTATCGCTGGCCCTATGACTCACTCGACGCGTGCAATGACAATAGGTATGAATTATAAGGGTACAACAGAGGCTGTCTTAGACAACCCGCTTGATGGTGAGATTAGTGAGATCATCATGTACGATAAAGCTTTAACGGCAGT
>JBBKWS010000167.1:0-3370 GCA_037969075.1 Bdellovibrionales bacterium | reverse complement strand
GAAATTTATGACTTTACTAAGGATACTGAGCAGGAGTGGACTCTGGCGGATAATACGCCGATTATTATAAACTTTTTTGCTACTTGGTGTGGCCCTTGTCATAATTTTGCGCCCACACTGCATGACATCTCTGTGGAGTATGACGGCAAGGTAAAGGTTTACAAGGTGGACATAGACGCCAGCCCTGAGATTCCACATCTGTTCGGTGTTATGAGTGTACCAACTACCGTCTTTCTAAAAAAAGGTGAGGAGCCAGCTATCGCCAACGGTGGAATTTCTGAAGAGGGTATGCGAGCTGCCATTAAAGATCTTTTGGGGGTGTAGGCTACCTAGAGTACGGACACCATAATTTGACAAGTAAATAATTAATGTTTATAAGTAAGATACGGAGAGTTTATGTCGTTAAATACACTGTTGTCAGAAGATGAGTATACTAGAGGATCATGTGTTGAGCAAATCATGGCCCTAGCAGAGCGATTTTGTACTGTAGCAAACAAAAATGGTTACGATATAATCCCATATACAGAAAAATCCATGATTAACCTTAAGCAGGTTGAGAAGAACAAGCTATTAGAAATTCACAATAATTTATTATCTTACTATCAGCTGGTTGGTGGCGCATTAGATCAAGGGAAAAAGATATCAGATAGTAAATCTATTTTGTGGGCGCTTTTGAAAGAAATGAATCTTAGGCCCACGAGTGATATTTTTGATAAAATAGAGAAAGACGATATCGTAGAGGCTTACGGAACTGATTTTAAACAAATTTTTCGGAATTTAAGATTTTTTGATTTTTGCAGTTATTCTCTTACGGATATTTTTATGTATGAGTGGCGCGATTTATTTGAAAGAGACCAGCGGATAGCTCTTCAATTAGCCGAAGTGGCCATGAATGTTACATTAGGTAAAACAAAGGGGACTACTACTTTGGGTGTGGACGCTCACCTTATGCAGGAAACTTTTTCTGAAGGTAGAAATAAATTCAATGTTACCCATAAATACTTGTCTCCGCTATATGATAAAGGCAGTAATATAGTTGCTTTTATAGCTATTTCAGAGGCAGAGATTTTATCATCTAAAAGAAAATCGAAATTAACAGCACCATTAAGATTGGCGGACGATCATGAAGCACAACTATGAGAACTTGGGAAAATATCTACGTACACAGCGAGAAAAAGTTGGGATGTCACAACTAGAACTAGGTACACAATTGGGGTATGGCAATGCACAGTTTGTATCGAATTGGGAAAGAGGACTTGCGTCCCCTCCACCTAAAATAATTAGAAAGTTAATACAATTACTAAATATACCCGAGAAAACAATTTTAAATCTGATCATCCAAGAGCAAAAAAGGTTCTGGGTATCGCACTTACGTAAGGGATCAAAGGACGCCGTTTAAGACGCCTTTTTTAATTTGATTGATTGGACTTCATGCACCCTGGAAAGTATGGAACCATAAAGATCACAGCTCTCAATAAAATTTTGTGTTATTTGTTTTAAATCAGTATCGGATAAAGTTTTTAATTGATCGAAAGCTTTTTTTAAATGCCCAGTATCCTCGTCTTTATGTATTTTTAAAAATGAGGCGTGTTTTTCTCCAAAATTTTCTATAATTTTTTTGAAAAAATGCCCGCCTCTGTGTACGGCAAACCCCTCTAAACACAAAATGTATCCATAAAATGAAATGGGAGAGATGTGTTCAACCCAGTAGTATTGTGTTTTATAAAAAGCACTGGTTTCTGTGAACTCTGGAAAATCATTAATAGATTTTCCTATAAGTTTTAAATCGTTTACAGCCAATACTTCATGTCCTTTTTCTTCTCTTAAGTGTTCTATAAATCGAGTGTGCAATTTATTTTGGTTTAAGTCGAAGCGAGAGGCTGACAAGGCTAGTAGTCTTGTCGAATGTGATACATAGTGATATGTTTGTGTTAACCATGATCCATAGGCTTCTTTTGTCGACCAATCAAGTCGATCACCTATTGTTGCTAATTTATCCATATAGGTAGCAAAAGTATCTACAAGCACTGAATGCTGATTCATTTTTATCTCCTCGTCTTATGCGACTTTAATTTGTTTGTCTTGTAATTGTGTAATGTCTAATACTAATCGATCGTCCCATAGGTTCATGTAAACCCTCGCATCTTCAAGCGCCTGCTTAGAAAATCCACTAGTCTGATGAAACATCATGACGGGTTCATTAAAATATGATGGAACTATAAATTGATCTAATGGCTTACTTTCCAGTGCAATGGGATTGTATCCCCAATATAAAAAAAGCCTTTCCATTTTAAAGCGCAATGAGCCTAGGCTAATAATTTCATCTGTCTTGGCATTATGATGATAAAGCGAGTGTAGAGCAGTCATTATATTTCTCAGAGTTTGTGTCAACTCACGATCTTTTCTTGTTTCAGGATCTATTGTCCAAGAAGAATCATATGATAACTTTAGTCCATCGCTTTCACAGCGAAGCACAATATTGTTAATGGCCACTTCGTGTTTATTAATTCCAATAGATTTCGCTAGGTTTAAAATTGGGAATGGTAAATTATGTATAGCTGCTTTTTGATACGTAATAGATTTATAGGCCATCAGTGGGTATAAGCCAAGATCAGTTTCCTTACATAATAAGTGGTGTGTAGATATAAAGTCTGTTGTGTCTACAGGCAGTATTCCATATGGATACTCGGCTTTGTAGCCTCTCAATTTAAGTGATACAGCGTCAGAGAAATATTTTTGAGTTAATTTGGAGTCCCAATGATCATAGGCAGATTCTATAATAACAATTTTAAATTTAGTTTTTGTATTCATAACCTCTCATCGGCAGTAAAGTAAATTTATTTATAAGAGATTAAATAATAGTGGATATAAAAAAAATTCTAGACCAAATAATTAAATAAGTGACCTGTCAGTAAATATTTTTTGTGAATAATAATTGAAACAGCTAAAAAATATCAAATTGCTATTTTCCGTTTAAGGTCGAGATTTGGCTAGTTGCGGCGGGCCCACTTGGGCATGTTCCAATTTAATACCATAAGTAAGTACATAAAACTTGCTGATGAGGTTGGTGTCTAAACGTAGTACTGACGGTTGGGACCCAGCTGGTTCAAGCAATCATGCAATCAGGGTAGGTGCAGCATCTCATTGCCGTTGGACACGAGTAATTACAAAAGAAGGCGTACCAAAGCGTTTTCATTAATTTGTTAATACAACTAGTTATTAAAAGACTACCTTCGTGTGGCCTTTTTTGTTTTAGAAATAAAAAAACCAGCTTTCGCTGGCTCTTATAAAAATTAAATGGCTCAGAAGGAGGGATTCGAACCCCCGACCAAGCGGTTAACAGCCGCTTGCTCTACCACTGAGCTACTTC
>JBBKWS010000166.1:0-18916 GCA_037969075.1 Bdellovibrionales bacterium | reverse complement strand
ATAATTTGATATTTAAAACTTTCCGTATCACTCAAAACAACTACTCCATTAATCATCTCTACCCCCAATAAATCATTTATTGAGGAAAACGATATAATGAACGTTTACCCTAGACACTTTAAATGTTATTTAGAGGGTAGACAGATTCACTGTTATTTATCAATATAAGAAGATCATATTGTTATTTCTGATAAGCTATATTATGTTACATATACTGTGTATCTATATGATACTACAAGCTTTTAATACTTATCGTATTATCGATCTTAGGCTCAAGGTCCTCATTAAACGCGTTCTTTATGGCTGCCCACAGACCATCCCAAATATCAAAACTAAGAGCATTTAGTTTACCATCAAACTCGATCTTGGTTGCAATCGTCTTATCATCCTTGCTTCTTAATATTAAGTTGCCCGCGGCAGAAACCAACTCAATACCTAAGTGTTTAACAGATTCAAAGATCTCCTGATTTGCGACCACATCGATATTTTCGACAAAGGGTTTAATATAGCCTTTAACTTGATTTTTTTTACTAGCCATTTCTCCGTACAAAGAAAGACGTCCTTTTGTAAACGATAATGGTACATAAATTAGTAGTAATGGATTTAATTCCTTAAGTTCAAACTTTTCAATTTTAAAATCTGTATCAAATGCTAGTGGCGTAGTTAAAATATTAAAATCTATGCTTATATCAATAGACCCACTTTTTTGTATATTTCCTGATAAATGCAGATGACTTGGAAGTTCACTTTTTGTTTGCTCATTGTTGTTAATGTTCTTAGCTGAAATTTCTAAATTGTGTAGTTTAATATTAGCTGCTTCATCTGTAGAATTCAAAAAAGCGATTTCGCTATTATGTAACATTAACGTTTCAATATTAAAGGGGATTAAGGTCTTATATATACTCACAGAGCTATCCTTATTTACCTTTAACTGTCTTTTGTTTTCATCTTTATTATCAATAAATTGTAAGCGTAGTTCATTTGCTTCTAAATCCATTAATAAACTTTTGCGTAATACTGCTCTCCATGCCAAAGAAGCAGTTAAATCTTTTATAGAAAGCATTGGGGCAATGTCTTTTTTCATAGGCTTTTCATATAACTCTAAACCCTGAATCGAGTACTCACCTTTTAATATCGCTAAATTAAAATCTTCTATATGACCCACATAGGATTCTACTTTATTTGCTAAATACCAATTGATCGAATGCTTAAGCATAACGGGTAATAATAGTCGAAATACTACAAGTACTAGAATTATAGATATCGCTATTTTATACTTTTTGTTCATATAACCTCACTACCTCTGCTCCTAACAATAGGATCATAGAAGAAGTAAAAAACCATACCATCAAAACTACCAGGGTTCCCCCTGAGCCATAAGAAGATGCCATTAATGTGGTAGCAGCCAGACGACCGATAAGTTCTTTTCCAGCAACAAACAAGATCCCCGTTGCAACTGCTCCTACTAGTGATGATTTTTTTGAAGCTGAATATTCAGGAATAAAATAATACATAAGAAAAAATAAGCCTGAAAATATAAGGATGGAAAGTCCTGAGTTAATAGCCTGATAGATTGTGGATCCCTCACCTAACTGAATGATTGTGCTTACCACGGATGAAAGCAGCATAGAAACAGCTGAAAGAAATATAAAAGTTAATACCATACCAATACTAAATAGACGTTTAAGTAGGATGTATTTAGCCCCTACTCTATCGTCTTTATCTTTTGATAACTCTTTGGATATGATTAAGTCTAAGGACTCTCTAAGTTGTGCAAAAACGCCACTTGCAGAAATCAGCAATGTAATCGCCGCTAGAATTCCTGCCATTGAATGCAGTCTAAGAGGTGATGATCGAAAGGAAGCAAGCATCGTATCAATCAGATCTCCGGCTAGCCCACCAAATAATGTGCTGACCTCTCTTGTAAATTCTTGCTGTACATCTAATTTTAGCGCAGAAAGTATTAAAAAAAATATCATCAAAAATGGGCCCAAAGACAGGGTCGCATAAAAAGCCAATGCAGCCGCTTGTGTAAATAACCTGTGATCGCCGATAGTTTTAATTAATTTTTTTATCATTAAAACACCATATAAGACCAAGGTCCTTTATGCGAACAAAATCGTGCCTATCTAATCAAGATTTGTACATTGTTTAGCTTACTTTTATCTAGATTGCATTTATTCCATTCTAAACAGGCCAAAAAACCTCTAAACCCATATATTCTAATAATATATGAAACTACTTTGGGCCATACTAATTAGCCTCACCATTATATCTCAGTCCTATGCCGCAGATGTAATTACGACAGAGGGTGGATCAACTTGTGGCACCGAGGCTTGCGTGCCAGAGCGAAGTCTATTTAGCGTAGTACTAAACTTTGTAGCAGATTTAATTCTGCCTAAAACTAGCCCCATAGTTAAAGCTAGCGAAAAATATTTAGCAAGTTTATATCAATCTTGTGATGTTTTAGAAGGGCGTCAAGAACCTGGAAAATATAGTGATTTAAACCACCCTGCGCCTAATTGCAAAAAGCCAGTTCCACCGCCATCTTATTTTATCGAAAGACAAGGCAAGGGTAGAGGAAAGCCTCGCATTAGCTCTGCATATGAGATTAGTACACCCAGAAATCGTTTAGACTGCTCGGGTTTTCTGGGAGGAATTTTTATGGCTGCTGGCTATAAAATGTATCCCACCGATAATGATACAATTGATGAAGCTTCAAATCCTGAAATCAGCACTGAAGGCATTCGTTACCTCGGAAAAAAAGACATCGATTGTTTTAACAATGTGGAGTTCACCAACGAGGAGCGTTTAGCAGAAGGAGATATTATTAATTGGCGTATTGGCAGAAGCCAACATGCAGTGATAGTATCTCGCTTAGGTCGCGATCCTTTTGGTGTAAGAAAACTACATGCAAATCAATGTGATTCAAAAAATATCAATTTGGCAGATTTTGATTTTGATATTACTCATAGCTTAGGGCTTCCAAACACTGGCCCCGTAAAACAAAACATCCAAGCGTTCTTTGCACGCACCAGTATGAATGTGGCTACAAGCTTTTTAAACCTCGGCATAAATGCGTGCCTTGCTTACCATAAAGACAAATCAACATCTGCAGCCCTAAGAGGCGGCGCATTTAAAGTCCTTAGACATCAAGGTGAATCAAACCCTAAATGTATAACTAGTAAAAAACCAATTGTTAATGGCGAAGATTGCTACAAATCTTGTAACGAAAAGGCAAAATAATGTTCTTACTACTACTAATGAATATACTGTTTGCAGAAATAAAATGGGATACGGTTACCTGCCCTTCAAACATTGATTTAGCCAAAGAGTTGGTCGAAAAAACCCTCTCTGGTGAATCTGTCTACTCTAAATCTACCTGCTGGAAACAAGAAAAATTTCCCCATATAAAATTAGGTGAAATATTTTTGGGCGAAGAGACCACTGACAGCTTTGAATTGGTTGATAGTTATAAAATCAATGAGGTTAAAGAAATTGTAAGCGAATTTGGGCCCGAGGTTGTAGTTAGCTTTAGCTTACATACTAAAGATAAACCCATACAAAATGAACGATTAAGTTTTATACGGCTAGATACATCGCCCAATAAGGCATTTTTTGGTTGTGCCGTTGATGGCAGCATTGAAGTTAGTAGGCTCTACCTACTCACCTCTTGCAAGTGATTTAAGAGTCTGCAATCCCAAGAACCTTACCACACTGATGCAGTTCAAACGTAGCGCTTCTCTGCGCAGGCGCACAGGAATGATTGAGCTGATTGTCTAATAAGTTTTTACAAAGTTCACTTGCTGAATTTGAAGTAACAGTGGGGGTTGAACATATCCCCTCTTCTGCATAGGTGTAGGTATAAGGATACTCTGGATTAGTGTCATTATCAGATCCGCAAGATGCCAAAAAGATAATACTAAAGACCAGCGCCCCAAATTTTAAAATACGTTTCATTAGATTTATTCCTATAATCTGATTGAGGTAAATCATAATCTTTCATTTCTTCATCTGTTGGCTTTCTCATGGCAAACTCAAGATGCTTCCATTTCGCAAGAGCTTCTTTGTCTGTTTTATTAAAAACAGCGAATGGCACTTTTAAACTAATCTTCTTCATTACATTTTCCTTCGTACTTATTTTGACAGGGATGAATCATACACCCCAAGAGATGAATAAGAAACCTTTCCCTAGGGGACTATAAACCTTACAGTCTTGATCAAAGACTTTACATCTGTGGTTAACGCATGGCCAAGAGAAGTCAACTTTACCTTGCTAGGGTATTGTAAGAATTTTATGATGTGGCAAATGGAGTACATATGGCTGAAAAACTACGCTTAAAAGACTATCAACAACCCTCTTATTGGACCACTAAAACGGACTTAGTTTTCGAGCTATTTGCTGATTATACGCTTGTTAGTTGCACTACCATATTATCACGCAACCTTAACCAAAACAGTAACGATCTTATTTTACAAGGTGACGGCCAAGAACTTCTTGAGTTTCAAATTGATGGAAAAACCACAGACTCCGCCCCTTTTTTAAAGGATAAAAACCTCCATCTTAACCTAACAAAAAACGAGCACACTCTTTTTATCAAAAACAAAATATACCCAAAGGACAACAAATCATTTGAAGGCTTATATTGTTCAAACAATAAGTACTTCACCCAGTGTGAGGCAGAAGGTTTTCGAAAAATAACTTATTATCAAGACAGACCTGATGTCCTATCTAAATTTACAACTACTGTAACAGCAAGCGGTTACCCCGTACTATTATCCAATGGTAATTTGGTAAGTGAATCTAAAAATGCTGATTCTACAACCGTTGTATGGGAAGACCCCTTTCCTAAGCCTGCTTATCTGTTCGCACTTGTTGCAGGCCATTTTGATAAAATCACAGACTCTTTTAAAACAAGGTCCGGAACAAATATTTTACTAGAAGTTTACGTCGATGAAGGCCTGGCAAGCAAAGCCCAACATGCTATGAAGTCTTTAAAAGAATCTATGAAGTGGGATGAAGATCGCTATGACCTAGAGTACGATCTTGATCGATACATGATTGTTGCTGCTAACGATTTTAATTCTGGCGCCATGGAAAACAAAGGTTTAAATATTTTTAACACAAAATATGTTTTAGCCGATGTAAAAAGCGCCACCGACACTGATTTTTATAATATTCAATCCGTTGTTGCACATGAATATTTTCACAATTGGACAGGCAACCGAGTAACTTGCCGTGATTGGTTTCAGCTTAGTTTAAAAGAAGGTTTAACCGTATACCGAGATCAAGAATTCAGTTCAGATCTTAATTCACGGGGAGTTAAACGTATAGACGATGTTATGAGACTTAGGACGTCACAATTTAGTGAAGATGCTGGCGGTAATTCGCATCCGGTTCGACCAAGTGAGGCTCTGAATATTTCAAATTTCTATACGGCCACCATATATGAAAAGGGTGCTGAGTTAATCCGAATGATCGAAACCTTAATAGGAAGAGATAAATTTAAACTAGGTATGAAGAAGTACTTTGAGCTATTTGATGGAAAGGCAGTTACAACTGAAGATTTTTGTTTTGCCATGAGTGAAGCCAGCGGCCGCGATCTTACATACTTTCAAAGGTGGTACTCGCAAAAAGGAACTCCAAAACTAGAGGTCAAAAGAGATCTTACTTCTAAGCAACTAAAGCTTAACTTTAAACAAATCACATCCCCCCTACTCTTGCCCGTATCCATTGGCTTAATTAGAGCCGATGGAACAGCGATAAAAGATATTGAAGTGGTAGATGCAAGTTTTGAAATACAAAAACGAGGCGACACTGTTCTTTTAGAAATCACTAAAGACTCTGAGACCATTACATTTAGTGCGCCAAGTGATTGTCGTATCTCTTTTTTAAGAGATTTCTCTGCTCCCATTATATTAAAATATGACCCTATCGAAAATGAAGTCTACGACCTAGCTGCCTTTGATACAAATTCATTTTCAAAGTGGGAGGCGATCCAACAGTTAATTACCTCTGATATTTTAAAAAACATCGGAAATTTACAGCGCAAACAAAAACTGCAGTTTAATGAAAACCTTATAAAAACATATCAGAAGATCTTAAGAGATCCTATTTTAGATACAGCCTATACGGCTAAACTCTTTAGTTTCCCAGAGTTTGATAATATTAAACTAGAATTTGATGGCGCCTATCCTCTTGACGAAATACTTGAAACCCTCACGTGCTTTAAGCAAAACATAAGTCTTTCATTAAACGATGACCTATTCGCAATTTATAACAATCTAAAAGATAATGACAACTCATCGGATAGAAGTCTTAAGAATTGCCTTTTAAAATTATTATGTTCACAAAAACAACACCTAGAAATTGCTAGCAATCAATTTAAAGCTGCAAAGAATATGACTGACCAGTTAGCTGCACTGAACGCACTGAAGGATTCTGAAAGTAGCTTATACACTGAGTGTTTACATACATTTTATAAAATGTGGAGCACAGACTCTCTAGTTTACACTAAATATTTATCCACCATCTTTACTAAAAAAAGTGTAAGTGTTCTTGAGGACATTCAAAAACTTTCAAAAGATACTTACTTTCAAAACTGGAATCCTAATCACAACTACGCAGCTTACGGAGCGCTAGCCGCAAATCCGACTGCTTTTCATGATAAATCAGGCTTAGGCTATCAAATTTTAGCAAAACGTATTCTTGAGCTGGATCAAAAAAATCCACATGTTGCTGCAAGAATCGCCAATTGTTTTAGTGATTATAAAAAGCTAGATTCTCACAGGCAAACACTTCTAAAAAAAGAGCTAGAGGCAATGCTGCAACAGAAATTATCTAGTAATACGTATGAAATCATTCATAACTCTTTACATTAAGCCAATAAAGCGTCCCAAATAGCCTTTATATCTTTATTCATGGGACGCTCACGCTTTCTTATTAGATAAACATCTATTTGAAAACTTTCTGCTAAATCTCTTGGTATTTGAATTAAATCATTTGTTTTAGTAAGTACGTGATCCGCGACTCTTCCCCAACCATACCCCCCTAAAATCAATCGCTCCTTAAGACTAGGCTCATTTACAATAATTTTATGACTACAATCTAAAATCCCGTAACTTAATGAAGACTTACCCGTCCCTGTATCTTTAGCTATAATTTGTGGAATTTTGACTAAATCATTAATGCTTTTTGTCTTCCACATTTTTTTATGAACTACGGGAATCATATCAACTGTTTGAATTTTTATTTTTTCAATTTCAGAGCTAATTGGAAACTCCGCAAGCCAAGGGCCAATGGCAAAATCTACCTCATCTCTCATTACTCTCTCATATGCCCCGCTTAGTATATCCGTATTAAAATAAAGGTAAGCATGGGGTTTTAACAAGAGCCTGTCATACACTTTTTCCAAAATGGGCTCATACGATAATATGGCGTCTACCGCTATATGAATTTCTAAGAAATCCTCTTCAACCAATTGTTTCGCAAATGAATCTAACCCCTTAATATTTTCTAAACTAATTTTAGCTTTTTGATAAAAGGCCATCCCCTTCTCGGTCAACTTTGGACGATAATAGCCTCGATCAAAGAGCTTAATCCCTAACGTATTCTCTAAGCTTTTAATGGCCATACTAACACTGGGCTGGCTGATATTTAGAGCATCCGCTGCGGCCTTGAAACTTCCATTTGTAACAATAAAATCAAATACTTGTAGCTGCTCTGTCTTTATCATAATTAATATATCCTATTGTGTTGATAACAATATAATACTTTTTATTTATCGAATTAATAGTAACTTATACCTGTAACCAACCAAACAAAGCAATAGGAGAAATATTATGTTTCGCATTTTAACAGCACTTAGTCTTTTAACCGCAGCCCCAGCATTTGCTGAAACCCTAACAGTAGATACAAAGGCAAGTAATTTAGAGTGGGTGGGAGCAAAGGTCACTGGTTCGCACACCGGCCAAGTACCAGTTACCGAAGGTAAGGTAGAAGTAGAAAAAGGTATGATAAAAGATGCCTCAGTAACTGTGGATCTTAGTAAAATGACAAACAAAGATTTGAGTGGTGAATACCAAACAAAATTATTAAACCACTTAAAGAGCGATGATTTTTTTGCTGTATCTAAATATCCGACCGCAAGTATTGCGATAAAGAATGCAAAGAAACTATCCGGTAAACAATATCAATTCACAGGTGATTTAACCATTAAAGATATAACAAAGCCCGTGTCTTTTAAAGGCGATGTTGTCGATGCAAACAATTCTCTAAAAGTTACAGGCAACCTTGCTTTTGACCGCACTGCTTATGGAATCAAGTACAACTCGGGTAAATTTTTTCAATCTTTAGGTGATAAGCTAATTAACGACGAAGTAAAATTGACGTTTACTCTTGTCGCTAAAAAGTAATCTATTATAGAGTGTGAGGTGAATCATGTTACTACGAAAAGCAAGTGATAGAGGCGTTACTAAAACCGATTGGCTAGACTCTGCACACTCTTTTAGTTTCGCAGACTACCATGATCCCAAGTGGAATCGGTTTCACAGCCTACGCGTAATCAATGAAGATGTGATTACACCAGGCTCTGGATTTGGTATGCATGGACATCAGGACATGGAAATACTCACGTTTGTTTTAGAAGGAGCCTTAGAGCACAAAGATAGTTTGAATAATCATGAAATTATCTACCCTTACTACTTACAAAAAATGAGTGCAGGAACAGGCGTTATGCACTCAGAATTTAACCACTTTAAAGATAAAAATACACATTTGTTTCAAATATGGATAATGCCTAATGAAAGAGGCATTACTCCATCCTATGAAACCCTGGATATCAGAAACTTAGAGGCAACGGACAAGGGTGTTCTTGTCGCCTCGCCTAACAAAGATGATAATGTAATACACCTGCAGCAAGACACTAAAATTTATTACTATAAAACCACTGAAGAGGTTTTATTACCAAAACAGAGCCTTTGGGTACAAATTTTAAAAGGCAACTTAGCCAGTAACAAAGGTTTCACTCTTTCTTCAGGAGATGCTATAGGAATACAAGCAGATGAAAACGAAGGAATACAAGTATCAGGCACGGCAGAATTTTTAGTATTTGTATTTCCAAACAATTAAACAAATGAGGAACTATGAAAATCAATATTGGAATATCAGAAACTGACAGAGCCGACATCTCTAAAGGTCTATCAAGAGTGTTAGCCGATACCTACACTCTTTATTTAAAAACTCACAACTTTCATTGGAATGTTACCGGTCCAATGTTTCAAACTTTACACACAATGTTTGAAACGCAATACACAGAGATGGCATTAGCCGTTGATTTGGTTGCAGAGAGGATTAGAGCACTAGGAAACTTTGCACCAGGTTCATACCGACAGTTTGCAGAGCTCTCTAGTGTAAAAGAAGCTGATGGAGTCCCTTCAGCCCAACAAATGATTGAGCAACTCCTAGAAGGCCATGAGACTGTGATTCGTACAAGTCGTGAGATCTATGCTGCCGCCGAAAAGGGTAATGATGAGGCAAGCCTTGATTTACTTACTCAACGTATCCAATTACACGAAAAAACGGCTTGGATGCTTAGAAGCTTGATCGGATAATTATTTGTGGGTTAATGCTGTTAGTAACTTTTGGTAAATGCCGTCAAAGGACCCGTTACTCATAATTACTACAGCATCACCACTTTTTACCTTTGCTGTAATTTGCCTAACTCCATCGTCAACACCATCAAAGACTTTGGCATTAGTACCAATGTCATTTACCAATTCATTGGATGAGAATCTATCCTCTGCGGCAATCGCTTCTTGTGCGTAAGGTTTAGCAAGCCAAGTAAAATCAGCCCTCTTAAATGCCTCCGTATACTCTTTTTGAAAAACTTTACGCCGTGAAGTAGCGCTCCTAGGCTCAAATACAGCATGTACCTTAGAGTTCTTAAATCGCTGCTTTACCGCTTCGATCGTCATTTTAACCGCTGTTGGATGATGCGCAAAGTCCTCAATGACTGTAACACCATTAACCACACCAAGAATTTCTTGCCTTCTTTTTACACCGCTAAAGCTCTTAAGGGCCTTAGCTACTTCCTTTAGGTCCCAACCGATTGCATGTCCTAGAGCCACACAAACCAATGCATTTAAGACATTATATTCACCAAATAAGATCGTATTAATGCTCGCAATTTTTTTACCCTGATATAGCACTGAAAAAGAGGTCGCCTCATTTGTGTATACAATATCAGTGGCCTGATAATCCCCCTTAGTTATTCCGAACGTTATTTTTTTTTGACTCTTTGCTATTGCTGCGATCTTTTGCGTATTTTCATTTTCTGCATAGGATAGAAAAATCCCATTTGTGTTAGCTTTATCAGCCAAAATCTCAAATGCTTTCATCACATCAGTAATATCATTATAAATATCTGCATGATCAAATTCAATGGCCCCAAGAACCGTGTAATATGGCTTGTAGTGTTTAAACTTAGGCACCTTATCAAAAAATGCGGTATCGTACTCATCACCCTCAATGACAAAAATATCGCCCTCAGGAATTTTAAATGAGATGTCAAAGTTAGTTGGAATTCCGCCGATCATAAACCCAGGCTGTAAACCTATAGAATTTGTCACCCAGGCAAGCATTGAAGTTGTTGTGGTTTTACCATGAGTGCCCGCCACAACCACAGATTTTCTGTCGCCAATCAACCATTCACCCATGGCCACAGGTAAACTTGTGTAAGGGATATCAGAGGCTAATAATGCTTGTGCCTCTTCATACTTCTTGGCAATTACGTTGCCTACTATTACAAAGTCAGGCTTTGGATCTAAATTTTCTTTTTTATACCCACTCATCACCGGTATTTTTAGGCGCTCAAGTAGCGTCGACATTGGTGGGTAAATATTTTGATCACTACCCGTCACATGGTATCCCATTTGCTTTAAAAGTCCGGCAAGAGAAGCCATTGCCGTTCCACAAATACCCATAAAGTGTATATGGCTACCCTTTTTTAGTTCTGGCAAAGCACTAGACATTCGTAACTCCTTTAACTATCGCATCATGTATCAACGGTCTAAGACCTACGAATTTTCTATTGTTGCGGCTTGGATAAACCCTGTTAGATAAAATACAAACTAACAAATCACGCTTGGGATCAAACCAAAGCGAAGTCCCTGTAAATCCAGTGTGACCGATAGAAAGCGGTGAAAAATATTTACCGCTACTTGAGCCATTAGGACTTGGTTGCATAAATCCTAGTGTCCATTCACCCTTATTAGTGGTTTTTTTAAAAAAGGGATCCAATAATTTAGGGTGATCATAGAATTGCTCTCGTAAGTTAAGACCGTAATTTACGACCCCTTCTATTGTAGAAAATAAACCTGCATGTGTCGAGACTCCACCAAGGGCCCAAGCATTTTCATCATGAACTTCTCCTTGCAGAATCTTTTTTCTCCACGAGCATTTTTCTGTTGGGGCATACATTGCTTTTTTGTATAGTAGCTGGTTATCAACGTTAAAATGAAAATCCCCTAACCTTGATGCGCCCCAAACCTCTTCAAGAGATTTGTTAAAAACTTTCTGTAAAATAAAACCTAAAAAGAAATAATCAAGGTCCGAATACACTGCTTTCTTGCAAACGGTGACCTTCTCTTTTGAAAGCTCTTCTTGCAGTTGCATCCATCTGATATCCTTGGATTGATTTAAAAGTAGTTTTTTATAATAGGGCTTCCACCATTGCAGGCCAGATGTGTGGTTTAATAAGTTTTCAATCTTGACTCTGCCAGCAGAAAACCAAGGTAAGTATTTATTTAAAGGGTCTTTAAGCGAGATAGATTTTTGATGAACTAGATCCATATAAATAGAGTTCGTAAATACGATTTTTGTAAGGGATGCTATGTCGTAATACTTATAGTCCCTACCCCACCCATGATCCAATATTTTTTTACCTTCATGGTACGCCACAACTTTTACACTTGGAGCATAGGGCTTCATGTTTTTGGGGAGCTGATTAATGATTTTTTTCTCTACATTATTCATAGATACAACTTGGAATCAATAACCGTGGTCTACGTCCTAAATAAAGGTACGACTTTGTCTGAAATATAATCGGTCTTTGTATTTTCCCATGTCCTGATTTGATCCCACTAATCACAGGTACTTTTACCTGCTCACTGAATCTACTTAGAACTTCCTTTAAATTTTTAGCATCTAACTTAGTTTCTGCACAACCGGTAAAATCGCCAAACACAACTGCCTTGGCTTTCTCAAACGCACCTGATTGTAAAAGTCCTTGCAGCATTCTATCAATTTTATAGGGCGCTTCATTCACATCTTCTAAAAATATGATTTTGTGTTTTCCGTAAAAAGCCTTACCTCCACCCATCAATCCGTGTAAAACCGTAAGATTTCCACCAACAATAGGCCCTTGAATAATTTGTGTTTTTTTAGCCTTTGCGTTTACATGCCGTAAATGCAAAAATTCTAGATTTCTTTTTTTACCAAATATCAAGTCCTCAACTTCTTTTCTCTCTTTTACTGACTGGCTAGACTTCCCCATTCTTGTTAGAACCGGAGCGTGGATCGTAGGAATATTTTTCTTATTAATTAAATGATGAAAAATACTAATGTCACTTAAGCCAAGGAATAACTTAGAATGCTTGAGTGTTATATTTTTTAATAGGGGCAAAAGTCTTTGCGCCCCAGTGCCGCCCCGTAAACACCAAACCGCTTTACTGTCTACCGAGGTCAACGCGGCTTTTAAGATTTGAGCTCTTCTCTTGTCAGTATTTGCAAAAAATAAATCTTTTTTTATTAGATCTTTCGGAAACCTAGGGACCAGTCCAAGATTTCGTAAATAGGTCGCCGCCCTGTTTACTTCTTTAGTATCAGCAAATCCACTTGGCGCTACAATATCAACGATATCGCCTTTTTTTATAGAACGAAGTTTATACATGAAGATCCTCTCCTAATTATTGTATGTTTTAGGAAAGCTTTATGTAAAGTAAAGTTTCAGCCTGAAGTATTATGTTACGTTAGATCTTGCTTATTTTTTTTAGGTGCTGGTCGATAGATTCTAAATGTTTTTTTCCAGAGAATATCTCTTGGATTTGTTTTTTAGTAAGCATCGATGACATCTCTTTATCTTTAATAATGGCATCTTTTAAATTCTGTCCAGGCTTTAACCCATGAGATAGGCTTTGTATTTTTTGATATGCATCTTCTCTAGAAAGACCAGCTTCAATCAGAGCCAATAAAACGTGAGAAGAAAATAAATTACCTTGTGATAAATTTATATTTTCAAGCATCCTCTCTTTGTTTACATATAGCCCCGCCAGCAGAGTCTTTAAGCGCGTGCATAAATAGTGCAGTAAAATAAAGCTGTCACTAATAATGATTCGCTCGTTGGATGAATGAGAGATGTCTCTTTCGTGCCACAATGAAATATTATCATAACTAACACTTGCATAGGCTTTTAACATCCGGTGGAGACCAGAGATATTCTCTGCGCTAATGGGATTTTTTTTATGAGGCATGGCACTTGAGCCTTTTTGCCCTGGTGTAAAACCCTCTACCACCTCACCCACTTCAGTTCTTTGTAAATGCCTAAACTCAATAGCTAGCCTGTCAAAGCCCGCAGCCATCATTGCAAAAGAGTGAAGGAGGCTGGCATGCCTATCTCTTGCAATCACCTGTGTGGCTATAGGCTCTACACCTAAATGTAATTCTTTTGCGACCATCATTTCAACTCTTTGATCCTGAAATGAATACGTCCCAACTGCCCCTGAAATTTTGCAAACAGCAGCCTCTTTAAATGCCTCATTTACTCGTTTTTGATTTCGTAAAAACTCTTGGTGGTATCCAGCTAATTTAAAACCGAAAGTAGTTGGCTCAGCATGCATCCCATGAGTTCGCCCCGCACAAAGAGTTTTTGCGTGTTTTTTTATTAATTTACGAAAGACTATATCTAATTCATTGATACTCTTATCTAGAGTCATTTTAGCTACACTAATTTGTAAAGATGTCGCAGTATCTAAAACATCAGATGATGTCATACCGTAGTGTAAATACCTTCCATTAGGACCAATATTTTCGGCAACATTAGTAACAAATGCAATCACATCATGCTTAGTTGTTTTTTCGATCTCTAAAATTTTAGGCACTTGAAATTTAGCTTTTTTTGAGATATCGGCCCATGCTTTTTGAGGAATAATTTTTAATTTACTTTGTGCTTTCGCTACTGCCTTTTCAACAATAAGAAGAGCTTGAAACCTAGCCTCAACGGTCCATAACTTAGCCATTTCTGGTTTAGCGTATCTATCGATCATCTTTTTCCTTTTTAATAAGACTAGATAAAACTTCTTTCTGCTGCTGTAAGTACCCTGCCCAATCTAATCGTTTGGTGTCTTCAGGAGCCATCCAAAGTAAATTTTTTATTTTCTTACGACGTAAGTTTTGTATAGATTTTTCGCCGTAAACACAAAATCTAGGCGCGCCAATTTCATCGAACCCGTAGCTATATTCTTGTGGAAATCTAACTTCCTCAATTTTTGTATCAGGAAGCCTTTCTTTAAAAAGCCGTTTTATTTTAACTTGTAACTCTTCTAGATATTGCCTTTGAAAGCGTTGCGCATTAGGAATGCGAAGCCATACATCCATTTCAGTGTCTTTAAATGTACGGTTACAGATTAAAGTGTTTGTATGCACCCATGGAGTAAAAATATCATCCATTAGTAAAAAATGCGGAGGCAAAACTTTTAAAGAATATGACGGCGTGAAATCTATAGCAAAGCGAACCCAAGCCCAATCAGGATCAATTGGTTTTTGCAATGAAAGCTGTTCTTTAACTTTGTCTTTTAGGGCACTAGATTCTAAGCCGCTTAACATCCACAGCCATTTTTTAGAGTTTAAAATTTCTGATCGATCTTGCTGGGAAACCTCAATGCTGCCGAGCGCATCTTCTTTAAAATTCACATCTAAGATTTCGGCATCGGCGTACACCTTAACCCCTAATTTCTCACAAGAGCTTAATGAGTCCCCAAGGCCTGCGCGTGATGCCTGTCTAAACGAAAATGGTGCAAATAACGGCAAAGCATCAGTGTGATTAATGGCTTCAATGTTTTCATGATAAACAGCAGAGGCTAAGTGATGTGACAGATGAATAGGCCAAGTTTCAAAAAAATGGGATTTTTTAATTATACTTTTAAGTTCAAGCGCTGACGCCAAACTTAAACCCTCAACATTTTTCAAGTACTTTGATACTAGTCCGCTTAAATTACCCTTTTTAACTTGGTGATCAAACAATGGTCCCATAAATTCAATAGGACCTTGCTTCGACCAGATAACATAGCCTTTTGAACTATCAACGATCGGTTCGCCTTCAAATAAAAAGAAAATCTGGGACTCCGTCAATTCTGTTGTTTTAAAAATCCCAAATGGACCCTCCCAATCACTTGGAGTCCATCTGCCCATCAAATGACTAAGGTCGACGATGGCGACTTTAAATCCTAATTGTGACAATTCGCTGGCAAGCCAATTACCTCGATTAAATATGCTTACAATTGTAACATCATAGACAGCACTCATATCTGGTAAGTATGAAATAGGAATAAGCCTTTGGCAAAAGAAACCTCGTCTGACAGATTGATAAGCAAAAGAAAAAGTAGAATTACATGCTTTGCTTTTAATCAACAGCTAGCTTTATAAATAAAAATACTCTACACTGCGCTACATGAAAAAAGTTTTAATTGTTAGGCTATCTAGCTTTGGAGACATTGTACAAACAATGGCCGCGCCAAAGACAATAAAATCGGCCTGGCCTGATGCACAAGTGGATTGGCTTGTCAGAAGCGACTTTAAAGAATTACTTGAATCCCATGAGTACATTGATACGGTAATTAGCTTTGATAGAAAGCAAAAGCTTATGGGCTTCATTACCCTATGTTTGCAACTGTTTAAGAGTAACTATACCCACGTTTATGATGCTCATAATAATTTAAGATCTCATATTTTAGGCTGGATTCTATTACCAAGACGATTACTATTTGCCACTAAGTTTATTAGGCGCTCTAAAGAAAGAATCTATCGTATTTTATTATTTAAATACCAAATAAATCTATTCCCGAAACCCTATATAGCTCAAGATGCATTTATTCATCCTCTTAAAAAATGGGGCATTACAACATGGGCTACCGGGCCACACTTTTTTATTCCCAAAAAAACTGCAGATAAGGTTGCTCTATTACTACCAAACGAAGATTTTGCTTGCGCCGTCCCCTCTGCTGCCTGGCCAATGAAGCGCTGGCCAATATCTTATTGGAAAGACTTATTGCTGTTATCCACTACAAAGAACTGGGTATTTTTAGGAGGAACAGAAGATCATTTTATCGACTCTCTTTGCGCATCCATTCCAAATAAGACTATTATTAATTTTAGAGGAAAAACCTCCTTGATGGAGTCTTGTGCCATATTACAGCGTGCAAAAACGGTAATAGCTAACGATACTGGCCTTTTACATGTGGCCGACCAACTATCAATACCGACCATCGCCTTGATTGGTCCTACCGCTTTTGGGTATCCGAAATCACCTACATCAGCAGTTGCCGAAATAAAACTGCACTGTAAACCTTGTAGTAAAGATGGAAGTGACCCTTGTAAAAATCCCATGCAACAAAAATGCATGAAAGATATTAAGCCTCAGAAGGTTTTACAAATTTTGAGGTCCCTACAATGATGTTTGTATACCGCTACATGTTTTTTCCGCTGTTTTTTATTTTTACATACAGCTTACGTTTTTTGCACCCAAAACTAAAAATGTATTTTAAACTTCGAAAAAATCCCTATAAAGATAAGGAAATTCCTAAGAATGCATTTTGGTTTCATTGCTCCTCGGGGGAAATCGAATATGCTAAACCAATCTTTAGATGGCTCAAAGAAAATCATCCAAAAGAAAAAATAATTGTTACATATTTTTCTAATAGCTCATTGGCCAGTATAAAAAAAACCACTGAGATAGATTTAGCAATACCACTCCCCATCGACACTAAAAAACAGGTGCGAAAATTTTTAGAGCTATTTAAGCCCAAATATCTATTTGTAGCTAGAACTGATCTGTGGCCAGAAATGCTTTTTCAAACCCACGCCGCTAAAATTCCCTGTGTTTTATTCGCTGCCACTCTATCAGATAATAATCTTAAATATAAAAATACCTTCGCTAGATATGTATTTCAAAAATTATTAGATAAACTCAGTTTAGTTATATGCGTTAGCAATGATGATGCAAACCGGTTCAAAACATTTAATATAGAAAAGCTAGAAGTGGCTACTGACACAAGATACTTACAAGTAATACATAGGTTAAAACATAAAAAAGAGCTTCCTTGCCAAATTAAACCGACTAAACCCATCATGATTTTTGGCTCTACTTGGAATAAAGACGAAGCGAAATTACTTCCAGCGTTTTTAGATATACTTACCGAGGGATTTCAAATTATTTTAGTGCCCCACGAAGTCACAAAAAAGCACTTAGAAGATATCTATGAAGAAATGGATTACCAATGCCTAACTTACGCTAGGTGGTCTAAAATTTCTGTTTGGGATAATAGTGAAATACTCGTAGTTGATCAAGTGGGCTACCTGGCCGAACTTTATAGTTACGCAGATGTGGCTTTTATTGGTGGTTCTTTTAAACGGCAAGTACACTCAGTAATGGAGGCCTTAGCCAACGGTTGCCTTACTCTTGTTGGGCCCAAATATAAAAATAACCGCGAGGCCATAGAGTTTCAAGAGTATTGGATTGATGGGATTCAACCTGTTCAAGTTATCCAAGACAAGAAACATCTGTTAGCCCGAATCAGAAAATGGAAAACAGAACAAACTCGTAAAAAATTCAAACAATCTCTTTCCGCTAAGGTAGAACGGCTTGCAATTGACGCAGAAAAGACCTTTATCTATATCGATGAACTCATTCGGCAAACTAACGCGTAATATTAGTCATTCTTACTTGCTTACAGACCTATTTTTTTTCATAATAAGCCCCTAAAACAACCCTGACATAAGGAGTAAACATGGCAGTATTAGTTGGTAAACAAGCCCCAGATTTTACAGCAACAGCCGTATATGGCCAAGATTTTAAAGACATTAAACTTTCTCAATTTCGCGGTAAAAATGTAGTTCTATTTTTCTATCCACTTGATTTTACATTTGTATGTCCGACAGAGCTTCATGCATTTCAAGACAAACTTTCTGAGTTCAAAGAAAGAAACGTTGAAGTACTAGGTTGCTCTGTTGATTCTCAGTTTTCTCACTTAGCATGGCTTAGCACACCTAAAAATAAAGGTGGAATCGAAGGCGTTAAATACGGATTGGTTGCAGATGTTGGCGGAAGAATCGCATCCAGCTTTGATGTACTTTCAGAAGGTAACGTTGCATTTCGTGGTCTATTTTTAATTGATAAAGATGGCATTGTAAGACATCAAGTTGTTAATGACCTTCCACTAGGACGTTCTGTTGATGAAGCTCTGAGAATGGTTGATTCATTGATTCACTTCGAAAAAAATGGCGAAGTTTGTCCTGCCAATTGGACTAAAGGTGACACGGCAATTAAAGCAACTAAAGAATCTGTTTCTGATTACTTAGCTAAACGCTAATTTCAATACTCTATAATATTTAAAGGCCTCGCATAGAGGCCTTTTTTTATTTTCACCTATATAAACACTCACTTTCTATTTGATTATTTTTTCTTAGCAGCTGATGATACTTACTAACGCTTATAATGAAAGGATTTATCATGAAAATCCCCGCGAATTCAAAATATCGATCGACTACTCTTACGACAAAACCTGATTATGAATCACAATATAAGCAATCAGTTACTAACAATGATGCGTTTTGGAAAGAGCAAAGTGCAAGGCTCGATTGGAT
>JBBKWS010000165.1:0-27078 GCA_037969075.1 Bdellovibrionales bacterium | reverse complement strand
AGTGTGGGCGCAAAATTATGACAAGGGCCACACCAAGTAGCAAAAAAGTTTATAATAATCGGCGTATTATCCGCCAGAGTCCACTCCTGCTCAGTATCCTTAGTAAAGTCATAAATTTCGGTCTTAAATCTATCCACCCCAATTACTTCGATCATGTTTTTCTCCTGAAATTAAATACATTTGATATGAGTATATTTTAAGAATATTTCACTATTATTTCTTTGAGTAAACCTCATTTTTAGCATTTTATGCTTAGCCGGGGGAATAAGATGGATTTGATATTAAAAGGGATTTTTACCCTCGCTTTTATGGCGAGCACATCAAGCAGCATTCAGAAACAACAACTATGCAATGGGTTTCTACCTAAAAATGATTTGTATATCGGGGTTCATGACAAATCTGAGGGCGGCATAACTAAAGAACAGTTTATCTCTGTTCTTACAGAAGTTAACAATGCTTACTCTCAGGTTTTTGAAGTTCAGGTTGGTAGGCCGCTTGCGATTTACGCCGATTGGGAAGATGGAGAGGTAAATGCCGCCGCCACAATTTACGAAGGTGAAAGTATTTTGCTTTTTACCGGAGGACTTGCCAGACATCCAATTACCACAATTGATATGTTTAGATTAGTAGTTTGCCATGAGGTTGGTCACCATTTAGGTGGCGCGCCGCAAGCCGATCTACTTACCACTATGTCTGCAGAAGGTCAGGCAGATTACTACAGCGCCCTTAGATGCATGAAGCATTTATTAAAGGGACGAGAGCAAATAGAAATTCTTGATAATCCGCATACACCAAAATTAACTCTAGAGCGTTGTAAGAGCGTATACAACACACCAGAAGAACAAGCTGTGTGTGTAAGAACCCAACTGGCTGGCTTAACATCAGGCCAACTAATGGCAAGCTTAAAAAATGAAGTGGCTCCCGCCTTAGAAACACCATCTATCGAAATTGTGACTTTAACCACCAGAGGGTATCCATCTACACAATGTAGAACAGATACCTATACGGCAGGAGCATTTTGCAGCAAGCGTGGCGGACTTGTTTTGGAAAGCTCTGAAGTAAGACAGGATGATCTTTGTATACAAAACATTGACGAGGGATTTAGACCTAATTGCTGGTTCAAACCAAGCTCACTTTAAGTAGTGGGCCGCTGGCCCACTAAATCACTTTTATTATCTTCAAATCGATTTCAAATTTGCACTTTGCATATTTTAGGTTTTAACTAAAGGTATGATATTATTTTTAGTTTTCTCATTATTTCAAAGCTATGCGGCCAATAACGTTATTTTATTCATCGGGGACGGAATGGGCCCAAGTGTTGTTACTGCCAGTCGAATTCAATACAACCAGTTGGCTTGGGATAAGTTTACTAACTCTGCCTTTATCTCAACAAAATCAAATGATAATCATGTAACGGATTCTGCTGCGGCTGCGACCGCCATGGCTACGGGATCTAAAACAGACAATGGTGTTTTAAGTCTTACTCCCAAAGATAATGGCAAACGGTCTCCTTTAAAAACATTGGCCGATATTGCTAAAGCTAAAAACTACAGCGTCGGCCTGGTAACAACTACTGAAATTACGCATGCAACACCGGCAGCCTTCTACGCACATCAGGATAACCGTGAAAATGACTTAGGAATTGCCAATGATTTGATACATTCAAAAATTGACCTCGCTTACGGTGGCTCAACAATGGCTTTAGATGAGGCTCTAAACAAAGACCCTGGAACTTTTAAAGTTTTAAAACAAAAAGCTGACCTACCATCTACCTCTGGTAAATACCTTGGTTTATTTAATATGGGACATCTACCGTATTATGAAACCAATAAATTTGACAGTAAGACCCACCCCCGCTTGTTTGAAATGACTGCGTCCGCCATCGATGTTCTTAGTAAAAATAAAAAAGGATTTTTTATAATGATTGAAGGCGGGAGAATCGACCACGCCCTTCATAAAAACAATATTCAACAGGCACTTATCGAAACCTCTGAATTTTCTCTAGCCGTGCAGACTGCAATTGATAAATTAAAGTTGGCAAAACTATTAGATAAAACATTAATAGTCGTAACTGCTGACCACGACACCGCTGGATTAAATATAAATGGTTATTTAAATATAAAGAAACCGCTTATTGCTGATAGAAAAATTGCGACTTCAGATAAAGATGATGTGCCCGTACTTACTAGCTTGGCACCAAAGCACGCGAGCTCTGCTGCCCACACTGCTGTTGATGTGCCTCTATATGCAAGTGGCCCTTGCAGTAATTCATTTGCAGGCTTGATGGAAAACACCGAAATATTTAATGCCGTTTCTGATTGCCTAACCAAATAGAATGTTGAGCCGAAAGTTTAGTTCGATTTAATCGAACCATCGCATCTATTTTATCGATTATACAATATGAGGATTTAGGGTTAAGTTCCACTGATTTTTAATAGGTTCCCCCCTATATTAATTATCATTTATTCCCATAGGCCCTATTCCCCATAGGGCCTAATTTTTTATTAGGCTAATCCATCTCTACGAAGTAGCGCTTTTGGATCTGGCTCTCTGCCACGAAAACGTTTATAAAGCTCCATTGGATCTTCACTCCCACCGCGAGATAAAATATTTTCTCTAAATCTTCCAGATACCTGAGGATTGAATAATCCCTCTTCTTTAAACGCCTCAAAAGCATCTGCATCTAAAACTTCTGCCCACTTGTAAGAGTAATAACCAGCAGAGTAGCCTCCCGCAAAAATATGCGCAAAACCGCACGAGGCCGAAGCTCCAGGCACCGAAGGAAGCAGTCTCGTCGCCTCAGTTACTCGTTTCTCGTATGCAATCACATCTTCTTTTAGGCCATCCTCAGAGGAATGCCAGTACATATCAAGTAAAGAAAAGTTCAGCTGCCTCATACAAAAATATCCAGATTGAAACTTTGAACTACGCTTTAATTTTTCTACTAAATCAGCAGGTATTTTTTCTTTCGTTTCATAATGAGCGGCAAAAAGATCTAGAACCTCTTTTTCATACAAGAAATTTTCCATAAATTGCGATGGCAGTTCGACAAAATCCCAGTGCACGTTTGTTCCTGCAATGCTTGGGTATTGGCAATTCGAAAGAAGTCCATGTAGTGAGTGCCCAAACTCATGAAACAAAGTTTGTACTTCATCAAAAGTTAAAAGCGAAGGCTTTGTCTCGGTTGGTTTCGTAAAATTACATACGATACTGATTTGTGGGACTTTTTTCTCACCCTTAACAAAATGTTGAACACGGTAATCTGTCATCCATGCGCCGGATTTTTTAGTTTCACGTGGAAAGAAGTCAGCGTAAAACACACCTATAAGCTCATTAGATTTTTTATCATGCACCTCGTAGACTTTTACATCCTTATGGTACGGGGTAATTTTTTTGTTTTCGACAAATGTAATGTCATAAAGCTTTGAGGCCACTAAAAAAACACCTTCAATAGCTTTGTCTAAAGGAAAATATGGACGCAAATCTTCTTCGTTAAAACCATATTTTTCTTCTTTTAATTTTTCTGAGTAATACGAAAAGTCCCATGATTCTAAGGTGTCTATGCCATCTAGTTTTTTAGCAAATTCCCTTACCTCTTCAACATCACGGTTTGCCGCTCCCCTTGAAGCCTTTAATAAATCTTCTAAAAAGGCAATTACACGATCAGGATTTTTGGCCATTCGCTCTTCTAAAATATAATCTGCGTGACTACGATATCCTAAAATTTTTGCTCGTTTATGTCTAAGCTCAACTGTTTTTTTGATAACTTCACGATTATCAAAGTCTCCTTTGGTGCACTTTGTACCATTAGCGGTCATTAGTTGCTGTCTTAAATCTCTTCTTGCCGAAAAAGTTAAAAACGGTATCAAACTTGGGGCTTGTAGCGTTACAAGATGTCCCTCTAAAGACTTCTCTTTGGCGGCAGCAAGACTCGCCTCTAAAAAACTACCGGGCAAACCTGCTAGATCTTCTTTATTTTTTAATAGTAGTTGGTATTGATTTGTCGCTTTTAATACATTTTCTGAAAACTTAGAGCTTAATGGCGCTAATTTTTCATCTACACTTCGAAGCTCTTGCTTTTTTTCTTCATTTAACAAAGCACCATTTCGTGCAAATGATTTATATGAGTTCTCAAGTAAGCACGCCTGCTCTATACTTAGTTTTAACGTACTTTGACTATCGTAGACCTCTTTTACTTTTTTAAAAAGCTCTGCATCCAAACTAACATCATTTGAAAACTTACTGCTTAATGTAGATATCTCAGGGGCTAGTGCCTGCAGTTTCTCAGATGCCTCTGCGCTAAATAAATTATAATAAACAGTTAGTACATGGTCTAATTTTTCTGAAGAAAATTCGAGACCTTCAATTGTGTTTTCAAATGATGATGGCTTCTTTTTTAGATTTGCAATATTATTTGTCGCTTCTTCAATGGCAATTTTTAATGCCGGAATGAAATCCTCTACCTTTAGTTTTTCAAACAAGACGGTGTCAAAGGCCCCTCTTTCTGATGATAATAGTACGCTATTCATAGGTACCTCCTAAGATAGTATTGTAACAAACAAATGTGCCCTGAAAAAGAAAAACCCCATCAACTAGATGGGGTTTAATCTATTAGCTTGTTTTAAAACAGCTTATTCGAAATTTAAGCTAGAAATTACGTCTGATTGTTCAGATCTTGGAATTGAGTCACTAACTAAGCCTACTTTTGTAACATGTTCTCCCATACACTCGTCGTTTGCACATCTAAAAGACTCCATACAAACACCATTAGAGGCATAATCATTTTCACCGCGAACCAAAATGCCTTCGATTTCGCCAGTTGCATCATTAAATACTGCTGATCCTGAGTTACCACCATAAGTATCTAGGTTAGCAACAAAAAATGGTCTGTGATCTATTTCACGAACACTCGCCCCGCCAGCAACCTTAGTTGGTAAACCTGATGGATGGCCGATAACATAAAGCTTAGTTCCCTTGCTTACGTTGCCATCGCGTCTAACAGTTAATGGTTTGCGGTTTACTACCGGACGATCAAGACGTAAGAGTGCGTAATCCGCGCCAAAGCCTTGTTCTAATTTAAAGTCCACAACCTCTTTACATAAATATAAGTTATCAATGTTAACTTGGCTTGGGTTATCACTTGCCGAATTTACAGCATAATCAAAAACCATCGCCGTAGTCGCACAATTACGAGCGCAGTGGCCCGCTGTCAAAACTAGGTCAGGGCCAACTAGTGAGCCCGAACAAAACGCCAATGTATTTTGTTCTTTAAATCTTTCTGATGGGCAAAGATTAATTTTTTCAGATAACGGAACAGTCGCTAAATTAAATACCCCGTCTTCAGCAGCGCTAATCTTACTCATTTGAACTAGAGCAACAGTTGATCTAGCATTTTCCATTACTTTTTGATCTTCAACTTGGTAAAGATCTAAACGGTCGTCGTCGCCATATATGACTTTTTCGCCGCTATTAAGAATTGAACCTGTAACTCCTGCATCTTGACAGGCAACTAATAAACCTAAAGACCCTATTAATAGTATCCCCTTAAACATCCTAATCCCCCCAGGCTTCAGTGCTCCACCGCTAGGCAGCGGGCGCTTCGGCTACGTCTTGCTTCAGTGCGCGACCTGGTGAATATAGGGAACGAATATAGTTTTTACAAATTAAATGATATTATTTACACTATAACCCATTGTTATACTTTGGAGCAGCGTGATGATTCTGATCATTTGTTAAGCTAAAATCCGCTTCTTCTTGCGTTATTTGGTGGAAATCATTAGTTTGTGTCTTCCTTCGGATGGAGGGGTGGCAGAGTGGTTGAACGCATCAGTCTTGAAAACTGACGACCTTTCACGAGGTCCGTGAGTTCGAATCTCACCCCCTCCGCCATTACTTCTTATATTATTATTTTCCCTGTACTAATTTTAATATGTCGATTGATTGTGTTGTACCCAACGCGGCCTCTAATCTTCCTTCTTCGCACAATCCACTAATGCCGGCGTCTTGATAATTTTTAAGAAATGTTTTTTGAAATTCTTCGATTAATACTTTTCCTATTTCAAGTGCAAATTCATCACAGCGAATGCAATTCAGATGTTTTCCTATATAACCATCTCGGCCCTCTGTCGTTGTGACCCAAAGTCTTTCCATCCAAGGTGGATCGTGACGAACGTGTTGCGAGTGACCACAATCAAGTTCTGTCACCCAATGATCTTCTAGGTCTTTACGAAATCCTGTGATTTTTTGATTCAAGCATAGCTCCCAATTAAAAAGATCCGTCCACTAAATCAATAAATGTTCTGCCGCGTTTGGTTTTTCTAAATTCAGATTTGAAGATTAAACATACGCGATCATGCACTATCGGCGCATTCTTTACCATTTCTATATCACCCGCACTGATCGAGTCCACAAGCCTCTTGGGAAGAATGGCATAACCAACTCCTGCACCCAACAGCTGAGCGATCACCTCTAAACTAGACGACTCAATATGATTATTAAAGACCGATCCCCACTTGCCTAGTTTTTTTAAGATCTCCTGGCTTTGTAATAGATTGGGATCAAGCAGTAATGTTTTAGATTTTCGATTGGCTTTTGGGCACCACAACGTCATCATGTCTCTGCAAACTTCTTTTATAATTAAATCATCGTTGGGTGTGGGATTAACGGCTAAAGCCACATCAAGCCTTGATGAGATTACGTCTTCTGTCATATGTCTCGACAAACCATGTTGCAGTTGCAGCCTAATATTGGGGTATAAGTTGGTAAGTTTTGGTAAGAATGCCGGAAGGGTATAGCTTGCGACTGCCGTATGACAGCCTAACTTGATAAGCCCTTTAGGTAAGTCTAATTCATCTTGGACAGATTGCACAACGTGCGACCACTGCTCTTGAAGCTCAAGTGCGCCGTCATAAAAACGCTTTCCCGCGGCAGTTAATTCAACGCCTTTTTTAGATCTTATAAAGAGCTGTGCCCCCACCTCTTCCTCAATGCGCTTAAGGCAATGGCTAAGTGTGGGCTGTGATACGCCTAGCCGCTCTGAGGCACGGGTTACGTGTTTTGTCTTTGCCAACTCTATAAAGTATTTTATCTCTGTAGATGATATCATTCATATTAGTTATCATAAACAGTATTACAATTCATTATATTTATGCTTCTTTTTCATCTACTTTTTGTCTGCAGCACGATGATGTGCACATAAAAAGGGGTAAATATGAAGAGTCTTACAATTATTGCGATGGCACTAACAATATCAACAGTAGCTCAAGCTAACATCACTGAGCTAAGTATCAAAAACGTAACAGTTAATGTTGATTTATCAACAGCTCGCGTGCGTCTATCTGAAGCTGGCTATAGCTCACCTGTCTTAAAGGTATTAATACCAGAGCTTGCAGGCGTGACTATATTAGATCATAGAAATGAAGGCGAAGCCGCGCCATGCATGGCTACTTTCGAAAGCATGAACGTGGATGACGTAATACAAGGAAACCCAAGCACTGAAAAAGTTGATCTTACAATCAAGTTGTCCCGATTAGAGTATATCAACCAAGAAACTCAACTATGTGAAGTTTCATTAGATGAAACAATTCAGGGGAACATTAGAGGTTTAAACTTCACACACAATAGAAGTGTAGCCATCGGTACGCGCCACATTGATGACTGCAACGCTAATATGTAGTTCAAATTAATGAGAAGCAGGGTTTAATATTTTTACATTGCCTATTAAGCCCTGCAGATATTACTTTATACAGATGAAAAGATCGAAAGAGCAATGGCTAGCAGAATACCAAGAAACCCATCTAAACCCAACAAACAAAAATATTCACACTATTTGTGTCCCGTTGATTGCATTTAGTTTGCTGGGAATACTTTGGCAACTATCAAGTAGCATAAGTATACTACTTAACGGAGCCACCGTTTTCAGTGCTCTGTCTTTAGTTTTCTATGCTCGCTTGGGCTTAAAACCATTTATACAAATGCTATTTTTAATTTTAGTTTTTTTATTAATAATAGGATTATTGCAAAATTTTACGATGCCACATCTAATTTTTTATGTCTCAATTTTTATTGTTGCATGGATCGGGCAATTTGTAGGCCATAAAATAGAGGGCAAGAAGCCCTCGTTTTTTAAAGATATTCAGTTTTTATTGATTGGGCCTCTTTGGGTTTTTCATTCAAAACCCGAAAAATAAAACTTAATAATTGAAGTGCCTAGTAAAGCCCGCTTCCATTAGATAGCCCGCTTCACCATCTCTTAGCCTAACGTTAAACTGCCATTTTCCTCCGACTTGTCTTTCAAGTTCAAAGTAATAGTTTTTGCCAAAACCAAAAGAGTTTTTAATTAACAGCTCTATGTTTTTCTCTGGATCCGGGTTTTTTTTAATTTCTGAATAGTACGCCCTTACTTTCCACTTATCTAGATTTTTATCCATAGCAAAAAGATCTCCTGTGTGTTTTTTTTCTGTGAAAAGGGTTTCTACACTAATCGCATCGATCCAATCAAAATAAGAGTTTACTGCCCAGCGAAGACCCGCTCTTGTGTACAGGGTGTCTTTATATTTAGATATACTGATTATAATACTATTATCATCACCAAATAACTGCTGAAGCTCTGCTTGCGTGTAGTTTGCTCCGCCATGTTTTCTTTTAAATACGCTAGGCTCTTTTAAATCATTAATTTCACCAACTGTTAAATATAGTAATCGCCCATTTTCTTTGTCATCAATGATCACTCTTAGACCATCTACCCAGCCATAGTCGGTAACTCCTAATCTTCCTACGCTTCTAGCAGGCATGGCGCCCATTTCGACTTTTACATTTTCTTTAATACAGGCCACATCTAAGTATAAGCGACGTAAGTTAAAATCTACACTCTCTTTACCGTCAGCTAAACCAGATATTGCCCATTCGCTGTTAAATGAATTTCCAGTAGTTAGACGCCCGTTTAGTTTTACGCAACCACCCGCACCCAACTTTAACCAGCCATCCATACGAAACTGTCCTCTTGCTGTATGAACAGCCTTATTGTCATCTTCTGCCCAACGGTCTGCGACTCTAAGCCTGCCTGATACACCATACCCTTCTGTCGACGACGTTGTGCTTTGAGCAAATAGGGGTAATGAAAATATAAACAAAAATATCATAGTCAAAAAGTACATACATTTCATGATTTAGGGCCCTCAATTAAAGTGGGTAAATGTTACCTGAGTACTAAGCAATTTTAGTGCCTACCAGGAGCTTATTACATCCAGTTCAGATGAAAATTATGTTTTTAGGCGCACAAATTGTCATATAAGTTGAGGCTTTTACAATCTTTGATTTAACCTTGCCCTCCTCTAAAAACTACCTTATCAACTACTAATGCTAAAAGGGCCTGTACAAAAATTTTTAAACTCTTCGTTTTTAACGAATCTTGTAATGGTTGCTATTTTACTAGTAGGGCTTTTGTGCTTATCGGCTCTTAAGCGTGATTTAATCCCCCCTTTCGAGTTTAATAACATTACTGTAAATATTTATATGCCCGGCGGAAGTTCTGAAGACATCGAAAGACTGATTACATATCCCGTAGAGCAAACCCTACGATCGCTACCCGGGATTGATAAAGTAACCTCCCACTCCTCTCAAGACACATCTAATATAACCGTAGCCTTTGAAGGTGGAAACGCTAACCTTAGTGAAATGGTAAAAGAGGTTGAATCAAAAATCGCCTCTATACGTACACAATTGCCAGACTCGATTGAATCCATAAATGTTTCGGAAGACAAGGTAACTGAGGTTTTTGCTGGCTACCTAAGTCTTATAGGCTTTGAAGCGCAAAATGTGGAGCACATAAAATTTGTAACCGCCATTGAGAGGGACATTTTAAATATTAGCGGAGTCGTAAGAGCTTCGGCCGATAGCTCAGATTTAAATTTGTATATTGATTTAGACTCTAAAAAATTAAAGTATCACGAAGTTTCAGTGGAGCAAATTAGGTCTGTGCTGCAAACGGCTCTTAGTTATGCGCCCATAGGACAGCTTACCACTACTGCCAAAGATTTTATGGTTAGGGTATCTAATGTTAGTTCTGATGTAGAGAAAATCAAACGCTTGCCAATAAAAGCTAATTCAGCTGGGCAAACTATATTTTTAGATGACGTTGCAAATGTAAACTTTAGAACTGGTACAGCTAATTATGTAAGCCGCGTTGATGGACAAAGTGCGACTTCAATATACGTACGCAAAGATACCTTCTCGGACTCCTTTGTCGTTGAGGCCGCAATGGATAAGAAAATTGCTGCGTGGAACGAAAAACTCCCACCCGATCTGCATCTAAAAAAAATGATGAGCGGCGCTCATTTTGTAAGACAACAAATCAGTGTCTTAAATAAAAATGCCCTCACTGGGTTCTTACTGGTTTTATTAATCCTTATGTTCTTTTTAAATGTGCGCGTTGCCCTAATGACCGCAGTGGGCGTACCGCTGGCTTACCTTGGCACGGCGATCGTATTAAAACTTTGTGGAATTTCAATTGATCTAATCTCATTAATAGGAATGATCTTAGTCATAGGTATTTTGGTTGATGATGCCATTATCTTGGCTGAACGTTACACCAGATTAAGGGCTCATGGTGCCCTACCGTTTGTAGCAGCAAAGAAAGCTGTTGATGATCTCATCGTTCCTGTGACCGGCACTATACTTACCACCTGCGTGGCGTTTAGCCCCATTTTGTTTTTACACAGTGAAATTTCAACGATACTGGCAGCTATTCCGGTTGTGCTAATTTCGGCGTTGTTATTTAGCTGGTTTGAAACTTTCTTTATCTTACCAAACCACCTTATGCATTTTGTAAAAAACCCTATTAAAGAAAATAAATACGCCCTAGGCATCATGTCTTATTTAGAAAAAAAATACATATCATCGTTAAAGATCTTCATTAGATTTTCTGTACTATCTACTATCTTTTTAATTAGTATTTTTGCTCTTAGTGTTTATATCGCCACTAAAAAGTTAGGGCAGAATTTTCAACTATCCATTAGCCCGGAGCGCGTAACGGTCTTTGCTCACCTAAAAGGTGAGCCCTCCATCAAAGAAGCCGTTGCTTGGGCCCAAAAAATCGAATCTGAAATTTTAAAGTTTCCTAAAAATGAGGTTGAGACTGTAGTCACCCACATTGGGAGTATTTGGGAGTCGGGAAAATCTTATCGCGGAAACCGATATATAAAAATAAACGTTAACTTCCCTTCTACTACAAACTATCCCACAAAGTTAAAAGAGACGTTACAGAAAAAAATTGAGCCACTTTTAGAGATCTATAAAGTAGAAACCGAGAAATTATATGTTGATTTTGAAAAAGAAGGTGAAGAAAGAGAGTCGGACTCACTATTACAAATTTATGTTAGAGGAAATGAGTCTCTAGATTTTAACACCTTAGAAAGCCTACTAGTTAGAGACGTCACCTCTGTTAAGGGTATTACAGAATATGTTTCTGATTCGGACAGTATTCAGGAAACATGGGAGTTTCAGCCCGATTACGCAGAGATCGCCCAAGCCAGCTCTTCAACATTTAATATATTAAGCCATTTAAAGTCTCTACTTGTGGCTGATAAAATCGCCGAGGTTCGAATCGAAGGTGAACCCGTTCGCGTATACACAACAGTGGATCACGACAAAGAGCACACCTATGAATCACTTAATGACATTCGCATTCTGAACTCTTATGGCGTTGAGGTTCCTGCAAAATTATTTGGTACTTGGGAAAAGAAATATGCTTTAAAAACAATATACCACTCAAATAGTGAGCGAGAGCTTCGCTTCTCATTTAAACTAGATAAAGATATCCCCAGAGACTCATTACAAAAGTTGGTTAGCGAAAAAACTGATGTTTTACAAAAAGCAAATCCCGATTACAGGTTCGAAGTAGAGGGGATCTCTGAGCAAGAAAAGAAAAATCGATCATGGGCCCTAAAGGTCGTCATTACATGCATGCTTCTGGTCTTTTTTGTATTAGCAGTTACCCTTGGTAATATTACACAACCACTTTTAGTTTCTTTGCCTATACCGTTTGGATTTATCGGCTCAATTTTAGCCCTTTACTCGCATGGTCACCAACTTAGCTTAATGGCTATGATCGGGCTTGTAGGCATGGTTGGGGTATCTGTGAATGTCTCTATTGTTATGGTAGACCAGATTAACAAAATTCAAAAAAGCTTGAATACTACAAGCCTTGATACCATCATCGATGGTGCGACGTCTAGATTACGACCAATTCTTTTAACAACACTAACGACTCTCGGGGGATTAGTTCCTATGGCCTATTCATGGGGCGGAGAATCTGGCTTTACTAAGCCACTAGCCTTCACAATGGGTTGGGGTCTTTTTATTTCTGGCATATTAACAATGTATTATCTTCCTATGTTTTTACATCTAAGACAGCGAGCTTTAAATCGATTTATTGTGAAGCCGGCCTCCAAAGACCACGTGGCGGCTACGGCAGTAACAAAGTTAGAAGATCTTAATTTTTAAGAATCGCCCGCTGAATATATTTGCATATTTTTTGTAACTCACAGTTGCGCAGTGAAAGTCTTACTGGGTGCCATTATGCTTTTATTAACTTTCGCATGCCTTTTTACAAAAAACTATTCGTACTTTTTTAATGCCTGCGTCCCTCGCTAACCCAAGTTACATTTATCTTGTCGGGGGACGTTTGGGGAAAATCAAGTTTATACTTTTACTAGTGCTACTGCCCTTGTTTGCAAAAGCAAATATTGAAATTATTTATACCTGGTCAACTATGATGCCTTTGTCTATTGAAGGCATCATTGATGTTGAACAGCTTTGTTACAAATATGACTTTCAATGCACATTTGTTTTTGATCCTTTTTTATCTGTCGAATCATTAGATACTGAACTTACACCTTATGCTCAAACACAATACTTATCAGACGAATTAGTACATTTAGGCATTTTAAATCACTTTCCTGGTTTTGCCGTTTTGGATGATGGCGTTGTTCAGGGAAACATTCATCTAGGGTATCTTGAGCCACAAACTTTAGAGGCCGTAATCCTTGGGAGGCTTAAGTGATACTTTTTTTATTATTTAATTTCATCAGTTTTGCAGGTGATACCAATAACGATCAGCTTTATTCTGAACCGCTGTTAATTAGCGAGACAACAATTACAGATAGACCTACATATTTTTTTAAACCCTCTCCTGATGGTAGATATTTTACTTACACAACTTGGAAGCCCGCGGATGGACACCACACAGATAAAAATCTTTTACTAGATTCACAGTCTGGTACCTCTATACAAATACCGGGTGCCTATGACCCTATGTTTGCACTAAATATGCGAAATGTAATTGTACCTTCACAAGTTGCCGAATACGGCCTGCGCTTTTATCATCTTGATGATCTAATCTCGCAAGGCGTAGCCGCAAAGCCATTCTTTAACGACATTGACTTTAAAGGTGTATACGAAAGCGTAGCTGTTTTACGCAAAAATGACACCGAAATTCTCTACCGGGTGATTATTGAAAATAAATTGCGCTACTTCAGGGACTACAGAGAAAGTCTAGATGCAAACGGAAGAACTATAAATATGGAGGTGATCAGTCCTGTTACTCTAGTATGTAGCAATTATAAGTTTGCCCTACCAATGATTTCAAAAGACGGAACAGAGTTTAGTGGCTTAGATTATGATGTCGGAAAATCTCGTATATATAAATTAAATCATGATGGTACGTGCGAGGTAAGTGAAGAGCTTGGTTATCTTGCTGGTAAAATTTCTTTTGCCTATAACAAACGCTACATAGCCTTTCATGTATTTGATAAAGCTGACGCCTTAGGTAACTATGCCTTTCAACATATTAGTGACCCAAGCTCGACAACTGTCGCAAATATCTATATTAAAGATCGATTGAAAAACATTACTTATAAAATCTCTAATTACATCGATGGCAACGCCATGTATCCAGAATTTTTAGCTAATGGAGATCTTGTTTATATATTATATCCGCATAGCGCTAGGTTTGGTGCAAAATTTATAACTGTTAGACCGGCTATTTATTAGCTTTAATTACTGTCAGACCATTTGTATATTTTTGTAATACCTTGGGAATTTGAACACTACCATCTTCTTGTTGATAGTTTTCAAAAATCGCAAGCAAAGTTCTACCGACAGCTAAACCAGATCCATTTAAGGTGTGAACAAACTGTGGTTTTCCCCCACCGTTAGGCCTAAATCTTATATTTGCTCGTCTTGCCTGAAAGTCTTCAAAGTTCGAACAAGATGAAATTTCACGAAATGCATTTTGTCCTGGTAGCCACACATTTATATCGTGGCATTTAGCCGCACCAAACCCAATATCACCTGAACAAAGAATCGCTACCTCATAATGTAGCTCTAATTGCTTTAGAACTTCTTCTGCATGACCAGTTAATTCTTCATGCGCCTCATAAGATTTGTCTGGGTGAACAAACTGTACCATCTCGACTTTATTGAACTGATGCTGTCTGATCAATCCCTTAGTATCTCTACCATGCGAACCAGCCTCAGATCTAAAACATGGAGTAAATGCTGTCATTTTTTGCGGAAGATTTGCCTCTTCTAAGATTTCTCCAGCGTAAAAATTAGTTACCGGAACCTCAGCTGTTGGAATTAAGTGATAGCCCATGCCTTCTATATGAAAAACGTCTTCTATAAATTTAGGAAATTGTCCTGTACCCTGAAATGATGCGTCGTTGGCCATCAATGGTGGCATGCATTCTTCATATCCATGTTTTTGCGTGTGAAGATCTAACATAAAATTTTGAAGGGCACGCTCTAAAAGAGCGGCTTCTTTTCTAAGAAAACAAAACCTTGATCCCGTAACCTTAGCGGCACGTTCAAAATCTAAAACTTGTAATTTTGTACCTAGATCGTCGTGTGACTGTGGTTTAAAAGAATAGGTTCCTTTTTCTCCTACTGTTCGTACTATTTTGTTATCCGCCTCACTTGTACCCACTGGCACAGAGGAATGAAGCTTATTCGGTAGCCTTAATAAAATATGGTCTACATCTTCTTGCGCAGTAGCTTGAAGCACTTCCATTTTTTTTATTTCTTCTTTAATGGCTGTCATTTGAGCCATTAGATCATCAGTATTTTTACCTTGTTTTTTTAAGCTTGGAATATCTTTACTGACAGAGTTTTGCTTTGCCTTTAACTCTTCAGTCTTCGCAATTAAATCCCGACGCTTCTTACTTTTTTCTAGTAATGTATCAATTTCAGCTGGATCGCCTTTACGGTTTTTTAAAAATTCTTTATATTCGCTTGGATTTTGCTCAATTAATTTGATATCTAACATGCTCGACCTTCCCGTATAGCGCTTTAGGTATATTAAATTTAAGCGCCTGGGGCAACAAGTACATACATTCTAAGCAGAAGACCTATTAAAAATAGAATTAAATCTAATATTAAAACCCCACCAACTCCCCATGACCTTGTAATTTTTAGAAAAGCCGCACAACTTGCAATTAACGCAAACCAAAATGAAATTCTTCCATAAAATAATAAGCCTTCTCCGATTAAGGCAATAGCATATCCAATAATTATAGAAGAGAGCACCCTTAAAGTTAGGACACCTAGGTGAGTAGAACCTTTTTTAATTCCTTGATGTGTTGATGCTATAATTCCCATATCATCCTCCTAAGCTTTGTATGATACGCCTAATTTCTTGTTGATCTGACGCATTCGGTGACAGACGCAAGTACCTTGAGTAAGCATCTACGGCCTCTGCCTTGCTACCCAGGGCCTCCAACAGCGCACCCGTTTCTTTATAGATTTCAGCATAACCAGACTCTTTTGCACTAGCAACGGATAACATTGAGCGGGCCACATCATAATTACCTGCCAATCTATGGGATCTAGCTATTTTTACGTATAAAAGAGCTGAGTTAGGATTTATAGAAACTACCTTTTGATACTCACCCGCGGCCCTTGAGTATTGTCCTTGGGCAGTAAAAATATCACCCGCTAATAAATACCCATCGGCAAGTTTAGGGTTTCGACGCATCTCTAAGTTTGCAAATTTAAGCGCATCTTCATAGCGCCCTAATTTTAAAAACGATTCCCCCAGCATAGAATTAAGCCTTGGATAGCTATCATTCAGTTCACGTGCCACTGAAAACTGTTGAGCCGATTGCGTATAGTTTTTGGCGAGAAATTGCAGCTCACCAATTTTAATATATGTATCTACCTTAGAAGGTCGTACTTGCGCTGCAGACAAGAGAATTTTTAGTGCGTTTTGCATGTCGCCCTTTTTCTGATATGCTTCAGATATATTATAATATGCATTTATATCTGAATAACCAGCGTCAATCGCTTGCTGTATAACGCCAATAGCATCGTTATACTTATCATCATCTAATAAAATTTTTCCATATTCTCCGCGGTATTCTAAAATTGAAGGATAGCTATTTATCAAATTTTTTATATAAGCTACGCCAGCATCCGGCCCTTGAAATTTTGACAAGCTGTATGCATAGAGGGACTGCAATCCTGGGTTTGTTGTTTCTAAAGCTACCGCTTTACTAATAGCGTAATGAGCTTCTCTTGGCATACCTTGCGCTAAGTAAGATTCTGTCAAAATCTTTAATGATTCAATGTCTCCATCATAGCGCTGAATAGCTGCTTCTGCTTGCTTAATAGCGCCTTTGTAATTTAGTCTTTTCATTTCAATGATGGCATAATACCTATAGAGCCTATAATCTTTTCGGTTCACTCGCTGCGCCCTCATCATTTGATTTGATGCCGAAACAAAATCAAATCTGGATGCATAGTATTCGGATAATTTTAAGTGCGCTTCAAAATATTTTGGGTCAGCTTTGATAGCTTTATTCATCCAGGCTATGGCTTCTTTTTCCTGATTTAATTCCCACAAACTTTCAGCAGCCTTATACGCAGCAGCCATGTTATTGGGATCCATTTCAAAAGCAGCCTTAAACTCTGCTTGCGCATCCAAAAATCTTTTTTGTAAAAAGTAACGATCGCCATTTTCCACAAGCTCAGTGCTGGTGCCCTTTACTACTTTTTTATCGTATGTTTTGCCAATACTCTGTAAAAAATTTTGCAGAGTCGTATTATTACCGTCTAAGGCTAATGAAGACTTTGCATAATCTGCTGCCTCATCTTTGTTACCTTTCATATTTTCAAGCATTGCTAGGGTATAATATGCCTTGGCTGCAATCGTTGGGCTTGCATCTGTCTTATTTTCTTTAAAAGCGCGTATTAGATTTGCGGATTGTTTTGCATTATTTAAATGTCTAAGCTCAATATAAGCCAGCAAAATGGTAGCGGCCTCATGCTTATCTGTAGAGGCAATCAATGTTTCTAAAATTTGCTTAGCTGCAACTGGTTGACCAGATTCTTCACGAATCACCGCTTGTTGCAAAAGTGGTTTTTGCCACGTAGGCCAAAACTTACTGGCTTGCTGGTAGTACTTTAAAGACTCAACTACCTTTCCTTCTTTTTTTAAAATCTCTCCCTGCATTTCATAAAATGTAACCGCACTAGAGTCTTGAAACAAAACTCTATTCACAATATTTTTTGCAGCGGCAATATCCCCTCGAACGAGTTGTGTCACAGCGTTACAAGTTGAAGCTGAAGCACTAAAAGACTCTGCTCTAGATGATTGCTCTAGAAGTTTACTAAGCACTGCCAATTCTGTTGAAGATTTAGCAGAATAAGGCCAAAGCTCACGATATGACAAACAAAGTAAAGCGACCGCATCTACATTTGATTTATTTTTTTCTAAAAACGGTACCAGTTGTTCTCGAAGCTCTAAGTAGTTGGCTTTGCCAGACTGCATATACATACCTAATAACTGTAGAAATTTTTTCTTCTGTAAGTCTACGGGGTCAGGCGTTGCGTTCTTATTAAAATTAGGAGCTGTGAATGTAATTAGCTCGACGCTTTCGCGTATTTTATAATTTCTGGTCAAATAAAGTAGTACCCCTATAACTATAAGTAGTAGAAATAGAAACCTTGCTATCCTACCGCCAGCCTTTTCTCTTCTCTCTTTTACTTCTATTGTTTTGGTCGTAGTAACGTATGTATCGTTTGGTTTAAACGTTGGGTCAATCCAGTCCTCTGACTCCAGCTCTATTTTAATATTTGTGTTGGTAGGCATATCATCTGAATTCTCATCATCAGTAGAGCTGACTATTCTTTCTTTTTCTTTTTCACTATTATCAGGAGCATTGGCCTCAAGTAATTCTTTTTGGATTTCATCTTGTTGTTTACGTGAAGGTGTTTTCGCTAATTGATCCAGTAGTTTGGTATAAAGATTTAAATCCTTAGTAATTGGGAACCATTCTCCGTCTGGATACTCCGAGATCATTTCTTCACCCGAAAACAAACCTTTAGCTATAAATGCTTCTAGCTTGATGTAGTCATACGGCCCAAATATTTTGCCGCTTTTATCTTTTATTAGCCACGGCTTTTGACTCATGAATCACCTATGTATCAATATTTTTGTTTGATAGTAAATGGTAGTGCAGGTGAAATACTACTTGCCCCCCACCTTTACCTACATTTACTTGCACGCGAAATCCACTTTCGCGCAATTGTTTTTCTTCAGAAAATTTTAAAATTGCTTTATGAATATCTACCACTATTTTAGTATCATCCGACGAGATATTATCTAGCCGTTCAATATGTTGTTTTGGCACAAACAGAATATGGGTTGGCGCTGATGGATTAATATCCTTAAACGCTATTACCTCGTCATTTTCATAGACAATATTTGCAGGAATTTTTTTATCGATGATTTTGCAAAAGATGCATTCCATCATTTTATTATGTCGAAGCTTTCATAGGAAAGCAAAGTACTAAGGTCTAGGTTTCTTTTTCGCGTCTTATCTTTGCACCTAGTGAGCTTAATTTTACCTCTAATTTCTCGTAACCTCTATCTAAATGATAAATACGTAAAACCTCAGTGGTGCCTTTCGCGACTAGGCCAGCTAATATTAAGCTGGCACTTGCACGTAAGTCCGTTGCCATAACAGGAGCTGCAGTTAAAACTTCTTTGCCTCTAACTACCGCCACTCTTGATTTTGGCTGTATATCCGCCCCAAGCCTTGCCAATTCTTGCACATGCATAAAGCGGTTTTCAAAGATAGTTTCTGAGATTACGCTTGTACCCTTAGCTATTGTCATTAATGCCATAAATTGAGCCTGCAAATCTGTAGGAAACCCCGGGTGAGCAGCAGTTGTAATATCAACAGCTTTCCAGGAGTTATTAGGAAAAACTCTGACCCAATCCTCTCCTTCTTCAATTTTAAATCCAGATTCTCTTAATTTATGAATTAATGTTTCGATATCTTTCGGTCTGCAGTCAAGAACCTCAACGTCTCCACCTGTTATTGCTCCTGCGATTAATAATGTCCCCGCCTCAATTCTATCAGGCACTACACTATGCGACGCTGGACTTAATTCTTTAACACCGCTAATACTTATTACTCCGGTTCCTGCGCCGACGACGTTTGCGCCCATTTTATTTAAATACTCTGCCAAATCTACAATCTCAGGCTCTTTTGCCGCGTTCTCGATGGTGGTAGACCCCTCTGCAAGAACGGCAGCCATCATAACATTCTCGGTCCCGCCAACAGTTGTTATATCAAATAAAACATTGGCCCCTTTTAAAGGCTTTGCCGTTGCAATGATATATCCACTTTTATTTTCAATAGTTGCACCCATTTCTTGAAACGCCTCTAAATGTAGATCGATCGGACGAGAACCTATGGCACAACCACCTGGCAAACTTACACTAGCAGATCCTGTTCTTGCTAGTAATGGGCCCATACATAAAATACTAGCTCTCATTTTTCTAACGATATCATAATGCGCTTCATTTGATGTAAGATCATTTGTGATTACCTCAAGACTATTGCCGTCCCAAGAGTATGTTGCACCCAGTTCTTTTAGCAGAGTTAGGGCAGAATCTACATCCGCTAGCTTTGGAACATTTGAAAATTTATGTTTACCTTTTGCAAGAAGTGTCGAAAACAAAAGTGGCAGTATAGAGTTTTTAGCACCACTAACTTTTACTTTACCATTTAGCGTAACGCCGCCATCAATTAACATACGATCCATAAGCCCTACTTTTTTACACAATAAATAATTCTATCTTTACCAGAGTAATCTTTTAAACACTCTATGTCTGCAAAGACTTTTAGATCTGCTAAAATTTTTACTATTTCTAAACGTTGCGTTTGTCCTATCTCAAATAAAAGATATGCCCCAGGTCTAGCCAATATTGATAAGCTCTTGTACCAAGACTTATAGAATTCAAGACCATCCTCTTTTGCAAAAAGAGCTAGGTGTGGCTCATAGTCCTTAACTGATTTTTGTACATTTACATCTGATAGAGAAATATATGGCGGGTTAGCGGTAATTACATCTATGCTAGAAAAATTAAAATTATTATGAGTAATTTCATCAGAAAAATCTGCGTTTATAACATTAATCCTATCTGCAACTTCATTTGCGATAGCATTTTTACTGGCAATCTCACAGGCCTGTTTAGAAATATCAACAGCTGTGGCCGTTACGCCTTCGACAATTTTTAAAATTGCAATTGGTATGCAACCACTGCCTGTGCCAATATCTAATACCGATTTTAAATTATGTTTTTTAATTAACTCTAATGCTTTATCTACCAAGTGTTCTGTCTCTGGTCTTGGCACTAATACATTTTTATCTACAAAAAAATTATAGCCGTAAAACTCTTTCTGATTTTCGATATAAGCTAGTGGCTCACCTTTTCCGCGTCTTGATACAAAATCCCTACAGCGAACAACCTCTACCTCTTGCAGTGGATAATCTAATTTTAAAAAAAGTTCCATCCGCTTCCAATTTAATGCTGCAGCTAAAACCATTTCAGCCTCAAACCGAGGGCGATCAAATCCTATTTTTTTATAATGGGCTTCTGTCTTATTTAAAACCTCTCTTAAGATCATTTCTGACTCTGAGACTTCAGTGCCTCAGCTTGAAAGTGGGCAATTACAGGGTCGACAATATTTTCCATATGGCCTGCCATCACATCAGTTAACGAGTGAATCGTTAAACCAATCCTGTGATCAGTAATTCTAGATTGAGGAAAGTTGTAGGTTCTAATTCTCTCTGATCTGTCGCCAGTACCAATTTGCGAAAGTCTTGCATCGGATGCATCTTTTGTCGCTGCATCTTGTTTGGCCTGTAAAAGTCTAGCGTATAAAACCTTAAGCGCTTTTGCTTTGTTTTTAATTTGTGATTTTTCATCTTGGCAAATAACAACTAGACCCGACGGAGCATGGGTTAATCTTACAGCTGAATCCGTGGTATTTACACTCTGCCCACCTGCTCCACCTGATCTATACACATCTACCCTTACATCATTCATATTAATATTTACTTCTACAGCGTCAGCTTCTGGAAGCACCGCAACCGTTATTGTCGAAGTATGAACGCGGCCCTGAGTTTCCGTTTTCGGCACCCTTTGCACGCGGTGTACGCCTGATTCATATTTTAATCTTGCAAAGACCTTGTCACCTGTAATGGATGCACAGACCTCTTTGTAACCACCGGCATTGCCCTCTGACGTTGATAAAATCTCAACACTCCAGCCCTGCGCCTTTGCAAAGTGCACATATCCCTCGAAGAGTTCCATGGCAAAAAGGCCCGCCTCGTCACCGCCTGCTCCTGCTCTGATCTCTAAAATAATATCTTTGCCGTCACTTGGGTCTTTAGGTAGTAGTGCTAATTTTAGCGCGTGTTCGGTTTGATCAAGATCTTCTTCTAAACTACCCATTTCTTCTTTGGCCATAGCTCTAAGTTCTTCATCATTTTCATTGGCCAAAATATCTTTGTTATCTTTAATTTGCTGGGACAGTTTTTTATAACGACGATACAAATCAACTACGATTTGTAAGTCTGAAAAGTCCTTCATTAATTTTTTATATTTTTCGTTATTAGAAGTGACCTCGGGGTCTTGTAACTTCATGCTGACTTCTTCGAAGCGGGACTCAACACCATCTAGTTGATCAAACATACTGTCCTCATAAAAAAATAAGCAGGCCATAGCCTGCTTACATTTATAAACGTTTCAAATTAGTTACTTACGAGCTGTATTAAAATTAGCGTAACGCTTATTGAATCTTTCTACACGGCCTTCAGTATCTAGCATTTTTTGCTTACCAGTATAAAACGGGTGGCATTCGCTACAAATTTCGACTTTTATTTCAGGAACTGTTGCTCCTGTTTTAAATGTATTACCACATACGCAAGATACGGATGCATCGTTAAAGTATTTTGGGTGGATTTCTGGTTTCATACGCTTTTCCTCTTTAATATTGAAGTGCTTGAAATATCACAGTTTTTAAGCTCTTGTCGAGCTAAAAGTGTGGGCTAAAAACAGTAATATTTTCAAAGCCTTATACTATTACCCGTTCATCGATGTGATGAACTCTGCGTTGCTCTTCGTCGCCTCTAGCTTATCTAGGATAAACTCCATGCTATCTACCACATTCATTGGAGCCAATACCTTACGTAAAATCCATAGACGACTTAGCTCGTTCTTTTCAATAAGCAGGTCTTCTTTACGGGTGCCTGACTTATTAATATCCATACATGGAAATATACGCTTTTCCATCAGTTTTCGGTCTAAATGTATCTCTGAGTTACCAGTTCCTTTGAACTCCTCAAAAATTACTTCGTCCATTCGAGAGCCAGTATCAATTAGGGCAGTAGCAATAATCGTTAATGAGCCGCCTTCTTCGATATTTCTAGCCGCACCAAAAAAGCGCTTGGGCTTATGTAGGGCGTTAGAGTCCACACCACCCGACAAGATCTTACCCGAAGGTGGAACTACGGTATTGTAGGCTCTGGCAAGACGAGTGATCGAATCCAAAAGAATTACCACATCATGCTTGTGCTCAACCAATCGTTTTGCTTTTTCTAAAACCATCTCTGCAACTTGTACGTGACGAGTTGGTGGTTCATCAAAGGTAGAGCTGACCACTTCACCTTTTACAGTACGGGCCATGTCAGTAACTTCCTCTGGTCGTTCATCGATTAATAAAACTATTAGTTTTACAGCAGGATGATTGGTAGAGATCGCATTCGCAATATCTTGTAATAAAACTGTTTTACCAGTTCTTGGAGGAGCAACAATTAACCCACGCTGTCCCTTACCAATGGGTGCCATTAAATCTACAACGCGAGTTGTGTATCTGTTTGGCGTCGTCTCTAAAACTAAACGCTCTTCAGGATAAAGTGGTGTTAAGTTATCAAATAAAATTTTCTCTTTATTAACTGACGGGTCTTCGTAGTTTAGGCTTTCAATTTTTAAAAGCGCAAAGTATCTCTCCCCATCTTTTGGTGGACGAATCGTACCAGTAACATAGTCGCCGGTTCTAAGACCCATTCTGCGAATCTGACTTGGTGAAACATAAATATCATCTGGGCCTGGTAGGTAATTATAATCGGGAGAACGTAAAAATCCGTAACCATCCGGTAGGATCTCTAGGCAACCTGTTCCGAAAATATCACCCATACGAGCAGCACGGCGTAAAATTTCAAACACTGAATCTTGGCGACGAAGACCTGCGGCGTTTTCAACCCCAAGTTTTGTGGCAAGAGCAGTAAGCTCTGTGATATTTTTTGATTTTAGATTTTTTGAACTTAAATCCTTTTTTTCTTCTTCAGACAACTCACAGACAAAGTTTTCATCAATTTCTTGTGGAGGTGCTAGTTCCTCCATATCTCTTCTTACGCCGCGATCTGCACCAGCGTTTCTATCGTATCCTTGGCGATCATTTCTGTCATTACGACCACCACTGCGGTGATTGTTGTTTCGAGGATTGTTATTGCGAGGATTATTGTTGCTGCGATGAGAGTTGTTATTATTGGTATATCTTCGTGGAGCCGGTGCCTGCTCTCGGGTCTCTTGCCTAGGAGCTTCGCTTGTTGCTGCTGCCGCCGGAGCGGGTGCGCTTACCGCTGGTGTCTCTGGAGCCGGAGCTGCTGCCGCTGGAGCGGGAGCTGCTGCTTTGGTTTTAGCTTCGGCTGGTGCGCGCTTAGGGCGGGTAGCTTTCTTCTTATCTACTTGACTAGATTCTTCGGACACAAGAGCTCCTTAATGGTATTATTGATATAGCTTTAGATTGTATAATGTAGAATTCCTTTAAAATTGATTTTACTTTTGGAAGAAGACGATAGAATTTTTAGTGCGTCTTAAGGTCTAATATGAGGCTATCAAGCCAAAATGTCAATCAGATTCACCCTAGTGTCTCAGCCTGAGATTTTGTACCAAACTGACGCAGGAACAAGGTCTAAACCTCTAAAAAAACTAGGGAAATGTTAAATTTTGAGTTTACCTCTCCGATAGTTACTATGGAGGATAAACCATGAAGTCGCTTAAATCTGATACAAGCCCAGCCAAACGAGTAATGTTAGCCGTTGAGGTTAATTACAGAAAAACCTACGGTAGACAAGAGCTTAAGGGCAAATTGATCAATATCAGCTTAAGTGGAGCCTTTTTAAAAACGGGCGATTTAGACTTTGGCTTATCCGAGAAAATTCACCTTACTTTTAGCGTCGGCACCAGAAAGCGCGATGTTACTGCCAAGATCGTTTGGAAAAACGACTACGGCATGGGCGTCGAATTCTTTCACACCAACAACCGCGACGTGCAGATCGTCGACGATTTGATCTATTATATAGAAGAATCAAGACAAGATCGTAAACAGGTCTTATCGCAAATTTTTGAGAAGGTTTCTTAAAACTTCCCTATTGAACAATTATTATAAGATTCTATTTATATTGCGATTGGTCTTCGCCAGGGATTTCAGTGCATTGATGAGATGCTAAATTTTTCACAGAGTTTATAGCAGCCTGATAAGATACCTCTACCTGCTCAATAGTTCCTTCGGAATTTAAAAATACAATTTTAGCATTATTCGCTTTATCTGAAATCCAAAGCAGGTGTGTATCGAAATTTGGCATACAATTTCCGAAGAATGCTCTTACCGAGGAAACAACCCTTTCTTTCACCGGGTTTTGTGAAGGATCGACAAGCCATTGTTTTCCAGGATAAATAAATTCCATTTCCATGCCTCTATTTAGAGAATAGACAACTAGTGATCTGGTCGGCTCGCATTCTGCGCAATCATTTCTACCGAGCAGTAACATCGCGAACTTTCCTTCATACCAGAGCGCACCTATGTATGAAACGAAATAGCCAAAATCGACCAGTTGCATCCCGTTAGTAAAGCGCACTGTCTGTTTTTTATATTGGTCTCCGGTGATTTCCCTAACGGCAAAGTCGCTAATTTCAGTAGAGACAGACCCAACTCCAACTTCAAATAAAGTAGGGCTGTCGGGCTGATTCTCGAATTTCTTATAAATAATTAGGAAAAGGAGTCCAACAACAACCAACAATGAAATGATAAAAATTGGTTTTTTGATTGTTCTCATCAACAGTGATGATACTATTTTTTTCGATTTTGTACACAATCAATATTCAATGACCCGAAATTACGTATTAAGGCGCTGACCGTTCCACACAAAAATTATGGGTCTATAGCATCTGATCAACGGGGCTCATTCCAGTTATCTAGGCGTTTCATTTCCTATGACATTCTTTTGAGAATCAGTTTTTAAGAGTCCCTTAGAAGTATCAAGTATAGTGAGAAGGTTTCCCCACGGATCTTCAACGACTGCACAGTAACCAATCTTAATTTCAAATGGAGGCACGATTGACTTTGCTCCAGCTTGCAAAAGCTTATTATAGGCCTGTTGTGTATCCTCTACTTTTAGGTCTGTTTCAGGCCCGTTTTCAGTACTAATAACTAACTCCGCCGTAGAGTTTGGCAACTTGAGCCCTGCTGCAGTTGAAGTTTTCCATAAGATTTCGTGGCCAAGTTTTTTAGAGTAAAACATTAATCCGTCTTCTAAATTATCAACTTTAAGCAAGAGGCAATCGATTTTTCTAAATAGAGGCATGTGCAACTCCACTGTTAAACGCAAACTTGAGTTAGCATGTGTGTATCATGATGTCATGAAGGGAATGGCTGTAAGATTTAGATTGATATAAAAGCACTGACCGTGTGGCCAGTACTTTATTGAGTGAAAATATTTAATACTACTCTTCTACAAATGAATATTTACCTATACAAGTAGCTTTATAGCTTTCATTAATATCATAGGCATTTACGTAGGCTTTAGCCGTACCATTTTCAATTGTAGTACGGTCGTAAAATGCCGTTTGGAAATCACCGCCGACAAGAGTGATATTATATCCGCCGCCTACAGCCTGAAGGTATGGATCGCCGCCTTCAGTGCCACCCATTAGCTGTTCATCTTCATTTACTATAAGGCCATTGACTTCTACTGACGAACCTTCTGCTTTAGAAATGATTTTAATGACCTTAGGATTCTCATCACTAGTACAAGTTATATCAAGTACGGCTTTACCTATAAGGTCAGCTTTAGCCAGAATAGAAGTGCAAAGGATTAAAAAAACAGCGAAAAAATTCTTCATAAATAACTCCTAAAGTTAAATAATTAATGTTAGCCAAAGAATTAAACTAGTTTGAAGACTTTTACAATGGTGCCTGTAATTTAAACAGAGCTTAATTTAGTGGCCTACTTCCGTGATGTTGTTTTATATTATCTCTATTTATAATTTACATGTGACAGCCAGTACATTTCGACAGGCGTTAGATTAAGCAGTAAAAAATCTTATAAATTCAAATGTTTATAGATTATTTATGGAGCCCACTAACACTAAAGTAGGCCAGCTTAAAGGCTCTACTGAGGAAACCGGGGCTATAGTGTCGCTTATTCCTGACAGCCAGTAACAATGGCGTTACATAGTAATCCTGCTTCTATTATTTTATGATCTTGATGATCCTCACCGTCATTCCAGACATCAATAAGGGGTTTGCCGTCTTTACGGATAATGGTGGCATCATAATATAAAATATATTTGCCCATTTTTAAATTTTCATCACCATTACAGCGAGGTACATTCATCTTTAGAACTGTAGCTTTAGGCGCAGTTACATTTACATCGACTACAAA
>JBBKWS010000164.1:0-2816 GCA_037969075.1 Bdellovibrionales bacterium | reverse complement strand
GTGGATTACTACAATCCACCCATCCAGATATTTTCCCAATACCAATGTCTAGAAGAAGACCTGCGAAGTCCTGCCAGCATCGAAAAACTCAAGCCCCAGCTCAGTGCCAGCAAAGATGGGATGAATCCTAAGTGGACAGCTCAACAAAGACGAATCTACCGCATGCTTCGGTCAAAGAGATTCAATGGGTTTGATGCAAACGGTGACGGTACTTCTGACATAAGCATTACAAAATTACAGGGTGGAGGACAAAAAATCACGTTCGCCAACCGTGGAGATGGAAAAATCACCCAAATTAGTGTATTTGATACCTACGGAAAGTTAATTTCTGAGAGGATCGATACTGATATGGACGGCCATGTAGATCAAGTCTACGAATGTAAAGACCAAGTTTGCGAACGCAAGTTTGATGTTGTTAATGGCAAAGCCACGTCCATGGTCCGTACAATAGCTAGTACTGATAACAAGCAAATTGTCGAAGTGTACGAAACTAAAAACGGGGACCTTCAATTTGTTGAAAAGACCACGCAGCCGATCAAAATCCTAGATTTTGCCAACTCCTTCACTGAGGGTGATTTTTGTTTTACTTGTTACGATAAGAATTATTCAAAGTTTTCAGAAATGCTAAAAGAGTTCGAAGCAAAAGCTAAACCAATCAAATTACCAAAAATCGATGATTTCTATGTTTCACGCGTGGGAGTTCTAATCCACGAAGAGTGCTTCGAAATTTACGGCGACAAATTTGATGTTGAGCAAGCGGTTACAGATTCTGTAGTTAAAGGCTTTTCTTGCATGATGAAGGGCAAAGAGTATGCAGACAAGAAGGCTGCTAGTGGGGATACATTCTACGCAAATGGCGGAGCTGCTTATACTAGTCATATACCGAGGCTGGTAAATTTATTTACACAGCAAGAAAAATTAAATTACGCACCTGTTAGGGCGAGTATTAAAACTGGCGGTACTTTTAGGGCTGATCTAAAAAATCCATGCAAAGAGTTAAATAAAATACCTGGATATGAAAATTTACCTATCCATGATGATTGTAAGTTTGTGCCTGAGGTAGAATTGGGTAGGCCAAAAATATTCTGTAATCCAGATGAGTTAACACTGGCTGCAGAAAAAAAAGAAGGTACAGATTTATTGGCTAGCGCGCATGATAGAGCATTGGGAAGTTTACCAAATTCAGTTTATCCTTTGTACAAAAATTGGAAAGGAAAAACTAAAGTTTATAACCCGCCGGCTGTCACATTTTTACCAGCCTCGCATGGTATTGATGAAGGGACATTTCAATCTACGCTTTGGCATGAGTTAAATCACAATTGCGGTTATGAGCATGATAGTAAAGAGCATATGGATCCTTACTTTTGCCAAGTAGCTTGTTTTTGGGATGAGCATGCTTCTAAAACGCAAAGTTCGGGTGTTCGTGCAAATGCTGCAAAGGCTTGTATTAGCAATGCTAAGCCAACCTCTAATGACAATGCTTTGGCTAATGATATTGGCAACACATTAAGTTACTAACCACCGGTTGCTTTTGCTGGAAGTGTATCTTTGCCAGACTTTTTAGGACATATAATATTACTTTTAAAATGTAGCTTATAAAATGATGTAAGTAGGGCGATCTCCGTTTTGAAGTCCATTTCATTTTTTGCTGGCCATTTCTTTTTGTTTAAATTTGAGTAACTGATTTTCTCTGTAGAAAACGTATATTCTATCGAACTGTCACTACTGTATTTAGATACGTATGGAATTTCTAAAATTTTTTCTATTGGGATAAGGTTGTAGGTGTCAGTGTCGATAGTATCAAAAGGGCTGTCGCTGTTATCACCATTACCTTTTGCAAATAATGGAGACGATGGAACTGATAGAAGTTTGCTGTATGTTTTATACAATATGGGGTTTAGTTTTCCCTCTGCGCTATCGGATTCTAGGTCACAGGGAATTTTTTGACAGGCCAAAGCCATCATGGTTTCTGCACAAACTTTTATGTCATTACTATTTAATTCGTACCCAGATTTAGATAGAGGGTAATCAATATATTCTTTGCAAATAGATTTTACATCCGTTTCCGCTTGGTTAAAGCAAGATGAAATATTAGACTCTTTGTCGAGACATTGAGTTTTATATTTGCTACCAATGTCACCTTCACCACAGTATTCAGGTAGCGTTTTTGGTATACACTTAATATCTTTAAAATCAGTATTTATTTTTTCAAAACCATTTTCATTTATGGTTTGTAAAGTTAGGGCCCATTCTTTTGTATGACAACTATACTGGTTGCGATCATTTGCTCTACCACGCATGACTACGAGGTCTATGGGCACAGGCCCACTACTCGCAACAGTAACACTGTTATCTGTATCTATATTTTTTTCTCCTGCCGCAGGTGCTGAGTTGGGAGAGTAAGGTTTGTTAGATACAACTGAGGTGTTAGAACTTCCGCTGCTAGTGTTCGAGCTCACGCTTGTGTAACCACTTCGTGTGCTGCTACCACCGCCATTTGAAGGTCTCGCTGCGCCACCAACATTCATCATGTTTAGGGATGGGTTCGAACTCACGTTTACAGATTGTACTCTGCTGCTTGATCCTGATCCTTTAGAGGATTTACCTGATGAGGCAACACTTCTAGATTGGCCACGTGAGATGCTTGGGATTTTTAAATCATAAGGTACAAATGTAGCGCTAGATGCAATACCAAAACTTGCGGGTAGGGTTGTGGCTTGCGGTCTTACCTGCAGGCCTCTTTGGGTTGTTAAAAATCCATCAAATGGATTATTTTTAGCGCTCTCTAATGCATTGGCAACTTCTCTTTTACCAAC
>JBBKWS010000163.1:0-25612 GCA_037969075.1 Bdellovibrionales bacterium | reverse complement strand
TAGCGACCATAGTTTGAACTAGCATGATATGTTAAGCCTCGCTCTTCTCTTAAAATAGAGCCAAGCTTACCTGTTAAACCTCCACCAAAATAATCAAACATTGTCTGCGCCACTACCCCTTCTCGACCATCAATATCAAATTGATGATGAAACAAAAATAGCACCTGATGGTCTGTTACATTGGGCCTGTGAATCACTTGCACTTTTGAATTTGGCGCAGGGATTTCTTTATTGAAAGTATAAGGTGTAAATGCTGGCGCCTGATACTTAGTAATCATGTTATTTAAGGCTGTGGTAACATCTGCTTTATCTACCGGCCCAACACTATAAGCTCGTAAGTGCTCAAGAGTAAAAAGTTTTTTATATAAAGTAACCACATTAGTTTTATTCATCTTACTAACATCTTTAGGGCTAGTTGTGCCATTCAATGCTAAAGAATCATTTTTAAAATAGTCTTTAAACGCATGATACATCAACCCTGTTCGCATCGAAGTAAATGCTGATTCTAAATTAGCCTTAGTGTTCACCAACGCCTCTTTAATATCTTTTGCCTCTAATTTTGGAGACTTAAGCACTCTAAATGCCAAGTCTAAGGTTTCCTCTAAATGTTGAGGAGGGCTGACAATACTTACATCAAAAGTTCTATATGCTGGAGAAAATGAGATATTAGCGTTTAAAAGAAATAGTTTTTGTTTGTACTCTGCCTCGGACATCCCCGTAGGTCCTTGATCAAAAATCTTCGCAATGACCGGAAAAAACGCCTGATCCTCTCTACCCAGCTGATTTACTAAGCCAGAGACTTGAAGTGTAACAATTTGCCTAGGCAATCCTTCATCAGTATGTATAGATAAAGACGTCCCATTTGTAAGCGAACTCGTATTCATAGTTGTACAAGAAATCAGTAGCAGCGATAAAACCAACAATCTATACATCATAACTACTCCTTACCTTTAGTAGACACTACGACCATATTATTTTTTGTATAAAATTTATTTAAAATCTCAATCACAGAGTCCTTTGTAATTGCTCTGATCTTTTTCTCCCAATTTAAAAAGATATTTAAATCATTATATTTTCCCCAGCTCAAAGCCAATGATTCATTTAATGATTCATTTCTTAGAGTGCCCTCTAAAAGTGAAGTGATAAATTCTTGCTTGTAGGCATTAAAATTTTGCTCGTCCATTTTTTCAATATCACCCTTTAATTTCAAGACTTCAGTGGTCAATGTGGTAACAGAAGTTTTTGGCAACAGTACAAAAAAGGCTTTAATAAGACCGCTGTCATAGTCATAATTAAAATCAGACACAGCACTTACTAACTTTGCACTTTGCTTAATGCGCCTTTCAGCCACTGAATTACCCGAACCAAATAATAGATGATTTAAAAACATGTACTCTACCGGATTCTTAGATTCATTAATTGTTCTAAATCCTAGTAGGACCTGTTTTGATGGTGATGGTATGCGTCCTTTTACACTTACAAATTTTGTAGACTTAGCATATTCAGACGGAAGAGAGCTATTCTCTCCTTTCTTCCAATCCGCATAATACTTTTTAACAATTTTCATTACATTTTCTGGATCGACATCACCGCTGATAAAGAGCCCCGTATTGTTGGGTCGGTAATATTTATCGAAGTAGTTATTACAATCCTTTGCGTTGATTTTCTCTAAATCTTGCCTATAGCCAATGATAGTCCATTCATAGGGGTGCCCTGGAAATGCAGCCTGATACACTTTGCCCCATATATCAATAACTGGATTTGTATCAAATTTTGTAGAGTATTCTGACCAAACTGCTTTTCTCTCTATATTTAAAAGTTCATCCGTCACTTTTAAGTTTATAAAGCGATCAGCCTCGATCTTTAATAGTGGATCTAATTTATCCGCAGGAACAGTTGTGGTGTACACCGTAGACATATACCTAGTATTGGCATTTGCGCTTCCACCAAGTGAGGTGATTTTATCAAAAAAGCCTGCCTCACCTTTATGTACAGGTCTAAACATCATGTGCTCAAACAGATGAGAGATACCGGTAATCCCTTTCTTTTCATTTAAACTGCCTGCTTTTACCCAATGATAAATTGAAACTACAGGTGCCTTAGGATTTTTGGTTACATACACCTCTAAGCCATTATCGAGCACGTAGCGATTAATACTTACTTGCTCCCTAAGTTCGACAGGAAAATCTTTGGCAAAAATCATGCTGGATACTAACAAAAGTGTATAAATCATTCTCGGCTCCTATATTTATTTCATTACAATCCCATTCATTGTCAGGATCAAGTGAATCTCGAAAAATTACTTGCGTTTACCGGGTTTAACTATAAATTACGTGCAACTTAATTGGGCACGCTGTTTAATTATTTTTAATTCCCCACAGGAGAATCAAAGACATGTTACGCATAGTTATTACGATACTACTACTCCCCCTTTATTTGTTAGCTGATGTTAACGTCATAAGTAATCAAACAATCACGCAACAAGACTTAGACAGCCCTACATTCATTTCTATCGACAGAGGCACTAACCAACTTAGCGACCTAGGTTTTAAAGAGCAAAGAAATCTGGTTGATGAGATCTTAGGAGCATTCGGCGACTTAAGTCTAAGCGCCAGCCTGGTTAAGCACAAATTTGAAATTGATGGAAACCCAGCAAGCGTAGGTTTAAAAGCAAAAATAAATTTTGATCGTAGAGTGTACGCTACTAACCTTGGAGACATTGATCGTAATGGCCAACCACTTACGCCGCTAAAGTCAGTATATACCGTTGTTGACGAAGTAATGCATGAACTGCGATTTGAATCAGAAATAGCTGTAAGCCCAGTTCTGCGAATCCAACCCCTTAATGTTTACGCAGGAATAGCCGTAAAAAGAATTTATGAAGTAGACAGCTTAGCTTCTTACCGCGCTCGTCGTAAAACTGAAGAGAGCCTAGCAGAAATTGGCGTTAACACTCCTAATCAAAAGGATACCAGCTCTTTATTTACTAAAAAATCAGGTAATATTTTACGCTCATTTAACAAAGTGATTGATGCTGCCGAATCTATATTTAGAAAAGGTAGTGATTATTTTGCAGATGAAGAGAAAACAAAAATCTTCCTAGAGAATGTCTTAGATCCTTTAAGGTTAGATGCAGAATTTTTTAGATTAACTGCTGCAAAAATTCGCGACTCAAAATCAGTGCAGGTAGGAGAAATACTAACCCATAGCGTATCCGTTAGAATATTACCTGCGGGAATAAAACTAAAAAAAGATGTGGCTCAGTTAGAGTTTTTTGCTAAGGCCTATACCATTATTATTCACTCAGCATTTAAAAAAATAAGCCCCACTGAAGTAGTTGCAAAATCAATTCTAGAAGTAAGAAAAGGTCGTGAGTTCAGCGCCAGTATAGAGTTGATGAATACCGGTTTTGAACCTGTAAGATGGGATACAAATGCCTACAATTACGAAATGAAGGAGTTTGGCTATAAGTTTGATCTCTCTAAAAAGAAGGATGAAAATGCATTCAACGGTATTTTTGCAAAACGTTGGTTCTCAAAAGATCTTACTAAACTACCCGGTGCTATTAATGATATCAGTTCTATACAAAATGCAGATTTTTTAATCTTCACAAAAGATAAATCCACGCCTCTTACAAACATAGACAATAGATTTCGTGCTGAGTTTCTATTTGCTGGCTACAACTCAAGAACTTTTAGAAAACTAGAGAAAACTGTTAGCGCTCCAACTAATGGCGACGAAGCCACAGAGTACACTGGGCAAACTGGTAAAATAACTAAAACTAAAGTGCGCATTGGTTTTAAAGGCATGAAAGAGAATGAAAATGCCACCAGAATGCTAAAATCCTATGTTCGCGTAGATAATGCCACTGCTCCAAAAGCAGAGTTGGCCTTTGAGTATTTATTTAGCGACCAATATACAAGTCAGTATGAAAACGCTGGGTACATTGGCTTTATTAAAATGGCAATGGCAAGTAACGATCTAATGAAAAATAGCATAGCGATGAAAAATATTGTAAAGCTGTTGGATGAGAGAGCTAGTAGTAAAAAGGATCGTGATGATTCGCAGTATTATGCATTACGCTTATCAATATCTACCACTATCACCAATGCGATTTTTAATAACCCAGAGAACTCTGAAAACATCAAATTTTTAATTGGTAAGCTTCTTTTGGGCGATAAGTACACAGAGTGGTCAGACATAGTTAATCCAAGGCCTACTAATATGAGGTTTCCTAATGAGTGTAAAGACCTAGTCGTTAACAATGACGAACTGGTATTCGGCCTGAGCGAGAAAGTTTCTTGTTTTAAACTTAGTCACTTTGCTAAAAATATACATTCAAACTTTGTGAAAATTGCTCAAACAGAAGATCCAGCTGAAAGATTAACTATATTGAATAAGTTTTTTAAACAAAGGTACTTTAGAGCATACGTACCTCTTTTAATATTACAGTTAGCGACTATAGAGTCTATAAGTGATGGTGTCGCTAGCTATAAATCTATCGATGATTTTTTAGTTAACGGCGAGCTGGGTATAGAGTTGGTTGTTGATGGATCTGGATTAGAGTTTCCTCAGCGTCTTAATTATGACAAGACCAATATTCTACAGCGCGTTCTCTTAGCTGATGATTTTAATTTTACACAAATCAATGACGGCGAAAGACGCCTGCAAGATAAAGGGGCTTATATACGAGCGTCAGATGTCGGAGCTCCGTACCCAAGTGTATTTGTTAAGGTTAATTCAAACGTAGATTTTGGCGCGAATTATCAGGTTGTAGGAACCATTAGGGAGTACCGCCTAGCCACAGCCGACAAAACGATAGCATCTTTAGTTCCTGCCAGATTGAATTCAATTGCTGATGAATCTAGAGGGATTAGCACAAGCAAAACATTTTCATATATTTTAGAAATACCAAATGGTAGTGAAATAAAACTTAATAAAGGTAAAGACTACGTTGTGTCTATTCAAGTAGTAGATGATAATGGAAATTTTGTGACTGAAACCTTAGAGTCTAAGTTTACGATTCGTTAAATTGACCTAGAGGTGAGCCTTGCTCACCTCTTTTTTGTCTATAAAACCTTCAAATTATAAGTGATTGGGGTTCTTATCCATGCAAGCTAAATCGCTCAAACGCTGATCAGTACATTCCCGCTTCCAAAGATCTCGATCTCGTCCAGTTTCATCGACGCATACTACACCGTCGATCTTAAAATACTTTGTGCAAGGCCCTTCAATTTTGTACGGAGTCACAGGTGCGCAAAAATTTTCTGTCGCACAAACATGCTTACAAAGACGTTTAAAACTTTCCGCTCGTCTTGAATTAAAAACACAACTCACTCCACGTTCTTGCATCCAGTTGGTGCACTCGCTTTCATTTTGCTTCCACTCTTCTAATGTAAACGGATTGCCTTGATCGCGATATCGCTGGCACGGAGTTTTGCCTTCTGCAAAACTTATTGAACTTAAAAGCATACTCATCAATATCAAACTTTTCATGGATCCCCCGCCCCAGGAGCCGTCACTCCTGTAAATAATAACTAAGCATCTGCACGTTCCAATTTATGGCTAAAAGGATCAAGAATTTTCTTGATAAGGCAGAGTAAATCTTAATTAATGGGCTCTGACGATCAAAACAATGCGATGAGTTAAGGAGTATCGCTAAATAGATCTAGGGGTGGTTAGGCTCACCTCTTTTTTGAATCTATAAAGACCTTCAGGATCATCTGTAATAATTCCATCAATTTTTAAGTCTATTAATTTACGCCATTTTTTTTCATCGTTCACAGTCCACGATAATATTTTTTTACCTAAGCCCCTTACTTTTTTAACAAGACTCGCATTCACTCTTGCATAATGAACTGATACCCCATCAGCATTAGTTTCTTTTAAAATAGCTTGGTAGTTTGTAAATGGGTTTGAAAATAAAAAGAAGGTGGTAGCCAACTCATCCATATCCTTCACCAGCTTAACTGCATCTTTACTGAACGATTGATAAATCACATAATCTTCGACCTCATAGTCTCTAACAACATTCATAACCTCGAGTACATACATTGGTAGATCTGGATACTTTCCATTTTCCTCATACTTAATTTCAATATTAATCTTTAAATTGGGATTGTTAGGCAGATGAGATTTAAAATTAACTATTACCTCTGCAAGAGTGGGTATTTTTGTGCCTGGTAGTTTCCGTTGCTCAGGAAAATCTCTTGAACCAAGTGAGCCACAATCGTATGTTTGCAAGTCCTGAAGGTTCGTTTCGTAAATAAGTATTTCTTTTCGTATTGCATCGCCATTTTCGTATAAGCACTGCTCTTTATTTATAGAGGGGTCATGATGTACAACTATATGACCATCTTTAGTCATCTGCGTGTCTAACTCAATAAAGTCAGCACCATTTTCTAGGGCATAATCGAAGGCCGGCAAAGTATTTTCAGGATACTGTGCCCTAGCGCCTCTGTGACCATGAATTGTTTGTGAAAAACTAAGCGCTATCAAAATCTGCATCCATGCCATGATTTACCCCAAGTAACAGGTGAAAACTAATACTATTTACCCAATTACCTAATCAGAACTAATTTTTTTACATTTTACAATACGAGCTGCAATATCTAACAAAACTCTAGTAGATACGACTTTTTATCCACATCAGGTTCCAGCAAAAGAAAGATTATGTAACGCAGTAGAAATGACTCTAATATTCGTAATTAGCTAGCTAATTTACTTTTTGTATATAACTTTACAAAAAAATCACGAACAGTAAGAATTTCTTCGTTTAAAATATGAAAAGCCGATATCTCATTCTTGAGCAATCTATGTTTTTGCTTTTTATCTAAATAACCGCCCTTACCTATATACTTGATAGCCTTTTTATTTAGCGGCAAATACACAAATAAATCCATATTCATCGTATAATTCACTGGAAAATGTTTTACATCCACATGAAACATTCCATCATGAGGAGATTCATCAAAAAGAGGATGAGCATGATTATCGGCAATAAATCCTAAAACAACTTCATTTTCTAAATGTGATGTAACTAATTTAAAATCACATTTTTCATCCATCCACTCACTAATATTTACAGGTTTAACACTTATACTCACTGGCCTGTGAACATAGGCCTCAATCGAACTTGCCTTAAAATTCTCTGATAAGGTCTTCATAAAACTTCCAATGATACCACTAGAAATAGCATTATTTTTACCCACAGCCATATATATCAATCCCGAAAACTCTTTGCTGTTTACAAAAAATGCTACAAAATCAGAAGTTTTATCCACTTTGCTTTGAACTTGCTCATTACTATTTACAACATGATTTAAGCTTTTCTCAACAATCCCTTCTATTTCTGATAGAATTTTTTTAGATAATTTACTTTCTTCAGCCGCATTAATATCTATTCCTAATACATCATTCGCAAAGTCGATATCATCATTTAGTTCAGATTCTTTAATTTTGCTGCTGTTTATTTTTTTCTTAGATTTTTTATTAAAAGGCACTACATTTGTAACATGATCCCCTGCCACTACATCATCGTCTTCATTACTAGATTTATTACTATTATTTTTAGATTTTAAGCCCGCTTGTCCATCCGCATTTTTTTTATTTTGTTGATTGGATTCGATAGACAACTCATTATCATCATCAATAGTAGAATCTATGTCATGAAACTTAGTCTTCCTCTGTGCTCCAGCAGATTTATTGTCCTTATCAAAACTTAGCTCATCTGCCTCAGCTATCATTTCTCCAGATTCATCAAACGCACCCAATAGTTTTGAGATTTCATCATTATCGCCATTTGAGTCGCCAGAAACATCAAGTTCATCTATAATATCCTCAGATAAAATGTCTCCATCTAAAAGATCATCGTCGTCATCAGATTTTTCTTCTACTACTTGCTTTACCTTTTTACCTTGATAATAAAATCCGCCATCAAGATCTTCCTTGTCTGTATTGTGAGCACCCTTACTATTTAATGCAGAACTACCTGCATCACTAGCTTCTTCATGCAAGTCGCCATCAGAGCTCTTGCGGCTCGTAGGTGAACCCTCCTTAATATTTATAGACTTACCTATATTTCCTTCAATACGAATAATACCGTTGTCATTCTCCTTAGAATTATTACCCATACTAAAACGTTTCATGGAACTACTAGCATCTGTGGCTAAATTGGTATCTGCACCTGACAATGAACGTATTTTATTTCTTACCGCAACGGCACTTAACCCAGATGAAAGCGTATGCTGCCACCTAGTTTCACGCATCATTTTAGAGGTTTGATAGTCTTGGCTTTCTGCAAAAAGAATTACTGGGATCTTAAACGTACTGGTCACAATTTTTGCGATTTTTAATAGCGCAATACCTGGAGTATTTGCTGATATAAATACGTGAGTGGGCTTCTTTTGCATCATAATCTGCAAACCCTTCTTCACGTTCCCCACAGCACTTACTGCCCAACCATCTTGCGCTAATTGCTTAACAACCAAACGATATTTTTTGGGTGAACTGCATATAAATAAAACTGAGACTTCATTAGCATTAGTCATAATTTGTACCAATCAATTGATCGGTACATTCTGTATTGAATTTAAGAATTATAAGAATAACTGGACTTGTACACTAGTTAGCTAGATTTTTGTCCTGTCCCTTAGAACTACCTGCCGCATAGACCACAGATATTTCTTTAGCTAGATCCAGTGCTACATTCACAGCTTCTTGCACTTCGGCGCTGTCTAAATATTCTTTACGCCTTTCTTCACGTGACATAGTTTTAAATTTTTCACGTTTTTTGTTATCTTCAGAGTCTTTTTCATTGAAAATATCTGCTATCTTAATGAGTTTCTTATCCTTCTGCTCAGAAACATCTTTTACAATCTTTTGAAAATCTTTATTAGCAGCGATTCTAGCTTCTGACTTTTTCTTAAGCGCCCCCACCACTTCATCAGTGATTGGACTCCAACGACCAGAACCTTCATTTTCATAAGCTGTTTTAGAAATAAAATTAGGTACAGAATCTGGAGGAAGAGAATAATCTAAACTTTTCTCCCCAAAATCATCAAGACTAAGAACACTCGGAAAAACCACATCAGAATTAACTCCTGCATGTTGCGTAGATTTTCCACCCGGAAGATAGAACAAACCTACCGTAAACTTGATAGCTCCTAATTCTTGCGACAACTGCTGCACTTGTTGTACCGACCCTTTACCAAAAGTATGGTCGCCCCCAACAATAATAGCGCGTTTATAATCTTTTAATGCACCAGAAACAATTTCAGACGCAGATGCACTTAAACGGTTAATCAACACAACCATAGGTCCTGGAAAATACACCGTAGGGTCTATATCTGCTAGCCTCGTGTCTTGATGTGAAACCACATTGCCTGTTTTAAAAAACATCCCCGCAATTTTAACAGCGTCATCAAGACTACCACCACCGTTATTTGCCAAATCTAACACTAAGCTATCAACTTTTTTCTTAGAGGCCTCAATAAGAAGTTTTCTTACATCCTTAGCAGATGTTCTGCCCCCTATTGTTCCATCTGCATAAAATGATGGAAGAGTTAACACTGCAATTTTCTTCGTTACTTTGCCAACTTTTTTATCCATATACGTAATCTGAGCAGCTTCATCTTCTAAATTAATTTTTTCACGCGTAAGAAGCACTTCAAAATTCTTAGTTTTCGCTCCCTCTTTTCTGAGAACTTTTAAGTTAACTTTTGTCCCTTTCGGCCCACGGATCAACCTAACTACATCACTCAAATCCATGTCATAAACTGGTTCAAATTTCTTATCTCCATCTTGCGCTACTGCCATAATCTTATCTTGGCTCGTTAGCTGACCAGATTTTGCTGCAGCTCCCCCAGGCACTAGTTGCTGAATCACAGTGAACCCATCTTCAGAACTAAGAGTGGCGCCAATGCCCTCAAGAGATAATGACATATTGATCCTGAAGTCCTCAGACATTTTTTTAGAAAAATATGACGTATGTGGGTCTAAAGAATGTGCAAAGGACTCAAGATAGTTAGAGTATAGCTCCTCACCACTTTTATCCTTCGAGAATTTAATAGCTCTAGTATACCGACGGTTTAGCATCTCTTTCGCTTCGTCTAACTTTACATCAGTTATCAATATATTTGCTAATTGTAGTTGTAGGTGCTTCTTTTGAAACGCTTCAGCTTCAGCTGAATTCTTTGGATACTCTCTTGCTTTTGGATCAAGATTTACTTCTACGGTTTTATCAATTTCTTTTAGAGTCTTTAAAAAACTTTCGGCAAATGTAGCGCGCTCTTCAATTCGTTTTTGAAAAACAGCCTGTATCTCAACCAAAAATTTACAATCCCGTTTTCTCAAGCTCGCATAACTACCTGTCAATTTTTTGCGGATTAGGGCAATATCATCCGCCTGCAAATATAACTTCCCACCATCTAAACTTTTAATATACTGATCAATCACTCGGTTCTCTAAAGTTTGATTGTAAGTATTTTGACTTGTATGATTCGCCATTAGCTTTTGCATAATGGGTTGAATATGCTGACACTCTTGCGCTTGCGCCACTGTTGTTAAACTTAAAACTAATGCAAGAAAAAACCATTTCATAATAGCCCCTTTTCAATGTTTACTAGAATAAAAGGGAAATATATAAATGTCAGTTTTTAGTAAGTATTTTTTAATAAAATTGGACTAGATTTGCACATCAAACAGACTCAACTGCTTAGGTTTAATATGAGCAGGACCAGAATGCATATCGTTATTTGCCATAATCTGGACTTCTTTCTTGACGTATGATGAGCCGCTCGTGTTGATCACAAAAAATGACATTCCTGGATAATCTTTTTTTAGAAGCTTCATCTCATCAAAAATTAAAGCTAAATTCTTTTTGTCATCGTCAGACATCCCAAACCGGTGTGGCGCTCTAGCTCCATAGCGCATCAATGCTTTTTCAACAGAGGCACGAATGGCTGCTTTTTTCAATTCCGGTACTGTCATCTCTAGCTTTACATCACCCAACTCTTTTTTTACATCTGGACTACTTACCGGATACACATCTAGATAATTGGGTGGGTGTGGTAAAAAACCAAACTCTACCAAGACATTAATACCATCAATGATTGTCTGCTTAGAATGTCCTCGAGCAGTTATGATCGAGATTGGCCTTTGATTATAAACTGCGTGATAAAAGCAATCCCAGGAAGGGCCCTTCCAATTTAAATCTGGTGTTCGTAGCGCTCTAAGTACATCTTCAACAAATGGCTGTTTTTTACCTAGAATGTATTTTTCAATAAAGTTAAATTTTTCATCACGAAAGCGCTTATAGCTCCCATTATTCTCATCCATATTAATCGTATAGTCTCTGTATGGGCCTGATTTACCTAGGCGACCATGGTGCATAGACCATTCGGCTGTGGAGACCTCAACAGCCTTTTTGCTGTTCTTATGAAAGATAAACATAGGAGTTGGTAAGAAAGCTACATTGTCGTCAAAATCAAAAAAATAGAAGCTTCTGCCACCATAAATATGGTTCCTGTCGAGCTCAATAGGTCTTTCTAAACCTAACTCTAGCTGACTGAGGGACTTGATTTTTTGCCGTTTAAGTACGTACTTTAGCATGCCTAAAAAAGATGCTCATCAGAGCGAAAAATAGCAAGGACTCTTGGCTGAATTGTAAAAAATACGCCAAATATGCCCTTCGTTTGAAGCTCATAAATTTAGAATATACATAACCGCCGAACATTCACACGGCGGCTCCCCGCAACCAGGGCATACAAAAGGACTTTCTACACTAGAAGGTCCATAGAATTTTTCAACTAACTTTACTGACTTAAACCCTAATTTCTCAAATGCCCTATTTGACGTGTGGGCCAGCCCACTCACCCATGAAACTCCAACAACAACATCACAGCCCTTTTCCCGAAGCCATTCTAGTCGCTTGCAACTCAACGCCTGGCCAATGCCCTTTCCTTGCATACCTTCAACCACAGACATGGTGGCAAATGAACCTACTTTTAGATTTTTAAAGTCTTCATTAATTTTAGTGTTAAATGGCAGATAATAATCATAGTTATCAATGATTTTAGCTGTGGCAATACCTATAAGGTCTTTATCTTCAAAGGCCGCAACAACAAAGGCATCCTCTCGGTCCATCAAGTCCATTAAAAATGTAGGACCACAAAGATCTCGCCCCTGCGTACGATTTAAAAGATCAATCGCTTCTAAAAAATACGATTGATCTTCTTTTATTATCTTTCTTATGTGCATTTATATACTTTTTAGGACTTCTTTTTACGTGTCACTATTTTCTTTTTAGCAGTTTTAGTCGGCGCTTCTTCAATGTCAGCTTTTACTACTTTCTTTGCTTTTTTAGCTGTCTTTTTAGCGGCTTTCTTTTTCGGCTTATCACCGCTAGTTACATCAGGACCAAACTTGTCAGTGATTAAAGTCCAAGCCTCTTTAGCTTCAATGTCCTCGGCTTTTTTGTTCTCGGGGATTGATACATTCTTTTTGCCCCATTTTATATAAGGACCATACTTACCATCTAAAACTTGAATATCGGTTGTACCACTTGGATCTTTACCAAGCTCTTTAATCACCTTTACAGTTCCACGACCTTTTTTAGGCTGACTTAAAATTTCAAGAGTCTCTTCGAAAGTAATCGTAAATAAACTATAAGCTTTAGTGATAGATCTAAAGTCGCCATCATGTAATACGAATGGGCCAAATCTACCAAGGCCAATTGATACATCTTTTTTAGAGTCAGGATTCTGACCTAAAACCTTAGGAAGAGAAATCAAAAACTTCGCTATATCAGGAGTCACTTCTTCTGGTTTAATCGTTGCAGGAATTGACACCCGTTTTGGTTTGGCATCATCACTATTTACATCACCCAACTGAACATAAGGTCCAAATCTTCCACTTAAAACATAAATAGGAAGACCTGATTTTTCATCCTTACAAAGAGCATCGGCTCCATTGATTTTTTGATCGATCAGTTTTTCAATGGCCTCAGCTGTCATGTCAGCCGGAGCCAGCGCATCTGGGAGAGAGGCACAAACCTCTTCTTCACCATCTGGGCGACAAACATAAGCACCGTATCTGCCAACACGAATTGAGTATTTTGATAAATTTTCAAACTCTATGGATCTTGCTTCATCAGCATCAATATTTTTTTCTTGTTTCTCTACTAGTGCACGAAGGCCTGTTTTTCCTAAATAAATCTTACCTAAATATTCGATCGAATCTAAATCCCCATCAGCAACTTCATCTAATGATTGCTCCATAGCAGAAGTAAAACTTGTATCCACATATTCAGGAAAATAACGAGACAATAACTTACTAAGAACCAACGCAGTAAAAGTTGGAACTAAAGCGTTTCCATCTTTTCTAACATAGCCCCTTTCTTGAATCGTAGCGATAGTTGGTGCGTACGTTGACGGTCTGCCAATTCCTTCTTTTTCCATCATTTGAATCAAACTTGCTTCGGTAAATCTCGCAGGAGGTTTAGTTTCATGGTCTTTGGCACTTACACCATCACATTTTAAAGAATCACCCTTAGTCATTTTCGGTAAGTTAACTTCTCGGTTCTCTAGGGCCACATCAGCATCATCACTACCTTCTACATAAGCTCTTAAAAAACCAGGAAATTCGATAGTCATCCCGCTTGCAGAAAATATAGATTTCCCCGCTTCAATTTTAACACCCACCCGAGTTTGTTTTGCATCCGACATTTGTGAAGCCATAGTTCTCTTCCAAATTAGATCGTATAATTTAAACTCAACATCTTTTAAGCCCGTGTCGTCAGGCGTTGCCCAAACATCGCCTGATGGACGAATCGCTTCATGGGCTTCTTGTGCCCCTTTGGATTTTTTAGCATTATATAGTCTTGGCTCTTTTGGCATATAGTCTTTGCCATACAAACTTTTAATACTGTCCCTTGCTGCATCAATAGCTTGTTGAGATAAAAATGTAGAGTCAGTACGCATATAGGTAATAAAACCTTTTTCATACAACGACTGAGCTGCACGCATTGTATCTCTTGCACCAAGGTTCAATTTTCTACCAGCATCTTGTTGTAAACTAGAAGTAATAAATGGTGGGTACGGCTTTCTTGTAAACGGACTTTCTTCAACTTCAGTTACTTTCCAAGCCTCTGTTCCCAAGTCCTTAGCTAATTTTTCAGCTTGCTTTTGATCTAGCAATATCACATCTGCTTTTTTATCTTTTAATAGATCGCCCGTTGTGCCATCAAAGTCTTTACCTTGTGCTACACGCTTACCTGAAGTGATTTGAATTTTTGCATCAAACTCTTGTGTACCTTTTTTCAACTTTGCAGATAAATCCCAATAACTTGAACGCTTAAATACAAGCCTTTGCATTTCTTTTTCAGAAATTAATTTTACAGCCACTGATTGCACACGCCCAGCAGATAATCCGTATGCAATTTTCTTCCAAACCAATGGAGAAATAGTATATCCAACCAAGCGATCCAAAATACGCCTAGCTTCTTGCGCTTTAACTAAATTTTTATCAATATCTCTAAAGTTTTTTAATGCTTTTTCGATCGCCGGCTTTGTAATCTCATGAAACACCATGCGTTTTACAGGCACTTGCGGATTTAATACTTCTAATAAATGCCAAGAAATACTCTCCCCTTCACGATCTTCATCGGTTGCGAGGATCAACTCATCCGCATCCTTTAATTTCTTTTTTAGTTCACTTACAATTTTAGTTTTATTTTTTGGAATACAATAAATCGGCGCAAAATCTTTATCAGGATTTACTCCAAGACTTGCCCACTTCTCTTTTTTAAACTTTTCTGGAATATCTTTAGCCGATTGAGGTAAATCCCTTATATGACCCATACAAGATTCGACCATATAGTTTTTGCCTAAAAACTTCCGTATTGTTTTTGCCTTCGTTGGAGACTCAACAATAACTAGTGATTTCGATGCCTTACTCATTTATGCCTCAACTTGTTGTATGTATAAGGATGAGAGTCGTAGCACTTTATGGCAAATAGAAAATCCGACTCATTGCAATACCCAGATTTTCAACTTATGCTTAGTTTAGATAAACTGCAAGTGAGTTTTAATGAGAAAAATTGAAGACTTAAAAAATAAACCCAATATTATTTTCACGGATATTGATGATACCATCACAGATGATGGCCAACTCCACGCAGAGAGCTATGGCTCTATGTGGAAATTATTTGAGCACAATATTAAAATAGTACCTGTTACCGGCAGACCCGCCGGCTGGTGTGAGATGATTGCTCGGATGTGGCCAGTCGATGGAGTAATTGGAGAAAATGGTGGGTTTTATTTTAAATATGACCGCAAAAAAAAGCAAATGAAACGCCACTTTTATTTTGATCAAAGCGAACAAACTAAAAATCGAAAAAAATTAGATATTATTCAAAGAGAAATCCTTCAAAAAGTACCTGATGCCGACATTGCCTCTGATCAATTCACAAGACTTATGGATTTAGCCATAGATTTTTGCGAAGATGTTAAGCCTTTGGATAAAGAGTCAGTGCAAGAAATAGTAAAAATATTTACAGCCCACGGGGCGCAGGCAAAAATTAGTTCAATACATGTGAACGGTTGGTTTGGCGATTACGATAAATTAAAAATGGTAAAGGTATATCTAAAAGATGAGTTCAATCTAGATTTAGAGCAGGCACAAAAACAACTTTTATTTTGTGGCGATTCCCCAAACGATGAACCAATGTTTGAAGCTTTTCAAAATTCGGTAGCAGTAGCTAATATTAAAAAATTTATTGGAGACCTAAAGCATCTCCCCCAATATGTTTGTTCAAAACCAGGGGGGCAAGGCTTTAGTGAAATGGTAAATCACCTGCTTACTTTAACTTAATGCCCTTTAGCTGATCACCAAGAGCTGCAAATGCGTTGTTCAATGGCGCCTGTTTTCTAGCAGCTGGATTATTTTTATTGTTATTAGAAGGTCGCTTATCACTTCTTGCATTTGCCTTAAAATCTTTGCGAGGGTCACGACCTGAAGGTTTGAACTTCGGCGCTTCTTCTCGTTTAGGTTTTTCAGCCCTTACTGGCGCTTCATCCATTCTCATGGATAGCGAAATCTGCTTCTTCTCTTGATCGATAGCTATAACTTTCACTTGTACATGGTCCCCAGGACTCACTACTGTCTTAGGATCTTCGACAAACTTGTCACTTAGTACTGATATATGTACCAGACCATCTTGATGAACACCAATATCAACAAAAGCACCAAAGTTAGTAACGTTAGTTACGACCCCAGGACAAATCATCCCTGCTGTAACGTCTTTCATTTCAAAAATATCATCTCTAAATGCTACTGGAATAAAAGAACCCCGTGGATCTCTACCTGGCTTTTCTAGTTCCTTAATAATATCGTCAAAGGTAAACTCGCCAACTATTTTTGCCCACTTACTCCGTAGCTCTAATAATCTTTTTGCATTTCCGCTCATCAAATCTGTAACGGTAACACCTAATTCTTTAGACATATCTCTAACTGCTGCATAGGATTCTGGGTGAATACCCGTTTTATCTAATGCATTTTTAGAATTCGGCAGGCGTAAAAAACCAGCTGACTGTTCATAGATTTTATTTGAGAATCTAGATACTTTTAATAAAGAATCTCTATCTTGAAACAATCCGTTAGTTTTTCTATATTCAGTGATATTTTTAGCTAATGCTGGTCCAACACCGGCGACGAATGCAAGTAAAGAGTACGAAGCTGTGTTTAAATCAACCCCAACTTGGTTCACGCAAGATTCAACCACATGATCTAAATTCTTTTTTAGTTTAGTTTGTAAAACATCATGTTGATACTGGCCGACACCGATACTTTTTGGATCAATTTTTACAAGCTCTGCCAGTGGATCCTGCAAGCGCCTAGCAATCGATACTGCACCCCTAACTGTTAGATCTAAATCAGGGAACTCTTCACGGGCCACATCTGATGCTGAATACACCGATGCACCACTTTCATTAACAAGTACTACTGGCACTTCTTTATTTATTTCTTTTAGCGCAGATTTAAAAAATATTTCAGTTTCTCTACCGGCAGTTCCATTGCCAACGGCTATAGCTTCAATTTCTATCTTGGCAGTTAACTCTGAAAGCATTTTTTTAGCAGTTTCTTTGGCTCCGTCACCCAACGTATGAAGCACCGTATGTGATAAAAGATGTCCACCCTTATCGACTAATGCAATTTTACAACCTGTGCGCAGACCTGGATCTACCCCTAAAACAGTTTTTGCTCCGTAAGGTGAGGCCATTAATAGTTTTTTAACATTTTCGGCAAAAACCGTAATTGCTTGATCATCTGCTGTATCTTTTAATACTTTATGAATTTCGTTACTAATTGATGGCTGTACATACACCGAGTAAGCCATTTTCGCAGCTTGCTTTAAAAAAGGGGTAGCCTGTGTATTTTCAACACTAAATGCCACTTTTTCGTATTCATGAATAACTTGATCTGTATTACCCTCTAAGCTGGTGCTTAGCTCTGATTCTTGCCAGCCGCGACGTACTGCTAAATACCTGTGAGACGCTTTTGATGAAATTAGATTTTTAATTGGCTCTTTATACTCAGCGTACATTGAGTATTTCGAGTTCGCTTTAAAGTCTTTCGTTTTATTACTAATCAGCTGTCCATTGTCCCACAGATCATTCTTTGCTTTTTCTCTTAACTCTGCATTGTTTGTTAGTCTCTCAACAACAATATCTTGCGCACCTTTTAAGACTTGCTCATAAGTTACAAAGTTAGCCGGAACATTTTGAAATTCTTTTGCCTTAACTTCTAGTGAAGTAGCGTCTTTTATTTTACCCTGACCAATATCCCAAATCCAGTCTGCCAGCGGCTCTATGCCCGCTTCTCTTGCAACGGTAGCTTTTGTTTTTCTCTTTTTCTTAAATGGTCGGTAGATTTCTTCTAATTCACCAAGATCAAAACTTTTAGTGATCCGCGCTTTTAATTCAGCTGTTAAATTACCTTGCGTCTCGATTTCTTTTAAAATGAATTCTTGGCGCTTCCCAGTTTCTTCAAAAGCTTCATGTAGCTCGATGACTCCGCGAATTTGTACCTCATCTAAGTTACCAGTTTTCTCTTTTCGGTAACGAGCAATAAAAGGTACAGTACCCCCTTCTGCTACTAGCTCAAGTACAACCTTGGCTGAGGTGATCGCAATATTCGGCAATTTCGTCTTTAAGTAATTTTCAAATGTCATTTTCATAACACAAAAATTACAACTGCCTAGAGGCAATGACAATATTTTTCGCTACATAGGCTTATTTTTAAGTTTACTTTGTTCCCCCTTTGACATAGTTTCGATCCATGTCGAGAGATGATTTAGCAAATTTAGATGGTTTCGTGGTTGATGCTGCGGCTGGTGGGCTCTATAAAGTAGAGCTAGAGAATAAAGTTGTCATCCAAGCCAAACTATGCGGAAAAATGCGTCGTTTTAATATTCGTGTGGTAGTTGGGGATAAAGTGACTGTAGGCGTCTCACCTTATGATCCTACTCATGGTCTTATAATGTACCGCCACAAGTAGTCTAATCCGTATTAAATTATAAATTAAAGTTTAGCGCATTAAATGCGCTTTTTTTGTTTGTATGCCTTAATTCGACTTATAATTCATAATTAAGTTACGATTCCCGTCTTGAAATAAAACCGTCATCTTATGATTTTCAGCTAGAGTTACATACCCCAGACCTAATACAGGATGCTTAATCGCCATTTTATCTTGATAAGCATTTTGCATTTTATAAGGAATAGCATTTTGCTCTAAAACACCAGAAATCATCTCCCATTCGGCATTTTTTTGAATCAGTTTATCCAAACTCTTAACTTGTTGTTTACTTAGTAAACCAGGATCTAAAATCTCTTCTGGCTTAGAACTTACAGCCTTCTTTTTAGTCGCTTCTTTTTTAAGTGCTACCTTAGACACTTCAACCTTAGCTGCAGACTTAACCTTTGCCATCTTCTTTTCTACTGGCTTTGCAGATTTTGTAGCTTTTGTTACTTTACTTACTTTAGTAGACTTGGCTGACTTAGAAACTTTTGCTTTTGTTGCCACTTGTTTTTTTACCTTTTTTGCTGATTTTACTTTTGCCATTAGCACCCCTAATAAGGCTGCAATATAATTTGTACTATTTTCAAATGCTATACGCACCACATCCTACATGCCTAATAAATGGGATAATGAAGAAATTTACACTCAATCTCACTGTTCCAGACTGGCAATCTGTGTTGTGCCTTTAATCTCATCTTTGCTGGAAGCTCTTTATTGCCAGATAATATCCATAGGTCCCAGTTTTTAAGTTGATAAAACACTTCCCCCAATTGGGTATAAAAATCTTTTAACTCTTCAACTGTGCCTAGGCGTTCACCGTAAGGAGGGTTTGTAATCACCGTTGCCTTTTCTTCGAATGCTTTAAAATCTTTAACTGCAAGCTGCTTAAACTCAACAATATCATCTACCCCTGCAGCCTTTGCATTATCGCGGGCAATATCAATCACCCTAGAGTCAATATCAAAACCATAAAACCGTAAATCGGTAGAACATTCTTGCGACCTAAGCTCTTGAAAAACCTCTTCGTAAGCGTCATGTTGAAACGTCTTCCAATGTTCAAAAGCAAATCTGCGGTGTAAACCTGGGTACATTTTTTTAGCCCACCTAGCAGCTTCAATTAAAATAGTCCCTGCTCCGCACATTGGGTCATATAGATTTGTATTTTGCTTCCAATTACTTGCTCTTACGATTCCACTAGCTAAACTTTCTTTCATCGAGGCGTCAGCTTGGGTTCTTCGGTATCCCCTCTGAAAAAGTGGATTTCCCGATGTATCTAAACTTACATTCACCACTGTATCTACAACTCGTACAACAATAGTAAGGGTTGGGTTTTCATTATCAACATTTGGTCTCTCGCCATATGCATCCGTAAACTGATCAACAATAGCATCCTTTGTCTTTTGCGCCAAAAACCTTTGATCGCGAAACGCATGAGAGTTAGTAACTTTCGCCGAAACCTTTAGTGTTTGGTCGGGTCTGATGTACTTTGTAAAATCATGTTGTTGCAGGTGATGATATAAATCATCAGGTTTATACACATTAAAATCTAAAATAGTTAATAAAATTCTTGAGGCAATAGAACAGCCCATGTTTATCTTGTAACAAGTTTTCCAATTCGATTCGAATCTAACTTGTCTATCATTAGATTTAATTACTTTTCCACCAAGCGAAGTTATTTCTTCTGCTAAAACAGTCCCTAAACCTTTTTGCGTAGTGGCTACAAATATTGGCATTAATATGTACTCCAAATAATTTTTCTATTCTGATCTTCTACATCTATGTGTATCTTAAATACTCTTCGATTGCGAGGTAATTGCGTTTGCGACAGTCGCTCTGCCCATTCAATAAATATAATAGCATTTTTATCTGCCAAAAAGTCTTCAAGCCCTGTTGAGTACAAATCTTCGTCGTCTGTTAGACGATATAAATCTAGATGATGTATCCTGGCAAAGGAGGTCTCGTACTGATTGTGGATAGCAAACGTAGGTGAATTAGGATTGCTGCCACCAATTGAATTTACAAACTTATTTATCAGCGTTGTTTTTCCCGCTCCGACTTGCCCTCGAAATAGTACAATATCGCCTATTTGCAAAGTATTTTGCATATGCTTAATCACAGGATCAAGGTCGTTAATTGTGCTCACTTTCCAGCTCTCAGACATACTTTCTTGTATATGTAGTCTTGATGATTGTCTAGTAGATCGAAGCTAGCCTTGCTGGATGGGGATATAGTTACAGACAATGAATTATGGCATTATTTGTATTCATATTTTCACTGAGTTTTAGTTATCAAGTAATTATTGACCCTGGTCATGGAGGCATTGACACTGGAGCCTCTTATTACGGCGCCAATGAATCAAACATTACTATGTCGGTAAGCTCTCTTTTGGCAAAAAAGTTACAAACAAAAAAAGATATTGAAGTAAGTTTATCACGCAGCGGTGATCGGAGCATGGATTTATCTAGCCGGGCCAAATTTGCTCATCAAAAAAAGGGTGATCTTTTTATTAGTATTCATACGAATAGTTCTCCAGAAAAGAGAGCAAAGGGACTTGAAATTTACATAGAAAATATATTGCCTGCAGATCAAGACTCTTTGTTCTTAGCTTATAGAGAAAATCAAATTCAATCTGGCGCCGCAAAACCCGAAGGTCGTCCTAGTCAATACCGCGAAAAATACTCTGCGGAAATATCCACAATATTAGATGATATATCAAAGTCGCATTATTTATTCTCTTCGATCAAAGCCGCACAAATACTAAAGGATCAATGGCTTCAGGATCGCGGCGGAAAAGCACGAATCAGACAGGCCCCATTTTACGTTGTATCTAGTGTAAATATGCCATCTCTTCTTGTTGAGATTGGTTTTTTATCTAACAGCAAAGAAGCTGAAATTCTTAAAAACCCTCTTGAGCAAGAAAAAATTGCAGAAACCATCTTTAGAGCCATCCTCAGTTACAAAGAAAGCGTAGACAAACTAAATATCTAAGATATATTGCGTATATGCGAATAGATAAAAGAAGTTATAGTGAAATCCGTCCCGTTTCATTTGAACCTAATTTCGTGCTGCACTCTGAAGGTTCAGTCTTAGTTTCATTTGGATTAACTAAAATTATTTGTACAGCCTCTGTCGAAAACTCATTACCGAAGTGGTTACAAGGAAGCGGTAAAGGTTGGGTAACTGCCGAGTACTCTATGCTACCCAGATCTACCCACACCCGTATTCATAGAGACAAAGCGACAAACTCTGGAAGAAGCCAAGAAATATCAAGACTAATTAGCCGTAGCTTGCGCGCTGTTACTGATTTAAAAAAACTTGGTGAAAAACAAATTATTATTGATTGTGATGTACTGCAAGCCGATGGCGGCACAAGAACCGCTGCCGTGACCGGTGGCTTTGTAGCTATGGCACTAGCTTTCAATCAATTGAAACAACAAAATTTAATAAAAGAAATTCCTCTTACAAACTATGTGTCCGCAGTCAGCGTTGGTGTTAAAGAGGGTAAGTGCTTAGTAGATTTATGCTATGAAGAAGATGTATCCATAGAAACAGATATGAATTTCGTTGCTACATCCGACAAACGTTTAATTGAAGTACAAGGCACAGCAGAGGCTGAGCCGTTTACTAAAAAAGAGCTCGATGAAATGTATGACTTAGCAGTCAATGCTTGCTCTGTATTATTTCAAAAGCAAAGTGAAATTATAGGACATTTTTACCCACTAAAGGTTTAAAATCTATGGAACTCTGGATCGCCAGCTCTAACCCAGGAAAACTACAAGAAATTCGCACATTGCTTGCTGATCTACCTATAACTATTAAAGCACAAAATGATATTCCTCACTATTCTTCACCTGAAGAAGTGGGTGAGACATTTGTGGCAAATGCCAGGATTAAAGCAAAACCCATCCATGTAATGCGTCCAGGCACTTGGGTACTAGCAGATGATTCTGGCCTAGAATGCGAAGGTTTAAATCATTTACCTGGAGTTCACTCGGCTAGATATGCTGGGGCAAAAGCAACTGACAAAGAAAATGTGGCGAAGCTTATAAAGATGCTACAAATTCGCACAACAAATCGCAACGCTCAGTTTAAATGTGTACTTGTGGCCTACTCTCCAAGCGGAGAAGAGTTCACCTTTGAGGGCCAATTAAAGGGCACTATCGCTGTTAAGCAATCTGGAATGGGTGGCTTTGGCTATGACCCTGTTTTTATGCCAGAGGGCAGCACTAAAACACTCGCAGAGATGACATCTGCTGAAAAAAATAAAATTTCTCATCGTGGCCTTGCTTTACGTTTATTTAAAGATAAGCTAAAACAGAATCTATAGGAGTTACTATATGGGCATCATCTCTTTTTTATTTGGAAAAAAGCCTAAGATCATCTTCGATAAAGGTGGCACTGTTAAGCACGATCACACCGATAAAAAATGGGACGATTGGAAAGATCGTTTTGGCAAAAACCCAGATTACAATTGGAAGAATCACACCGGAAAAGTCGGTAAGAAGTAGAATATTTACATATTTGCCTAATAATATAGACCCTTAGTACTTACTCCCATAATCAATAGATCATATGTTAATAAACTTAATATTTATTTCTATGAATCTTGTTTTTGCGCAAAATAGTTTTTGCGGCAATTTTAATATTTATAGCATTGATTTAGGTTGGCTTAATAGCTACTTGGAAAGTAGTCACCCAAATAATTTCGGCAAAACCATAGTCACTTGTAATACCTCAGGCAGTGAGTTTAAAGTTTGCCGGTCTTGCAGCGATAATATTACAGAAGAAGCCATGAATTCTATACGGCCAATGTTAGCGAGCCGCAAACACAGAGAGTGGCACGATGGCTGGCACAAAATGAATGCAATTTTCAGCAGTTTCTCAGAGGAAGGATATACGGAGGATGTAAAACAATCCATCACTCCATATGTTAATACAAAATGGATACCACAATCCGATACTAAAGCCTTCTTAATAAAAGAAACATCTGTAAAAGGCGAAAGTTTTTTATTTATGCATCGTCGAATGATCGAGATGGTGAATGTAGAATTAACCGCAAACGGCAACCCGTGCTTAATAGACTATAAATCCATACCCGACTTTAAAGATAGCAAGTGGCCTTTACTAGCTTACACACAAGAACCGACAGAGGATGGCTTGATATACGCTAAAAATCAGCTAAATATAATTCGTAACAAAACGATTCACTATCAAAATTCAAACCACTTAAAGAGTGTAACATTAAACCAATTGGGAGAAGAAATTTCTACTGATATACATACAAATTTACATGATTTCTATGCCGAATTGGAAGATTATGTATCCCCAAAATGTCCTGAAATAATGGATAGTGATGATGAATTAAATAGTTCTAGGTGTGATGATTTAGGCTCAAATATATCCAGCCATGTAAATCGCTACTTTTGGTTATTGCACGGCCATATAGATTCCTTTATTGGCGAGTGGCTTAAAGCCAATGGGTATCTAACTATTTCTACTGATTGCATTGGCAAACAAAAGTGCTACGAGTGGAAAGGAACTTATATAGGAAAAGATATCTACTCTTATAAATAAAAAATGGGACGATTGGAAAGATCGTTTTGGCAAAAACCCAGATTACAACTGGAAAAACCACACCGGCAAAGTTGGCAAGAAGTAGTTACCTTCGCAATCAATAAAAGGCCGGTTCACCCAGCCTTTTATTTTTAACGACAAAATTTTCTAAGTTCTAAACGCCACTCTCTAATTTCTTCAGGAGTATCTACAAGACTACAGTTAGAACCACTTAGACCTCGGCAGATACCTTGTCCAACATTATCCACCAAAATACAATTTGAGCCGTTCATGGCGCGGCAAATACCTTCGCCGTAGTTTTCAACCAAAGAACAATTCGATCCGCCAGCAGCACGACAAACTCCTTGGCCGACATTATCCACCAAAATACAATTTGAGCCGTTCATGGCACGGCAAATACCTTCACCCAATTCATCAACTAAACTGCAATTAGAACCTTGGTTTACGCGGCAAACTGCCTCACCGTAATTATCTGCTAAACTACAATTTGAGCCTCCACCCGAGCGGCAGTAACCTTCTGGAGTGACGCCGTCTCTTTCCGCTTCGATCACGTCGCGCTCTAGCTCTAAAGCGTCGCATACTTTTCGCTCTTGCGCGTAAGCTAACGACTGCATACAAAGAATAAAAGTAATCAATAGATATTTCATGTCTGCCCCTTTGGTTAATCCATCATAAGGAGTACAAAGCTGTTTAATGGAGGGCTACAGTTAAGACAGACTTTGTAAATAAATCCTTAAAGATGATGGAAAGCCCCTGCAAAAACTTCTCTAACTCTTGAATCAGTTTATCTTCATCACCTCTAAGGCCTTTAGTAGAATAGACCTCAAAAGATCCTTTGGGCAACTTTGACTCTAAATCTTTAATATGAAGTGCACCAATTACAATCGCTGTTGGCTTTTCTGCACTTCGGCTCATTTCTACAAAGAATTGATTGCGCTGCTTTATATAGGTCTGAAACATGTCTAAGCTTTTTCGAATCTCTGTCGTCAATGCCTTATCAGTATCTGTATCACTGGTGGTGGGAGGTAATTTTAAAACGCATTAAAATAGCCGTACCGTTTAGTGTTTCCATTTTGGCCTCTTGTATAAAACCAGCTTTTTCAAATGCTCGAATTGCCTTTACATTCGATGGTTATGGATCAACGATTACTGACTTCACATCGGACTCTACTTTACATATAAATGAAATAAACTCTTTAATCACATTATGACCAATCCCCATATCCATTTTTTTTTCATCTCCAATCATAAGATCGATACCATAAGTACCGGGAAGCTCTTTTTCCCACCACCCGCCGCCAATTGAAGGTGCGCTGTAATACTGAATATAACCAATCAGTTTCGTGTTTTGAGAAAAGATAAATGCCTTTACACCTCTAGCAGGAAGCTTTTGCAAAAACTTTTCTTTTAACTCATCAACATCTTCAGACTCTTGCCATACAGGCTTAATATGATTTTTTTG
>JBBKWS010000162.1:0-3404 GCA_037969075.1 Bdellovibrionales bacterium | reverse complement strand
CTGATTGCATTATAATAAAATTTAGCCACTTGATATTTATCATTATCATCACTACCGCTACATCTGCGTATAGCAGAGCTTTGATCAACACTAAACCTTGCTTTATATTTGTCTTTTAACTCTAAACGTAAATCTTCTTTCGTTTGAAATGTCTGAGGGTACGCTACAGCCCCTTTACAAGTGGATTTTTTATTTTTTAATATTCCTAAAAAACCATCTCTTGAGTCTTCCTTGTTTTGATCTATTAAAACCTGTGGACAGCTATTAGAGGAAACCTTGATGTTTTGATTTTCTGTCTTTTTGTCAATAGCTAGCTCAGCCGATTGCACAGGGCTGATCAAAATATATAGGTATGGTAAAAAAGCTATAAGATTCATGCACTTACTAATCGGCAAACCAGCCTATTTTCTAAAAGATTTTATGTGTGATTTTGAGTAAAATTAGCTGATCGTTATACTTTAGTCGAGCCCTCAAATCAAACTTGTTGCTTATAAGGTTACCAAGTCCAACTATCTAGAAAATAACTTTTGCCACTGTAATTTGTTGATCAGGGTGATTGTACCCGTATTAGGATCAAACATAATTTTAACATCGCCCTTTGCAATCTGCTTATGAACTTGCGAGTGCTTTACCTGGTGATCCACTTCATTTTTACCGTAATCGGTGCCTTCTCTTAAAATAAAAGAATCAATCAATCCCTTAAGCGCATCTTCACTAATGGCTTCAAATGGCACTTCTACTGGTGGAATATTTTCAGAATCGTTCATATAATCAGTCTAGCACCACCATGCTAATTTTTTCAAAATATTTTAAGCGCTGAAAGATTATTTATTAGGAAACAAATATTTAAATCCAAATAATAACTTGGATTCTTCACTTTCTCGACTACCGCTAACCGTGCCCAAACTTGCAGTGGTATAAGTGTAATCAAAACTTGTTTTTTGGATTGAGTATAGCAACTCAAGAGTAGCATTTGGAGAAATGGAATAATCCATGCCAAGACTACCTAGTAATGAGTAGGTTGGCTGCAAATCAAATGATGAGGTGCCTGAAAGGCTTGAACTGAAAGGCTGAGCATAAGCTACGGAGAAGACATAATCTAATTTGTTTGAACTTTGATATGTTGTCACAATACCAAGTTTTCCATAATAAATACTGTTTTCTGAAATAGATATATCCGTTGTATTGCCTGGGATAAAGAATGGTGATGCTTCTTTTATTGCGCCGTACTGAATTGCATATTGAAATTTTTGATTTGTTTTACCTAATGAGTAAACCCCTTCTATTCCTATAGTCTGAAGGTTAAAGCTATCTTTATCAGAAGTGATTCCTGCCTCTGGTTCTATTTTTATTGGAGCTAAAGTATAGGTCGCTCCCAAGTAGCTCTTATTCCAATTGTAGCCCAGCCCTAGAGATGTCGCATTAAAAGAAACCCCAGAAAAGCTAACCCCGCCGGAGAATGAAGGGGCAATATAGCTTGCAGAAAATATACTGATACCAATATTAGTTTTAGCAGAAATTCCTTTTTTTCTTTTTACAAATGGCTTTTCAATTTTAGCTTTTGCTATAGATATGGTCTTATCGGACTGATATATCTTTTTAAGGTCCCTTTTCGGAAGCTCTACATCCTGACTATATACCGTAGCAATGTTTCGCTTATTTAAATATTCAAATGAGTTTTCATTATTATCCCAATCTAAGCGTATTTCCTTTTTATGGTCAGTAGATGTTAGGCTCATTGGCGTAGCACTACGCACACTCAACTTAACTGACTCACTCCATATCGACGTTTGAGTTTTTGTATAAGAGCGAACTCTAGCGTAGTGTGTTCCCGCGGGTATATCTACTGAAGCTGTATTCATATATAAATTTTCTTCTATCTCGAGATTTGAAAAATCTTCTTTGTCAGAAACTTGAACTTGATAGTAGGTATTGGGGGTAATAGCTTCCGACCAATTTAGAATAGCTTTTTTTACAGGCTCGAAACCTTCTGTAACCGAAGTCGGCCTATTTTTCCAAATTTCATATTTATATTCATTTGAACTGAAAACAGGTTTTTCTGGAGTAGACTCGGTAACAACAGGTTTCGGTGTCTGTAGATCTTCTTTTATCATAGTGATTTCAATCGATTGATCATCTGTTGTATTTAAAAAAAATAATCCTGCAGAAATTAGAATTAAGACTACATACAATATATTTTTATTTTTTGAAAACATACACTAACTTATCGAAATAGTTAGGAGATACCTTTAATCTACAAATTCTGTTATCTATAAATCAAGACTTCCGTCTGGCAAAAATCGAGTGATGCCAAGAGGCCAATTTCCGTTAGAATCGAGATATTCGCCACCAACAAGAATACGCCCTCTGCTATCTATATAAAGAGCTGTATACCAGTCGTTGGGACCCCTAATGACATACCCACTGGTGCCAAAACTTGTGTCTAGTTGGCCAGTACTATTTAATTTAAAAACATATCCATAATAACCGCCGCCCGACCCTCTGCCTGCAAGAATTATACTGTCGTCGGTGTTAATCTTGATACCAGAATTGTGCTCAGATTTAGTATTTGCAGGGGCACCGAGTAGACCTGCGGAATTATTGTTTAGTATGTAACAGCCCTGGTCTCCAAAACTAGTATCTATAGTGAATGTAGCAATAGTAAACCTACATACAAATCCATCATAGCCATTAGAAGCATTTCTTGAACTTCCTCTGATGTAAAATTTTGTCCCATCATTAGAAAAAACATGTGTAGAATTTCCAAAGTAGATTCTTTGCGCTGCGCCCGTTGCACCGGCAATGGTAGATCCACCTTTGTACGAAAGTGTACTAACACCAGTCGCACTAAATGAAACATATGGTGTGCCATCAAAATTAAACTTTCCTTGAATCAATTGGTATCCACCTGTCGCATTTTTTGAACGGCCCACCACAACTATTTTATTATCACTTGTAATATGTAGGGTTGAGTATTCGTCATATTTTGTAGCGTTAGCGACGCCTGTTATACCAGTACCATTATGATTAAACAGCGTAAATCCTGTCCCATTAAATGCAGTATCTAAAGTCCCGTTCGGGGTTAGCTTTGCAATGAACGCTTCAGAACCACCGGCTATGTTGTAGGAGTTACCCGCAATAAATAAACTTTTATCCGAATGCTCTACTATAGCTCTAAAACTATCATATTTATTAGCTAACGATGCGTCAGCCAAACCTGTTCCCCCAAGGTTATACATAAATATTCCGTTAGTTCCAAAAGTTATATCAAAATTTCCATCTTGGTTAAAGCGTGCAACAAATCCCTGCCCCGTATTATAACCATTTCCAGGAGCATCAGAATTTCCAAATACAATCAATCTCCCCTCAGAATCAATCATAGCGCTATAAAAACTGTCATGACT
>JBBKWS010000161.1:0-6443 GCA_037969075.1 Bdellovibrionales bacterium | reverse complement strand
TGGGGAGAGTTTTGTGTTTTAGAAGAAGAAGACACTTTTAAAGTTAAAAAAGTAAAGGTACTCTCTGGTCAATCGATCTCGTATCAATCACACAAAAGCAGACAAGAGCATTGGATTATACTTAAGGGACAAGCAGAGGTTGTGCTTGATGAAGTTACTCATAGTTTAAAGGCCGGAGAATCTATTTTTGTAAAGTCTGGTGTTAAGCATCTTATTAAATGTACTTCAGACACTGCATTAGAACTTATTGAGGTGCAAACGGGGACCTATTTTGGCGAAGATGATATCGAGCGCTTTTAATGTTAGGATTGTTTGATGCTTTATGGAAATGAATCTATTTCTCAATACAGTAAAAGTAATGTGGCTATTTGGATGGCCATGGCATTTCAGGCTGGAGTTTTAAATATTGGCGGCTTTATGGCTTGCCACCGCTTTGTATCTCACGTTACAGGCTTTGCCACTTTTTTTGGGCTAGAGGTAATTCAGCCTGAAGCAGGTCATGCCTTTGGAATGCTAGCTGTCCCGTTTTTCTTTTTATTTGGCAGCATGCTCAGTGGTTGCCTGGTGGATTTAAGACTTAAGCTTCATAAGCTTCCTAAGTATTATATTACTTTTGGAATAATGTTTTTTCTGTTATTGATTGTTACAGTAGGCGGAGTGCAGGGTATCTTTGGCACCTTTGGAGAACCTCTCACTTATTCAAGAGACTACTTGTTATTAATGCTTCTATGTTTGGTTTGCGGCATTCAAAATGGGACTATCACTTCAGTATCAAAATCAGTAATAAGAACTACTCATCTTACAGGTATAACAACAGATTTAGGTATTGGAATTATTCGCGTGTTAAATAAAAATAAAATAGGTGCTGATTTTAGTGGTGAAGGAAGAGCCAATTTTATGAGGCTTGGGATTATTCTATTTTTTGGTTTTGGCTCTGTTGCCGGTGGCTTTATATTTACTTACTTTGGCTATGCTGGTTTCTTTATTCCTACTTTTATTACGGGGACTTTGTTTGTATTGATGCTTTATTATAGGGTGATTCATGTACATCAAATGGCTTAGGCTGGGTATCTAATGATTGATTTATTACTTCAAAAATCTGGAATTTTTATTAATGCTATTTTTGTAATTCATTTTTTTACCTGCGCGTTTATGACGGGGGTGATTTGGATTATTCAAATTTTAAATTATCCTTCATATATTTATGTAGATAAAGAGAAGGCGAGTGAGTTTCATGATTATCATACCAAGAATATTACTTATATAGTTGGTCCCGTTATGTTTATAGAACTGCTCTCGGGGAGTTTGCTATTATGGTATAATGCTGGAAACTTACTGTATGTATTAAATTTTTTAGGACTAATAGCGATTTGGTTACATACGGCATTTATAAGCATTCCACTTCATAATAGTCTTTCAAAACAATTCACACCTTCAAAGATCAAACTCTTAGTGAGAGCCAATTGGGTTCGGACCTTGTTGTGGTCTGTGAGATCAGGAACACTGTTTTTTGTGGTATTAAAGATATAACAAGAGATTGAAAACTGGCGATCCCGGCACGACTCGAACGTGCGACCCTCTGCTTAGAAGGCAGATGCTCTATCCAGCTGAGCTACGAGATCGTCATGAAGGGCATCCTAATGGCTAGCCTGCCTCTGATCAAGTAAAAATCTTAAAATCAAAGGCCAGGGAGAACTTACATAGCTAAAGAAAGCCCAATAATTAAGCTTTCTTTTTGGTAGAAACTGCTAAAATAAAAAATCCTACAACAGAAGTAACAAGTGACGCTGTTAGAATTCCCACTTTAGAGTACATTTCAATCTCTGGCGCTTTTAAAGCCAAGTGGCTTACAAAAAGAGCCATGGTAAAGCCAATCCCGCCCAATACACCAACACCAAATATCTGCGCCCAATTCACACCTTCTGGCAGCGTAGCCATTTTTAGTTTTACAGCCAGTAAGCAGGTAATAATAATACCAATTGGCTTACCTACAACTAGGCCTAAAAAAGTACCGATAGTAATGGAGTTATGCATGACCTCATTGATATCAATATTACCTAAATACACCCCTGCATTTGCTAGAGCAAACAAAGGCATGATAACAAACATAACCCACGGATGAAGCGCGTGCACGATTCTATCAAGAGGTGAAATCGCTTCTCTTGTTAAAAACTGCAATTCTTCCATTGTATGCATAGCCTCAGGCGGGATTGGCGTTTTGTGGCTGGTCCCAAGAACCCCTTTTAATCTTTTTTGTACCTTATCTGTAATATCAGTTACTTGTTTCACAAAGAAATCTTTATCAAACCAGGCTTTAATGGGGGTGATAAACCCTAAGATAACTCCTGCTATGGTTGCGTGAACGCCAGATTTTAAAAAGGCGAGCCAGATAAATATACCTACCACTAAGTATACAAAAATATTTCTAACTCCTGCTTTGTTCATTAAAATGCTAAAGCATAATAGTATTGCTGCTGTGCCTAATGCTGGCCCTGATATTTGCTCTGTGTAAAACATTGCAATTACAAGAACTGCTCCAAGGTCATCTACAATGGCAAGCGCAAGTAAAAAGACTCTAAGAGAAAATGGGACACGTTTACCTAATAAAGTGAGCACACCAACAGCAAAAGCAATATCTGTTGCCATAGGTATTCCCCAACCACTTTTTCCAGCACCGTCCATATTAAACATATGGTAGATTAAAGCCGGTACAACCATTCCACCAATGGCTGCAAAAATCGGAAGAGCTGCCTTTTTTGGAGTAGAGAGCTCGCCAATGGTGAGTTCTCTTTTTATTTCTAGTCCTACTACAAAAAAGAAAATAACCATCAGTCCATCGTTGATCCACTCTAAAAAGGAGTGTTCAAGATAAACTAGATTACCAATGCTTAGACTAATATTTGCCTGAAAAAGTGCTACATACGAGTCCCTAGCGGAAGAGTTGGCCCATATCAAGGCAACTATGGTACTAATGATTAATAAGATTCCACTTGCTGCTTCTAGGGACATAAAACGTTGAATTGGCATTAAGCCTATTTCTAAAATCTCTTCAGCTTTATTCTTAGGAGCCTTTAACTTAGTGGCCATGATCTCTCCTTGTTTTTTTTGTTAGTTTGCTATTCTGAGCCGAATGTGACAATAAAAATAGGATTTTTCGTCCTTTTTTTCAAAAGCAATAGACGGATTGTCGAATACAGTATAAAAAGCAAGCATGAGCCTACTAAAAAGACCGCGTAGAAATCGAAAGTCGCAAGTCATCCGTAATCTAGTAGAAGAAACACAGCTGCGTGTGGAGAATTTGATTTACCCTATGTTTATGCTAGACGGGGTAAATACACAGCAAGAGATAAAATCTATGCCGGGCATTTGCCGATTTTCTACAGATTTATTGGTTAAAGAAATTACAGCGTGTTTAGAGGTTGGTGTAAAATCATTTTGTCTTTTTCCATTGGTTAATGATAGCTTAAAAGATTCTATCGGTTCACATGCTACTAAGGCAGATAATTTATATCTAGAGGCAATTCGAAAAATTAAGACAAGTTTGCCAGAAGCCTGCATCATGACGGATGTGGCTCTTGATCCTTATAGTTCTGATGGCCATGACGGGATAGTTAAAGATGGTAAAATCATAAATGATGAAACCGTAAGTCGATTGGCAGAAATGGCTGTCATGCAAGCGCAAGCGGGGGCAGATATTATTGGTCCATCAGATATGATGGACGGTCGAATAGGATCTATTCGAAAAGCACTCGAAGAAGCTGGTTACACAGATACATCGATAATGTCATATACTGTAAAATACGCTTCAGCTTTTTATGGTCCGTTTAGAGATGCACTTGATTCAGCTCCAAAAAGTGGAGATAAAAAAACTTACCAAATGAATCCTGCAAATATAAGAGAGGCTTTATTAGAAGCAGAGCTAGATACAGAAGAGGGTGCTGATATTTTAATGGTAAAACCAGCGCTGTCATATTTAGATGTCATTCAAACGTTAAAGCAAAATTCAAATTTACCAATTGCTGCTTACAATGTGAGTGGCGAATTTTCTATGATTAAGGCGGCGGCGAAGGCCGGCTATCTGGATCATGATAAAGTGATGAATGAAGTTCTTTTAAGTATAAAAAGAGCAGGGGCAGATATTATTTTAACTTATTTTGCAAAAGAATTTGCAATGTTAAGTAAATAATTAGTCAGCTTTTTTTTCGGCATCAACTACTTCTGGGTTTATATTTTCAGTGTCTTCGATTTTAGCATCTGGCGCTACAGATGAATACTCCCGACTTTCAGGAAAGAATGACCTAGCAACAGCTAACCATTTTTCAGCACGGTTCAGCCATTTTTTATTAGGAATATTATAGGTTCTGCCAAATTCCCAAAGAGTATTTTTTGATTTAAGATCAATTAAATTATAACTTGTAATCACTGCGATAGAGTCTGGCTCTTCGTTATGATCTACAGTTAGCTCTAATTGATAGATGCCTTTGGGGTTTAAATGCACAGGTATCTTTGAGTTTCTAAGCCATCTAGCAGCTTTTGGGCTTAGTGCGGTAACGCGAATTTCACGTATCATCTTCCACGAAGCGGGGAGTTGTTTTTTCTCAATCAATAGATCCATATCTTTTTGCCATACTTTTTCAACAACAAGGGATTCGATGTCTTTATCGAACAGGTCATTTTTTAGCAGCAAGAATGAGGCTGAAAATGTACCTATGGACAAAAGTAAGATGGCTAGAATACTTCTCATATAAGACTATCGGTAAATAGAGAGGGCAGCATAAGACCAATTCAATCTAACTGGCAGGGTGCCGTAAAATGTTACCGAATCAGAATATGGTCACTTAGGGCTATTGTAATGCAATAGAAAGCCATGTGTTTTTAATAGGTTAGCATCGTCTCAGTTTGGCACAAAGATTGGAGTATAGATATACGATGGACTTTTTTTCAGGAGAAATAACGTGATGAAATGGATACTTAAAGCATTTGTGGTACTGACAACCGGACTAGGGATTATGGTCGGCTGTTCACCGGTATCATTTGATGTAGACGAAAAAGCAGTATGCGGAGACTTAGACGCAGCATCTTGTAACCCAATCGGCCCTAACTTAGCTGAGTACACATCAGCTTATACAGTTGCTCCAGCAAAGGTAGATGTACTTATCGTTAATGATAACTCGGGTACAATGAGATACGAACAACGCGAAATGGGTAATCGATTTAATACATTTATTAACAGACTATCAGGATTTAACTGGCAATTAGGTATTACTACTATGGATGTAAGTAATGCAAATCGTAACGCTAATGGAGAGCAATCTATTGCACCAACGGTTACTCCAAATGCAAACTTACAAGATGGTAAACTAGTTCCTTTTTATAATGGATCTTATATCCTTCGCGAAGGTCAATCTGACGCTTTAAATTTATTTAGAGACGCTATCGAGATTGAACAACAAGGTCTTTCTGATGAAAGAGGGATTTTAACAGCAAGTATGGCCTTACAAAATAGCGCAAACAGTGGCTTAGTAAGAAGTGACTCAACGCATGTAGCGATTATCATGTTAACTGATGAAGATGTTAGAAGTGGCGGAGAAGCAAACAATACAAACCCAGCGACTGCCGGTCTATTAAATATTATGCCACGAGATAGAAAAGAAAATTTACTATCAGTATGGAACCAAGTTAACTCAAACCGTAACAAGACAATTTCAGTCCATTCATTAATCGTACAACCAGGAAACTCTGGCTGTTACAATGCTCAAAGAACGCAAGTGCAACCGAACGGTCAAATTTTTGGTGATGCTACTTTCGGTTTGATGTATGACGATATATCTAAGGATCCTACTTTTAAAGGTATCGTTGGAAACATCTGTTCTTCTAACTATAGCTCTGAGTTAAGCACAATCAGTAACTACATAGCTGGTCGAGCACAAGGTGATGTTCCATTGAATAAGACATGTGATATTATTACTAATAATCCTGACAGACCGATTACTATCGATTTACAAAACAGCAATGGTAACTTCAGCTTTAGATTAGGAATTGATCCATTGCCACCGGGATTTACTAATATCCAAGCTTTCCCTGGCCGAGTAGAGTTTACTCCAGGTCTTAATCAAGGGACGAATGTACAAATCAGATATAGCTGTAACATATAAATAAAGTGCAGTGAAATAGATGTAAAAAAAGGACAGCTGAGCTGTCCTTTTTTTATTTAACAGTCCATCAGCCACAAGCTTCGTATAAGTGTAAAGACCTTAAAAAATCAAATTTTTATTTAAGAATCCAAATATAAGCCGAATTACATTGATACAGTCTAATAAATTGTACTTTAGCCTAGTAGAAAGCTGTGCTTTTTGTAGATATTTTAGACAAGGCCTGAGAAAATATAAGTACTATGGCTGTGGTATGTATTGTTGACCGAGATAGCAAATCTATAAACGAGA
>JBBKWS010000160.1:0-2769 GCA_037969075.1 Bdellovibrionales bacterium | reverse complement strand
GGCGGCGCATACATTGTTAGGGCATTCGCCATGGATCAAAAAGATTTTGTTTTACAATCAAGCTTAGCCAATCAAGTCGATGCGCTTTTGTGGTATCCCTCGGGCAAAGTCTACGCCAGGTTTAAACAAGGAAATATTCAGTTTTTAGGAAGAGGAAATCCGGTGCTTACCCACCTGAAGTCACAAACCCTTAACTTTTACATTCCACAAAATAGCAGGTTACGTATAAAACAATCTGTTCATGCAGAGAGCGTAAAGGAAGTTGGAATACAAGCAAGATCTGTTACTCAAAAAGCCATTCTGACAAATCCAGGCGGCGAAGATTTATTTTTTGAGTCCTCGCAACTTCAGATTTTTGGTGATGACGGTTGGGTTACTCCTTAATAATCCTTGTATTTTTAATCTGACATTCTAAACTTTTAGTCAATACTACCAGGGAGGTATTATGAAACTTATTAGTTTATTCGTTCTATGTTTTACACTCCATTTACAGGCAGCAGAGGTTTTAGATCTTGGCACCTACCGCGCCGAAAAATATGGTAATACCGAAGTTATCAATCTTTACAGACAAGGCATATCTGAAATTCGCATTATAAATATTGAAGACGTAACCACAGTTGAAAGTGCTAGAGTTTTTTCTGATCGCAGCGTAGAGAATTTATATGGTCTACAAAGAGATTTACGTGATTCTGATATGGCAATAGCAAGGTTAGACCCAAGGGATTTTATTAACAGCCTTGAGCTGCAAGTTCGCAGCTCATTACGTGGCAGTCGCGGAAAATTTAGAGTAGAAGCAGTAGTAAATGATTTTAACCCACGTCCAACTCCCCGCCCAGGACCTGGTGGGCCATACGATCCGAATGAAGCCCGAGAAGTTTACTACCAAATTGTTAATTTTGCCTCTGACCGAATGGGACTTGGTCACATCCGTCCAACAGGAGAAAGCATGGCCCGTGAATGGACTCGTCGCGGAAGAGTTTGCGGATCTAGTTGGGAAATCGATAACATGACTCGTGATTTTTACAGACGCGCCGATTACTACCGCCGTCAAAGATATTACGACAGACAAGCTCGCGAGATGGCACTAAGAGATGTAAGCTATCAAAGTCGTTGTAGCGATATTTTGTACGTGTATTAATTTTTTAATATATTGATTTTTGAAGAGCGAACCTGCGGGTTCGCTTTTTTATTTACAAAGAGCAACTAGTACAGCTCTAGCATCTTGATAGTGCTTAGCACCATTTTTAACTGAAATACCTTTTGGTAAAAATTTTTCGTCCATAGTGTCTGACATCTCTTTACATTTGCCAGCTTGAAATTCTTTTTCTTTAATTACATCTAGAGCTACCATTAAACTATTCATGTAAATCAATTGGTCTTCATTGGTAATCACTATTTTTTCTGACTCTAAATCTTTATTCATAGCTTCAAAGGAAGCCCATCGATCTTTTTTTGAAGATTGTTTTTTAACTTTTTGCATAAACTGATTCATAACTTGTTTAGAGTAAGTAGGTCTAACATCTGTTGCAGACCATGCTGGTAATGATAAAAATATGATAAGAATTATGGTTTTGGACATTCAACACCCGTTGCTTTACTAGTAGCCTTACTTCTATTACTTATGGCATATACATAGTTTAGCTGACTGCACTCTTCTCTGCTCTTTCCACCCCTAATACACTCTCTTTTCCACTTACTGTTAACCACATCATTATAATAAGTTTGAACTAATCCCCAAAATCCTTTTGTCGGCTTTGTAGAGGTATCAGCATCTATGTCAGTCCCACCTGTTAGAATATTCGTTCTATCAAATTTTAAGGTCCACCATCTTTTGCTCTTGTAGCTACTGCTGGTAGTTTCTTTTGCCTGTAAGTAACTACACACAACACCTTCAACGTTACCTTCGCCCATGTTATATGCTAAGCTTGTTAGTCTTGCTTTTAATGTTTCATCTACAGTACCAAACGCATCTTTGGCTTTTTTCGTTAGACCTTTACAAGTCCTATTTAGTAATGCGTTAACAGCATCTTTTTTATTTTTAAAAACTGCCATAGCTAAAAACATTCCTTGCTCTGGACTCTGCGTCGCACTACATAGATGATTACTACTACTATTAATTATTGAAAATCTACCTAGCTCTCCGCGGAGCGATTGAAACTTAGATTTACAAGCATCAGTTTTAAGGTACGAATCATATTTATTACTATTTTTTAATTCGTTTCCAGTTTTGCCAGTTGCATAATGAATTTGCCCTATACCCACACTAGGATCACCTGGGTTAACTGCATCAGCATGAAACTTAGACTCAACTGCTATCTTAGCAAACATTTGATTTTTTTCTTCTTGATTTAATCCAAAGCAAGCCGCTGCTTCTTGAAAGGCTTTAAATGTATCCGTATAATATTCTGGCGTAAAACAATACCCCGAGCCAGAGCGTTTGCCGGCATCTTCAGGGCCTGAACAACCCAAGTGGCCATTACTACCCAAACCTGTAGACATATTTTGATGCATACAAATTGCAATCGCAGCATCTGCATTTAGTTCTTGCTCGAACTCCGAGTCATAAGGCTTTGCTGTTGATGGATGTGAAAAAGCTGCAAGTGGATATATTTTATTATTATTCTTACATACACAATCAAACTCTAAAACTTTACCACCAACTTTATACTGACACTTATTAGGATCAGTTATTGGAAGTTTTGGTTCATCACAATTTCCGTCTACACAAGAAACATTACCTTCTGTACTAACAGGAGGTAGGGTACAAAC
>JBBKWS010000159.1:0-4547 GCA_037969075.1 Bdellovibrionales bacterium | reverse complement strand
AAATTTCTCTATCTATTAAACAGGCGGGCGGGGCGATGGATCCGTGGACACAGGTACCAACGCAGTTTCCTGTAGGGGCGATTGTTGATGGAACGGTTGATAAAAAAGAAAACTTTGGTTTGTTTGTGGTGTTAGCTAGTGGGATCAATGGATTACTTCCTAAATCCAAGTGGCGCGACAGTGAAGAGGCGGGACTTTATGAATCAAAGCGCAAAGGTGATGCGATTAAAGTTAGGATTGATGAACTAAAGTATGAAGAAAGAAAAATTTCTTTAGGCCTTCCGACCGAAGCGCAAGATGAATCGTGGAGAGAACACCAAAACACCCAGCGTCTAGGAACCTTCGCTGCCGCGTTTTCGCAGGCGCAGAATAAAAATAAGAAGTAGTGGCTTCTTGTTTTTGGTTCTGAGTAAGAGGCCAGTGCGTTTATATATGATTTATGGTTTATAAATATTTGAGTTATGTCACTTTCAAAGGAGATCTTTCTAAGAACCAAAAGCATTCTACTCGGCAAAAATGAATTTCACTGTTTTGGCGTTAATGCAGCAGCTAATGATTCTATGACAGCTCGTTCATATTCGCTTTTTCCAAACTCTGGACGATAAGTTAAGTAAATTAGATCTTTATAAGTAGGAAGTTCTTTTACTTTTTCTAAAGGAAGTTTCAACAAGTCAATAGTTCGATTTGGGATAATGCCATAGCCTAATCCTTTTGCAGTAATATATGAAATCAGCTCGAGACTTTCTGAGTTAATCATATCTGTGGGATAATTCTTCCACTTACGTAAGATATTAAGAGTTTGATAAATATCTGTGTTACAAATTAACCTGGGAGGTGGCTCGTTTAAGCCTCTTTTTTTCCATACACAGACGTCATCTTGGCTGACCTTTTTAATAACTAAATCAGGTGCAGAGACGGCATTTATAACCACTGCAATATCAACTTTACCTTGTTGAACATAATTTTGCATAACTCGAGAGGCACCGTGTATTATATCAACTGTGAAGTGTGGAAATATATTTTCTAACAGCAAAAAGGCTTTGGGAAGAGTATAGGCCGCTACAACAGCATGACATCCAATTGTTATACGAGGCTGTACTTGATTTGGATTATTTTTATGAATTGACTCCACATCATTGATTGCAAAAGTTAAGGGCTTAGATTTTTCCAATAAGATTTTTCCCCATGGGCTCAGGCTTATACCGGATTTTGTGCGATAAAAAAGATTTTGCCCAAGATCTTTTTCTAAACGTTTTATGGATTCAGACAAGGCAGGCTGGGTAATTCCCATCTGTCTTGCGGCCTCACTCATAGTGGGAGCTGTGGTAGTTTTTAAAAAATTTGTAAGATCGTTGATTCTAAACTTCATAAGTAATTACCTATGTTAAGTATATGTATATGTCAAATATACTTATATATGAGTCTTTGTTAATTTATGCATATTAGGGAGGGCGATATGCAGCTACAAGTCACCACATTGGAATTCAAAAAATATAAAAAATCGATTCATAAATATCCGTTAGCACAATTAATGGGTTGTGCCGTGGCGTTTCCTGACCAGAGTTATAGTCAACAAGAAATTGCTAAGATTTTTGGAATTAAAAATAAAGTTGTACATAAACTGATGAACTCAGGTCATATTAAAAAGCGCTATCTTTATTTACCTCCTGTGGATACAGAGACTCAAGTTTTACCCTATGAGTCTCCCGTAGAGTTACATGCAAAATTTCATAAAGGAATACGTGACATAGGCGTAAGGGCTACCGAAGCTGCCCTCAAAAGCGCAGGCATTTCTGCTCAAGACGTAAATCACTTCATTGCAGTAACTTCTTCGGGTTTTGCAGTACCGGGAGTATCCTCGATAGTTTCAAAGAGCTTAAATATGCGCCAAAATTTATATCGCTTGGATATTGTGGGGATGGGCTGTAATGCAGGCATGAATGCTTTGCAAACTGCAACAAACTACATTGCACAAAATCCAACAAAAATTGCTGTGATACTCTGTTGCGAAATTAATTCAGCATCTTATGTTAAAGATGAAACAATTCGAACAGGAATTGTAAATAGTTTGTTTGGCGATGGAGCCGTGGCCATTGTTTTGAAAGGCACAAATGTGAATACATCATCAAAAATTAAAATGGAGCATGGGCTCTATGCGGATTCACTTATGAATATATTAGATTTTGAATCTTATATTATTCCTGAACAGTCTGAGGCTATGCGATATGATTGGAATCTAGAGCAAAACAAATGGTCATTTTATCTAAGTAAAGACATTCCATTTGTGGTTGGACAAAATATGGTTCATCCCGTGAGGTCTTTATTAAAACGCCATAAATTGGATACAAATGATATTAAACATTGGGTATTACACACTGGCGGAGGTGCAGTGATAAAAGGCGCTCAAGAAAGTTTAGGCCTCAATGATTATCAAGTACGACATACGACATCTGTATTGAGAGATTATGGAAACCTTTCATCGGGCAGCTTTTTAGTGAGTTTAAACCGTCTTTATGAGGAACAAACAATTCAAAATGGTGATCTTGGCGTCTTAATTGCCATGGGACCGGGAGCTAACATCGAAGTTTGTCTTGTAAAATGGTAATTTGAGCTGATGGTAATACAAGCTTATTGGGTATCACTCTTTGGCCATTCTTTAAAATACTGCGCCACCAAAATCCCTAGTGAATAAGCCAAAATAAAATTAAGAAGGTATTGGCAAGAAATCGTCCCTCATCCAAAGCCATGTTATCAGTGCTAAAAAAAACACCACTGGCGCCGACGGTAGAGGTGTCATTCTGCAACCAAAATACTGGCTTCAGGATTGCAACAAGTGAATGTAGGACATTCAAGTAATCAACAAACTGGGGGCAATATGAAATCACTTTTTATTTTTTTAGCACTTACTTATTCTGCGTCAGCATTTGCAGACATAATACAACTATCTTGCACAGACAGAAAGAAGGTGGAAATGACAGTCATCGAAGATGATGTGAAGCTAAAGATCACCGACCTTGCACCCTATCCCGGTCGAATTATTAGTGGCTATGCCACTGTTATTCATACAACTGATGCGCATTCTATTATGTATATATTAGACGAGTATATGCTTCGTAAGAAAAAGAATGGCTATACCATATTGCAAGGAGAGGGTTCGGATTTAAAAATTTCCTTCTGCGACGTTGCCAACTAATTCTATAGAAGGTCTCACTCGAGACTAATCTAATTCAAAGTACTCGTCACACGATCAGTGCTTTGGGTTTTAAGCTCTCTCTTGCTGGCGCAGAACAAAAATAAAAAATAGAACTTCTTTGCTGCTTTGAATCAAGAAGTCTGTGCGTTTATATGTGATGGTTAGCTTTTGATGATTTAGTTTTGATTTACTTCTTTATCTTTTTGTTTTACTTACATCGGTGCTTAGGGGGCTTATGACAGATTCAGAAATTGTTGAGCAGTTCGAGAAGACATGGTTCTATAATCGAAAAATTACAACAGATTTTATAGAAGCAGTTCCAGAGGATAAATGGAACTACACTCATCATGCTAAATACGCTCCTTTGTCTCAACAATTTAGTCATGTAGTTAGAGTATACGGTGTATACATTGATGGGTTTTTGAATCAAGCCGTAGATTTTTCAAAGAAACCTCAGCATTATTCAGGCCCTTTAGAGAAACAAGCCATTCTTGAAGCTCTTAAAATAATGGATGGACGATGCAGAGAAGCCTTTGTTATTCTAAAGAAAAAAGGAGTCGCAGATTTTAAGTTGAACTTCTTTGGAGTGAATATGACATTTACAGAATACACTCACGTCCTTATTCAACATGAATGTATGCATATTGGAATATGGTCAACATATGCAGCATTTGGTGACTTCGAGCTACCTGATAGCTGGAAAAACGAGTGGGGTCTTTAATGGGACGTTGCCCTTATGAACAGCTAAAGGATATTGAACCAATTTTAACTGAAATCAGAAGCCTTTCAAACATTAAGGAGCCAAAGCCTGGAATCTTTTATTTTAAGAATCAGGGATTTCTGCACTTTCATTTAAAAGAAGATCGCAGATGGGCAGATGCAAGAGAAGATAAAAACTGGGGTCCTGAAATTGAAATTCCATTTAATCCCACCAAAAGTTTAGTTAAAAAATTTATAGACGAAGTAAAACGTCGATATCAAACTCTGATTTAATTCATTAGTGAATAAGCCAAAATAAAACCAAGAAAGCGCTGATCAAAAATCGGCGTTTTTATTTTTGTGATACTCGCTCGTTAGATGATTAAAAAGGGGGTGAAATAAAATCGATAGATTTAGCTTTAGTATCCTAATAGCCCTAGACAAGTTTGCATCTAGGGACAACTTGTCCTTTTTTATTTAAATAACAGATTAAAAAAACAGCACGCAATGTTTTACTTGCTCTATTGAGCACTATATTCATGGTGGCGTAAAAAATTCTTACAAATTAATTTCATGGCACAACCTTTGCCTCTCTAAGTACTGGGGCCAAAAAGGGGGAAACATGAATAAGAGTATTTTTTTAATTCCATTAGTA
>JBBKWS010000158.1:0-2935 GCA_037969075.1 Bdellovibrionales bacterium | reverse complement strand
AAACAAAATCAATCGCGTTAATTGCTTCTGCTAATCTATTTGTTTTTAAATACACCACTGCCATACCGACATAAGAATCTAAATAGTCAGGTTTTAATTCTATCGCATTTTTAAAGTATGAACCTGCCTCATCCATACGATCTTGCCTCATGGCAATGATACCTAGATTAAAATGCGCTTGCATTAAAGTAGGATCCATATGTATGGCTTTATTTAAATATTCTGAAGCTTTTTCGTAGTCCTCTAGATCCATATGATAACTAGCCACATTCATAAGTGGCCCTGGGTTTTCTGGCTCAATCTCTAACGCCTTTAGAAAATGTATATGCGCTTGCTTTTTATCTCCAAGATAATACAAATGTAGTCCTAATTGGTTTTGCGCCCTGGGGTTATTAGGAACCTTACTTAGTACATCATGCCAAAGACCAGCCTCGCTTTGAAAGACTTGATTGCGCTGGTAAGTTTGCGTTGCGAGTGCAATTGATACGATTAAAAAAGCAAGATAACAAACAACCCTTGGAAGGTAGCAAAACAATAAATACACAAACAGTGCAACTAGCAGTAAGAGTGGTAAATACAAGCGGTGTAAAAAGACAATATCTTTTATAGGGATAAAACTAGAGGAGGGCAAAAGAAGTAAAAAATAAAGAAGTAGGAGCAATCCCCAAATTTTTCTTTTTATAAAGCCGTACACTCCACCCGCCAAAAGCAAACCAATAAAAATTCCAGGTATAATGATTTCTAAAAAAATATTTTTTGGCATTGACCAGCTGTAATCAAGGGCCAATTGGTTGGGCCAGACAACTTGGTATATATAAAAAGTGATAACCTTAAATTGTGATAAAAAATAATCTAACGGACTAATGTTTTTTACAGAAAAGCCTGCTGTATTATCTAAAGGTGCCAGACCTAGTTGTAGACCTAATAAAATCCAGCCCAGAAAAAAGCAACCATATAGACATTTGGCTTTTTTGATATTTTGTAACCACGAGTTTGAATAAAAAAACACCTGCAATAGTAAAACAGCAACAGGCGCGGTAACTATGATCGGTTTAGATCCTATCCCTAAATAAAAAGCCACAACAGCTAATATCAGCCATAACCTCTTGCTTGTTTGAAAATACAGTAATGAGAAAAAAACTGTACCTAAATAAAATAGGCCCATCAAGGATTCTGCCCTTTGAATGATATAAGTCACAGATTGGGTTTGTATGGGGTGCATAGCCCAAATAAGCGCAATAAAAAAAGCCAAGGTAAGATTTGGCTTATTTTTTAATAATTGAATGTGACAAACGATAAGAAAAACAAAGACAGTAGACGAAAGATGAACGATAAGATTAAAGGCGTGGTAAGACCATGTATCAAATCCAGAGATGGCGTGATTGATATAAATCGAAACATCAACAATGGGTCTTCCCAGTCTAAAAAAGCCTAATAACCAAGACTGCCAATCTTGCACTAAAACTAAATTAGGGTGATTTAAAATATGAACGCTATCATCTAAAACAAATACACCAGAAAAACTGGGTATATATGCGATTATTACTAGTAGGCATAATAGACCTAGGTATATAAAATTATTTTTTAGTTTTGGTAGCATTACCTTTATTCTTAATGAGTCTACGTAAATATGCAACAGCGATTTTACTGATTTTGTACGTATCCTTTATTGGATGGAAATGTGTACCTTGATTCTTATCAAAATAGATTGTTTGGATAGGAATTTGTGCCATATTTTTTGTGTTTTGCAGGACCCACAAAAGGGCCTCAGTTTCAAAGGCAAAGCCGGGATCAGGAATATGCAAAAATTGTTTGGCGATCTCTATAGAAAAGCCACGAAGTCCTGATTGGCTATCAACGATTTTCTTTCTTGCCAATAACGAAAGCACAGTCCGACTAACCTGATTGCCTAAATAACTTTTTAATGGAGTTACCTTTGCCGGAAAAGATCTGACCCCAATCACAAACGAGTTTGAGTTTACTTGGTTTATAATATTTAAAATATCAGTAGTACTATGTTGTCCGTCGGCATCTGCTGTTACTATGTGATTTGCTTTAGGGTACTCTTGAAGGATGTATTCAATTCCAAATTTGATGGCATTGCCCTTGCCTTTAGATTTATCTGAAGTAATAACCTTTGTGCTTTCAAGCGCGCCCACTATCTCTATGACTGGCATAAACTCAATATCTGTATGATCGTTTACCATTACAATTTGAATCTGATTAGATAGACTTTCAATAATAGAGTTTAAAATGGGAATGATTTTTAACGTAGGGTTATTTGCAGGAATAAGTAGTACTATATTAGCATCCATGTTTTTATAGCATACTACTTATTATTAGATTTCATCAACTTAATTTCTTTTTGTAAGCCTTCAATTACCTGTTGTTGTTTTTCAACCAAGTGTAATAGCTTTTCAAATTTTGCATCTCTTTGGCTATCATTTTCTTTGATGCTGGCGATATCTCTGGTGTTGTTTTCAACACGCTCATTGATACGAGCCATTTGCTCTTCTTGCATTTTACACATACCGTATAATTCTTTAGTAGACTCAATCAACGGAGCAACAAGGTTACCGTACTTAACGGCTTTAAAGCCCTCTTTATTAGTTGAAACTAGTGTTGGGTAAATTTCTTCTACCTCTTGGGCAATTAAACCTAGCTCGTGTTTACCTGATTCGTTCCAATCAAAGCTTACACCACGAAGTTGTAAAATCTTAGCTAACGATGAATCCAGAGTTTCCACATTATGTTTTAAACGACCATCTGAAGTATAGTAGTAAGCTACCGCATCTACTGAACCATTTACTTCTAGCGCATAGGTTGAAGCGATTTTATTGATACCTACTTTTCTAGAGTCTGCCGCCGCACTTCCTGAGAAGTCACCGTAGATTAGTGGAGTACCGCTAGTATTATGAATATATAATTTGTTGGA
>JBBKWS010000157.1:0-17036 GCA_037969075.1 Bdellovibrionales bacterium | reverse complement strand
GCAGGAATTATTTGGGCATTCTATGTTCATGCAGTGTAGTAATTCAAAAAATAGACCAATTTTAATTACTTAACAAGGTATCAAACTGTGATTATATCCACTATAAGGGAGCAGTTTATTAGGGGCTACAATAATCGGTATCTTTGCTATCAACAAGAATTTCATCATCTACTGAGGTTTTAATATAGTATTGAGTGGCAGGTTTTAGTCCTTCAAATACACAGCGCATATTTTTTGAATCACCTATAACCTTTGTGCAACTGAACTCATTGTAATCCTTATCCGTTGCGGTAAATAAAAAGTTTGTTCCTGCAGAGACGTTTGTAGTCGCTATATCGATAGATACAGAGTGACATGAATCTACAAGTTTATACTTAAGGCCTTGGATAACACGTATGTCTTTGCGGGCGCTATCAGAACAATCCTTTTTTCCAACGTATATGCCTTCGGATTGGATATTGTCGTATGAACTTAATCTTACGTTGGCTTCAATATAATATCGATAGTTTGGATCTAAAAAAAGTGAACAACGTATTTCACCACTAGTATTTGTTAACGTATCACATTCGGCATCAAGGCCCCCATTTTTCACCGATCTAGCTGAAATTGTTACTGTCTTATTTATAGGAAAGTTCGTAGTTTTTAAAATTATATCAGTGTAACCACAAGACGTAGGATCAATATCTTCAATAGTAAGACTTTGAACGGGCGTATTACATGGCCAAGGTTGTATTTGTTTTGTGTAGACACGCTCATCGGTTTGAATAAAGGCGGTGTAAGATTTGTTTGCATCAATATATGGATAAGATAGTTTGTAGCGTCTAAGTCCGTTTGGCAAAGTTGCTATAAAGACAGGGTATGCTGTCTTTATGCCGGCGGTATCATTTTCAGAAAGAAAAACAGTCTGATTTGGGGAGTTTAAATTTGTATCGATGATAATGCTACTACAATTTCCTGCGCCCTCTCCGTATGCTAAATGCCCAGGTTTAATATCAAACAGTGGCATTTCAGGTGCTTGACCGCCGGTCACTCGTATTTCTACGGAGTTTGAGAGCGTCTGAATAATTTGTATAGTTATGTCATTTGCAGAATCATAAAATGAGTCACCAGGAAATCGAAGTGTCTGTGACCAAACAGGCCTTGCCGTAACGCCATAATCATTTGCATAGCGAATTACAACCCCTTTGTATTGGTCAGAAACATGTGTTGCTTCATATTCTAATGATAGGTATGTAGGCTTACTGCTACTTAGCGGATAGGTTGCTATAGTACTTATGGCTATCAATCCTAACTGGGGGAGGTTCGGTAAGTTTGTTTTAATATCAAAAAGTTCAAAAACCCTTGATTCATTGGCGTTAAATTTTATTACTTGTGGTGCAGCTAGCCACCCTGCCTGATAACGTCTAAACATACTAAACCGCTGGTAATCAGAGTAGGTTGAGTATCCCATAATATCACTATAGTCAGCGTATTCAGATTTTTGACAGCCTAAGGTTGCAATACTTTGGTCAGAGCAAGCTAAATCATTTGCATGCTGAAAATACATATTATGACCAATTTCGTGAGCCAATACTTTTCCGAATCCAATACCGTCGTACCATTCATAAATCCAGCTTACTGACATGGCCTTACTGCCAAATTTGAAAAAACGGTTAATTTTTCCTATGGTTCCCCAATTATAACTACTGCAGCTGCTATTCTGCGGTAAAGAAATGACTATGCGGTCAAAGTTTTTAGGATCAACAGTACCTTGGTTTTCTACTTGGTCCATTACCATTTTGTACAAACCGTCGGTATCATTTTCGATACATGTAGGGCCCCAGATACCGTCAACAATCTTTCCAGAAAATACAACTTGGTTGTCTGAGTTTCGACTAAATATGGATTGCAAGCTCCATCGTCTAGAAGTATCAAATATACGGGCGCTAAACTCTGATGGTGATAGGTGTGGAGTGCCATATTCAGGCACTGTGCGAAAATTTTTTGCCCTTACAAATAAAATTTTATCTGTTTCTTTCGATCGTTTAGAATGATCGGCTGTTTTGTGGCTGGCAATGGATGTTTTTACGATTGTATGTATCTCAAAATTTTCTACAGATCTAGCTAATGGATTTTTCGTGTTTAAGCTTAATTTAAAAGATTTTATACTATCGCGGGTCTTTTTTAAACTTACACGACTTCCACTTTGTAAGTTTGCTAGTGCTGATTCAGAGTTAGGTCGAAGCTCTATGCTTCCATGTTTTGCGGTATAAATTATAACTTTATACTCTGGCTTTTGTGGTTTTTTGGCGGTTATATTTTCACCAACTAAAACTGCTATCTCACCTTCTGACTCAGTTTTTAGCTTTTTGGCACTGAGTTTTTCTATTTTCATGATTTTTTTATAATAAGCATCGTGCGAGAATCCGTAGGATTTTATTCCGACTAAAGATATAACTGACAGTAAAACCAACTTAGTTAACACCATAGTATATTTTCCTTAAGGACCCACATTTTAGCAGGTCATTCAGGTAGTACCTAAGATATAATCTTACATTGTACTTATTCTACTGTTTTAAAGATGTTGAAAATAAGTTAGACAGTGTCTTGAGTTGTCTTTGATGCACTTTCTGCCATTAAGATTCTGGCGCAAATGAATTCGTAAAATGAGTTTTTAGAAACAAACTTAGCAACTCCGTGTCCAATCAGTGCTGCAATCATTAAGGGAAAGATAGCGCTGTGACGATCGGTCATTTCTAATATTAGTACAAAGGCAGTAAATGGCGATTGGGTAAGCGCAGATAGGGCGGCAGTCATTCCTACTAGCACGCCAACCGGGCCTAGGTTGTAGCCGATAGCATCTCCAAGGAAAGAGGCTCCAGCGCCACCTAGAGATAATGTGGGAGCAAAAATGCCGCCAGCCCCACCAACGAAATATGTTGAGATCGTTCCAAAAAATCTAGCAAAAACATCTAAAAAGCTTGCAATTTTTCCTTCAAACAAAAGGTCATCTAATAGATGCCGGCCAGACCCTATGGCCGTATCAGAAGCAAAAAGTACAAAGGCCGCAAACATAAAGCCTGCAAGCGCAGTCAGCATAGCTATTTTTATTTTTGAGTTAATGCGGCTACGATAAATGACAACTAACTTTAAGGCTTGTCCAAAAAAACCAACTAATAAACCAATAAACACAGAGATTAAGATCATTAAACCGATTTGGTTAATATGAAAACTTTCAACCTTTGGATAGCCAAAATATAAATAGGGTCCCATAATTAATTGCGAAATTAAACCAGCGACAATCACAGAATGTAAGATGCCAGTGCGAAAAGATGCTAAGTGTGATTTTGAGAGCTCTTCAACTACATAGGCAATTCCGCCTAGCGGGGTATTAAAGGCAGAAGCAAGTCCTGCGGCACCACCAGCTAAAATCATGATATGGTTATTTTTAGGACTGTGTCCCTTAGAGAAAAAGCGTCCAGTTAAATGAAAAACCGAGCCAGCAATTTGTAAGGTGGGACCTTCTCGCCCGATGGCCCCGCCACCAAGTACACCAAGGAGGGAGCTTATTATTTTAACGATAATGATTCTGATACCAAATAATTTTTCAATAAAAAAATTCTTAGGACCTCCGCGTGATAATTCAGCTGCCGCCATAAGTTGTGGGATTCCGCTACCACTTGCGTAAGGAGCATATTTATCAACTACATACCAAGAGGAAACAAACAAGATAGGTACTAACAGCAGTGCCCAGTAACCAAAAGAAGAAAACATCAAAATGGCTTGATTTTCAAACAAGTGAAACACTCTTGCGTAAGCAGTGGCAATAACCGCGGTAATAAGGCCTGCAAGCCAAAAAGGCAGAGCCACCAGCAATCGCTTTTTTGCTTCTTGTACATGATCGTGTCCACTGAATAAGCTTCGTATAATACCGATGTGTTCGTGCAAATACTTTCGGGCTTTTTCGGTGCGGACTTTCATTAATAATGACCTCAGGTCTTTCTAAGAAGATGACTTCTTCCTAGCTTGCTACAAAAAAGCAACTTTCGCATAGATGGTCAAGGGAACTTTGTGATTTGCTACTATAAACACAAGAATAGTGAATTATCTATTAAAGTAGTTTTATCTTGAAATTGCTGTGCATCAGTCTATTAGATATTTCAACCCATACACATTAGAATACGGCCAAGAAGAAAGTTCTTTTTCAAAGTAAATAGTGCCGTCTACTCCAACAATGATTAAATTTGCTTTGTTTGTTGTGAATGAATGGTATTTTAGAACGATTTCATGCTTATCGTCATCATTGAAATCTATCGATCCCATATAAACAATTTGCTCGCTAATATTTTGGTTATTAATTTTTGGCGCCAACCATTGTTTGTCTACCTTTACAATTACACTTAGATCTTCGCCACTTCTAATTTCGGTATACTGTGAGTACTGACCAGTAGCTTGAGAGAAGACAGCGTCGTCACGTGAGTCTCCATTAAAATCAGCTTTTCCTTGATAAAGATATTGAAACTTTAAGTCGCCGCTAAGGACGTTACTCACGGTAAGAGTCTGCTCTACCTGCATAGTATTAGAATATAGTTTTATAATAACGTTCTTAGGGCTGTTGATAAGGCCACCGCCAATATATGGAATCATTTCTTGGACATCAATACTTAAAATGTGCTTTGAAGGTAAGTTTGGATGATGTAGCGCATGACCAGAGATAGGTAAATTGTTATCAGGAAGAGGGAAGCTTTGAATGACATTATTATAAGGGATACTTCCGTCTAAAAATGCAAATGCGTTGTCTCTGTATCCATTAATATTGTCAAAGGAGCCGGGTATATAAGACCATGCCTCGGGTTTTCCATCACCGTTAATATCTTTAGTTAAAGAAAACGTGTACATGCTCGAATGGTATTGATAGCGCTCATCAAACTCTGTAATTAGCTGTGGGCCCGCAAGAATTTGATATCCTTGTTGGCTAACCGCTCCAACTTCATAGGAATATAAAAGACGATCACCGGTGTTTGGGCTTGAGTATAACTTTAAATCACCTGTACACATTGTTATAGAGGTTGAGAAGACAACAGTTCCAGGGGCTACTCGTTCATAGTTAAGTGCATTAGTTTTTGCATCATAAACTTGAAGAACGCATGGGTTTACTGTCGAGTTCCAGTTAGTATTCACCCATTCTTGGTTTCCATCACCATTTAAATCAGCGACTAGTAATGATCTGCAGTTACCTACTTCAGCAGTAGTTTCTATAGTCCCGGATGCAAGGTCAATTACATCAGCAAAATATTTAGCTTGCCCACTTACGGATTCGCTTTTACAAGCAATGATTTTCCTGGTTTTTGAAACTGAAGGTGATGGGGGAGTAATAACAGTCCCATCGGTACTGCCAATATCTACGCTGTCAATCTTCAAAGGTACTAAATCGATCTCAGAGCAATTCTGAAACATGATAATTATCATTATGAGACAAAGTATGATTCGCATCTAATTTCCCACCCAATTAAATAATAAGCAAAGGAGATGCCTAGTTATAATGAGTATAAGTATACTTCGGTAAAAATCTATGAACACTTGATGTATAGTTATACAGTCTGTAGTCACGAAAACCTCAAAATATAAGGTAAGTAAAGTATATATCCGTAAAGAGCCTTGAGTTTTGCAGCAGAAGCAGATAAATCTAACCTAATGGGACAAAATTTAATTCAACTTAGTGGTGGACATAAATCATTTGGTATTCAGACGTTGTTTTCTGATGCGACCTTCTCTATCAATGATGATGAGCATGTAGGCGTTATTGGGCCTAATGGTGCAGGAAAGACCACTCTGTTTAAAATATTAATCGAAGAAGATAGTTTGGATCAGGGTCAATTGACTCGCTCAAGGGCGTTGTCTTTGGGATATTTGTCCCAGCACGATGAGTGGGAAGACGAAGAAACAGGAGATAGTTTTTTAGAAAGAGTATCAACACTTCCTTTGTGGCAAGTTAAGGCTAGAGGGCGCGAGCTAATGCTACCTGATGATATTTACACAAAAAGAATACTTAGCCTAAGTGGCGGCTACCGGATGCGTTTAAAACTTTTAGGTTTGCTAGGGCAAGCTCCCAATTTACTACTTTTAGATGAACCGACTAACTATTTAGATCTAGAAACAACATTAGTGCTTGAAAGCTTTTTACAAAACTATGAAGGTGCTTTTTTATTGATTTCTCATGACCGCGAGTTTTTGCGTAGGACAACAGATCATATTTTAGAAGTTGAAGCAGGAGATATCACTAAGTACAACGGTAATATTGACGATTACTTCGAGCAAAAAGAACTGTTAAGATCGCAACTTGAAGCTACGGCAAAGAGTCAGGCAGATAAACGTAAAACCATATTAGACTTTGTTGCTAAATTTGGAGCTAAGGCTACAAAAGCAAAGCAGGCACAAAGTAGATTAAAAAGTCTTCAGAAGATGGAAGTCATTGAATTAAAATCTTTGCCAATTTCTGCGATGATAAAAATACCTGAACCTCCGCACGCAGGAAGAAATATTATCAAAATCGAAGCGGCTGAATTTGGTTATAAAGAAAAAAAGGTAATTGCAGAAGTAAACGTTTGTATAGAGCGCGGAGATCATGTTGCTGTTGTGGGATTAAACGGGGCAGGGAAGTCTACTTTATTAAAGGCAATAGCGGGCACACTAGAGCCTTTGTCGGGATCAAGAGAGGTTGGTTATGAAGCAAAGCTTGCTATTTTTAACCAGCACGTAATTGAGGTTTTAGATCCTAAAGATTCGGTCTTTGATTCTTTGCAATCTGTAGCTCACCCCGATGTGAGTAGGCAAGATATTTTAAATATGGCAGGTGCGCTATTATTTTCAGGAGATAGCGTTCATAAAAAAATAAAAGTTTTATCAGGTGGAGAAAAATCCAGAGTTGCATTGGGCAGGATTTTATTACAAAAAGTTTCTTGTTTACTTTTGGATGAGCCTACAAATCATTTAGACTTTCAAACCGTTGAGGCTTTGACCCAAGCCCTTAAAAATTTCGCGGGCACTTTTGTAGTCGTAAGTCACGACAGAGGGTTTATAAGTAGGGTTGCTACTAAAATCATTGAGGTCTCTAAAGGTGAAGTTTTAGCATATCCCGGAACCTATGATGAGTATGTTTGGAGTTTGCAGAGGCGTTTATCGGAAGGTGATGTGACAGAGGAGAATTCTAAAGAATCTACATCTACGCCGCAGCCAGTAAAACCTGGATCCAGTAAAAAAGAGAGAGACAAGCAGCTACGAATGGTTGTCAAAAAAATGGAGTCTTGCGAACGATCTCTAAAGCAAATTGAAAAAGAAAATCTTGATTACAACACTCGTATTGCTACCGACACTGAAAATGCCGTAGAGATGACCCAAGCAATGGCTGACAACTATAAGCGAATTGAAGCGATCGAGCTAGAGTGGTTAGCTTTGAGTGAAGAAAAAGACTCATTAGAAACTTAGAGTAGGTGCTTTGCATAACTGCATATAATTTTACTTTAGATCATTTATTTTTAGTGCTAGCTTGTATAAATGATACACTTACTATGGATGTTTGCTATGGCCGATACAGTTTATAAAAAACCAACAGAAGCTGAATTAAAGAAAAAGCTAAGTACAGAGCAGTACAGTGTTGCAGTAAGATGTAACACGGAGCCGCCGTTTCAAAATAAATACTGGGATCATAAGGAAGAGGGAATTTATGTGGATGTTGCTACCGGAGAGCCGCTGTTTAGCTCGATAGATAAGTTTGACTCTGGTTCTGGCTGGCCTAGTTTTTATAAGCCGATAGATATAAAGTATATCGTAGAAAAGTCTGATACGTCCGCCGGAATGCAAAGAGTAGAAGTTAAATCCAAGGTTGGCGATTCGCACTTAGGGCATGTGTTTAATGACGCGCCAAAGGATAAAGGTGGTCTTAGGTACTGTATAAACTCGGCATCATTAAATTTTATTCCTAAAAATGAATTAGCTGTTAAGGGTTACGGAAAATACCTAGAGATTTTTGATAAAAAGAAATAATTATAAATCATAAACAAATTGTATGTCTGCTTTTACATCCGGGTGAAGACTTCTGTGTACGGGACAAGTGTGGGCAGCCGCTTCGCATTTTTTTCTCTGCACGTCGGTCAAAGTTTTAGGTAAATGTAACTCTACGGGTAAGCTTGCAATTTTCCTAGGGTTTGAAGTCATTTCTTTAGTTACACTTCCAGTGGCACCAGTTATCGAAAAATTATCGCGGTCTGCCAAAATTCCAAGAGTAGTTAAAATACAGGTCGTAAGAGCCGCTCCTACTAAATCCGTGGGAGAAAAAGCTTCACCTTTACCTTGGTTGTCTTTCGGTGCATCAGTAGCAATTTGGCTACCGCTTGGTCCATGTGTAACATCACAATGCTTTTCGCCAGTATAAATTGCTTGCATCTTTACCATCTGAAACTCCTGTTTTATGATACAATGCGATCATTCAAATTTCTTACTAGTCAGTCAAGGCATTGTTCTTTTATGCTATACGCATGAGAGTTTTTTTAGATTTATTTTATGTGTTTCAACGAAAAGAAAGAACTAACTTTAAGCCAGTGATTTTAGTTACAGGTTGTGCCTCAGGAATTGGTTGGGCTATTGCTAAACTTTTATTGAAGCAAACACAGTACCGTATAGTATTAACCGCTAGAGAAAAATCTTTGTATAGGGTTCGAGAGGGTTTTGTTGAAGATGATAGGTTATGGATTTTACCTCTAGATATTACTTCTGATACAAGTCGTAGAGAGACCATTCGCATAATTGAAGGCCGCTGGGGCGGAGTAAATGTACTTGTTAGTAACGCAGGGATTTCATACCGAGCCGTGGTCGAGCACATGAATTCTAAAGAAGAAATCCAACAGATGGATACAAATTACTTAGGCCCCATGGAGTTAATCCGTTTAGTACTGCCAGGTATGCGAAAAGTAGGACGTGGGAAAATCATAGCCGTCTCTTCTGTTAGTGGAATGCTATCTATGCCCACCATGTCTTCTTACTCGGCCTCTAAGCATGCGTTAGAAGGTGCGCTTGAGTCTTTATGGTATGAGGCAAGGCCTTACGGTATTGATGTTAGTTTGATTCAACCAGGTTTTATCAGATCGAACTCATTTAAAAATGTTTATTATACTGATAAATCAGACCCTAAAGTAGCGCTTGAAGGTGATTATAAGGATTTTTATTTAAACATGACTCCATTTGTAGAGAAGTTGATGGCTATTTCGCCAACCACTCCAAAAACTGTGGCCCAAAAAATTCTTAAGGTAATTAAATGGGAAGCTCCGCCTCTGTGGGTGCCGGCAACTTGGGATGCGGTCTTATTTTATTATATACGAAGAATAATGCCTAGACGTTATTTATTGCCATTTTTATATATGTGTTTACCAAAAGCTAGTTCTTGGGCAAATGATGTGTCTCATAAGCGAAAAGGCTAGCGTTCAGACTAGTAACTACTTAAACTATCTATATGAAACCCATTACGGTTGAGCTTGAAAACCAAGATAGCATCACAGTCGACCTTGTTGCGGGCGTGTTATCATTTTCGGCAAGTGGCTGTTCTGAAATAATAAAAGTTTGTAAGCTACTCAACGAACAAAAAACGGCCGATCCTTTTAAGTTATCTCTGCCAGAGGGGAACTCTCATGTCAGTATGCTGGTCAGAGAGCTGATTCAAAAAGCAAAAGATGTTTGGGATTTTCCGTATCAAGAAGAAGAGCTTTGTCACTGTAGGGCCATACCTACCAAAGTAGTTGATCAGGCTATTATTAACGGTCTTCACAAAGTCGAAGAGATTGGTAAATACTGCTCGGCCGGAGTTACCTGTGGTAACTGCAGAACTGATATCGAAAATATTTTGAACTATAGAAAAGCATAAAATTACGTTGGCTTTAAACGTTTTAAAAAAACATTATGCCTAGCTTGCTCGCGACTAAGCCCCTTGGCTTCTTCTTTGTTAATTTGAATATAATCAGTTAAATGTAAAAACGCTTTAAAGCCAGAGGCGATTCTTGAAAATGGTCTATGATCCCAAAATCGAAAGCCTTCAGGCTTTTTATTCCACTTAGAAAAGCCTGTTACTTTTATCATAATGGCTGCTGTCACGGCTCTGATAAATGGAGCATAAAACTTACGTTTGAATAATTTGATATGAAGGTGAATATGGTTTCCTACATTGGCATAAGATAGGATCTGAACATAATATTTGTTGGCAAATGTCATTAAAATTTGATCGATGGATTTTTGATATTTTTTAAATGAAAATTTACCTCTAGCTTTCGAAGATCTAAGAACTATATGCATGCTTTGAGAGGTAGATAGGGGGCGCCTTCTTTTTTGTGGGTGCTTAAGGCTGCCGCCATGGTCGGATCTTTGTGGTTTAAGTAGGGATTGTTGTTTCATTGTCGGCAGTATATCTGACCTTTAATTTTTGAGCAATCATATTGGTGCGAAGGTATAAATTTATACAAAGCACAATACAATATATTATGCGTAGGACAGCTGAATCATTGATAGTGAATCTTTGTGTGAGACTACAAAGATGGTAAACTAAAAAAGATTTATTTTTTTGGTGGAAAGCTTTTATACGTTTTGTAATACTCGATCCAAGACGTCGTTAGTTTTCGACAAGAGCCTCCGCAAGGACCGACACCCGCGCCTGTTTTGTCATATAGTTCGTCAGCATCTTTCACACCGTCAACAATCGCTTTCTTAATTATTTCCTCAGTTATAGAGTTGCAGAGGCAAATGAAATGTTCTTGTTTTTTCTTCATTTAAGCTCGTTTTATTTAGTGAAAGTGACGTAGGGCAAAAGTGGCGATTCCTAAGAAGGCAAAGAACCCTAAGCAATCACAAAGTACAGTTACAATTACCCCGCTCCCTGCGGCAGGATCTCTTTTAAAGTGCTTCATTGTTAGAGGGACAATGGTACCAAGGGTGGATGCAAAAAATGAATTTAGCATCAGTGCTAAACAAATAACAATAGCTACCATTAAATTGTCTTTCCAAAAATATACCATCACTCCGGCGCAAAGCCCGACGATAACTCCGTTAAAAGAACCCACAGCCGCTTCTTTTAAAATGGCTTTTGTTTTAGAGGTATAATTAAAATCTCCAAGAGATAATCCTCTGGTTACAACGGTTAAGGTTTGTATGGCAGTATTGCCACCCATGCCGGCAACAATATTATTTAAAGTTGCTAAGACGATAAGTTCTTGCATAGTGGCTTCAAACAAACTCACTACGCGACTGACATAGGATGCCAACACCAAATTTAACAGCATCCAAGGTAATCTGTTTTTGATACTAAAAAGAATAGGGCTATACACTCGGTCATCTTCTTGTAGACCGGCAGAAGCATATATATCAGCAGTAGCTTGTTCTTGAATAATATCTACGACATCGTCAATGGCGATTACCCCTAAAACTTTATGATCAGGGTCTACTACAGGAATAGCTAAAAAATTATATTTTTCTACGAGTTGTGCAACCTCTTCGTTGGTGGTTGTGGGGCTAACACTGATAACCTCTTTTTTAGCAAGGTCTATAAGTGGAGTCTGCGCCGGAGCTGTAGCCATTTCTCTTAAAGAAACAACGCCCACAAGTTTGCCATTTTCATCTACGCAGTAGGCGTAGTAAAAAGAAAAGTCTTTTGGTTTTTCTCTCAAGTGTTCGATGGCTTGGCTTGCATTTAATGTAATGGGTAAAGTAAATAAGCTAGTACCCATCACACGCCCTGCCGTGTCTTCGGGGTAACTTAAAAGTTGTAAGAGTCTTTGTCTGCGCTCAATAGATAAAAGATTGATCACGGTATCTCTTTGCGATTCTTCCATGACACTTAAGAAATACGAGCAAGCGTCTTCTGGGTAATAGGTAAGAAGTACGGTAATCTTATCTATTTCCATTCTTTCTAATAAAATTCTCAGTTGTTGCTCAGGAACTTCTAAGAGGACTTCGGCAGCTTGATCAGTACTAATGATCGCTTCCATTAAATTAACGGACTCTTTTTGGTGCAAAAGATTAAATAATCCAGCAATATCAGCAGGTTCGCACTTTTTTAAAATAGATTTTAATGGCCTAGAATTTTTTCCAGACAACAATCTTTTAATAATTGATATATTGCTGGGGTTCAATCTCATGGCAAAGCGCTCCAAATCATCAATTTTGCTCTATTTTCCCTATAAGTATTGCATCGGTCAAAGCTTTTGGGTATAAATTCGCTTTTCATTTTGGAGGACTATATGTCTGATTTTCTACCAATAACGCTAAAAGGTAAGCAAAGCTTAGAAGCTGAGCTTAAACGCCTTATGCATGAAGAGCGTCCAAATACGGTAAAAGCGATTGAACACGCAAGATCTAACGGTGATTTAAGTGAAAATGCTGATTATGATGCAGCTAAAGAGCGTCAGGGGTTCATTGAGGCCAGAATTGGCGAAATCAACCATCAATTATCAGGAGCTCAAGTTGTAGACACATCAAAGCTTAGTGGAGATAGGGTGGTGTTTGGTGCTCATGTAGAGCTTAAGGATTTAAATACGGATAAAACTGTAGCCTATCAAATCGTAGGGGTGAGTGAAGCCGATGTTGCCTCAGGCAAGATATCCATCGTTTCTCCGCTAGCGAGAGCCTTGATTGGTAAAAAAGTGGGAGAAGAAGTTGTTGTTGCTACACCAAGCGGTGACAAAGAATACGAAGTTACAAAACTTTTCTTTAAGTAAGATAAAAAAAGGCTCCTTCGGGAGCTTTTTTATTTAATACTCCAAATCGTTTCTTTAAATGACATTTTATGATTCACCCATCTAGCAGCAACGAATAAATAATCACTCAGACGGTTTAAATAAATTTCGATAGATTCATTTTCAAAAACCTCATCTTTACAGACTATAAAATCTCTTTCCGCTCTTCTGCAAATGCATCTAGCAACTTGTAATTGCGCTGAAGCGCTATGTCCGTTAGGTAAAATAAAATTAGTGAGTGTCGGCAGCTCTGTTTGCATGGAGTCAATTTTAACTTCTAGATTTTGGGCAGCGTTGGTATCTAGAGGGGGCAGTTGGGCTATCAGCTTCTTTTCATCACAAGCGATGTAAGATCCTAATAGAAATAATTGATTTTGAATCTCTGTAATACTTGCAGAGAGTGATGTGATCTCGGGTGTAGATAAAACTAGGGATTGGGTAACGCCTAAGTGACTATTGAGCTCATCGATAGAGCCATATGCGTGCAATCGAGGATGATTTTTGGTAACACGTTTTCCACTCCATAAAGCGGTAGTACCTTTGTCCCCTGTTTTTGTGTAAATTTTCATGTCGGCCATACCATAGATCATGGAATTGATAAAAGACATTGTCAATATCCAAAAGGGCTTTTACATTGTAACTAGGTAGGTGTGTTTTGCGAATTAGTGAATCAAGATTATCAGGGTTATATTTTTTCTTAACGTTTCTAGCGTTAGTATTTGGTTTCTCAATTTATAAATCTTTTTATGCTGTCGTATCTCCCAAGTATTTAGAAGCAGTTTTGAGAGCAAGATTACAAAAAGAAGTAACGCTGTATGAATTAAAAGTTGATGTTGTAGAATTTAATTTTTTTCATGGAATATTTTTTAGACCAGGGCTAGCATGGAAAGGCTTTCATGTCTCATATAGTAAGAATTGTAACTATATTGAAGTTTCGAGTCCGGATGTGTATTTTTCTGTAGATTTGACAAGATTGTTTCGTCGGAAGCTAGAGCTTGAAGAGGTGATTACTAGTCAGCTAGAGGTTGCCATCATTAAAGATTATGCGTGTACCGAAAATGCTAAGCCTAATTTGCAGGGGCGCACAATGATATCTCCGCCAGCGATAGGTGTAAGCTCAAGACATGCAGCCATTGAAGAGTTGGGAATTGTTAAAAGTCTCCCAGATTTTAGAGTAGGCAAGCTAAAGCTTATTACAGAAAGAAATGCCGCGAGATTTATGGAGTTTACGAATCTTACAATAGCTGCCAAAGGGAAAGCGTATAATTTTTTATCTGACTTAACATTTAGCCCAGATTTTAACATGGGAAATATTCCTCTATTAAAAATCAGTGGTAGCTTTGATGAAAACCAAAACATTAAGATCAACGCAAGGCTTAGGGAAGCAAAGTTAGATCTAGAGATAGTGCCTCTTGGGGACAAAAATTTTAAAACGACATTTACTGTGTCCGACTTTCCGATGCAATACGTACTGAATATGCTAAAGGGTAGACACCCTGAGTTGTCTCGAATAAAACCCATGGTAGGGGAGTGGATACATTTGAAAACTCATACGGTTAGCAGATGGGATGATTTTTTTGCTAAAAACATCGTTATGTATTTTGAAGAGTTTAGGTTAACAGGAGATTTTGCCAAGCTTACATCAGAACCCTTTCAGCTAAAGTTGAAAGACAGAGAGCTCGCTAGCACAAGTAAAATCAAAATTGAGATGTTAGCAATGGAAGAAATTTTTCCCTATATCTTTACATCTGAATTAAATCAACTGGTGTTGAATGCAGGGCAGACCAGTGGTGATCTTTCTATCCGTACAGATGGAAAATTACTATTTGTTGGAATATGGCGCAATGCCACGTTATTTATTGAGCCCTATGGATTGAAAAATAATATAGAAGTACTACCCACGAAAGTGAGTTACGAATTAAGTTCAGAGGGGAGCTTTTTTGACACTAAGGATTTAGCCATTAAAGGGGCAGCCGGTGATTTGCATTTATCTTCTCTTGCTAAAGCAGATAAGGTAACCGCAAAGTTTACTGCCAGCAATATGGTGGCCAATGAAATGTGGAAAAAATTATTTTCCGCAACTATTGATTTTACAGATATTAAAGTTGATGTAATTCAAGATGAGTCATTTCGTTGGAAAGGTGAGGCTGTATTTCGTGGTTTTAGCGGGAGACAGTTTGATATCGCTAGGGGTAAGGTAGAGTTTGAAAGAAACCTAATTAGTGACAAGATAAACTGGATCAATGAGCATGTAAAATTGAAAGATAGTAGTAATTTAAAAAGTTGGATTGGTGATATCTTTGAGCAAAAAATTGAGCCAGATATACTAAGTCATTGGAAGTCGTTTCAATCAAGGGATTTAAATAAAGACAAAGGTAGCGAGTATCTTGAATTAAGAGGTAGTAAGCCAAGATTTACATTAATTTTAGAAGATGAAAAAGATAATGAGACTTATTCTGTGAAAAAAGCTAGTCCAAGGATCAATAGGCAAGAGATTCCTAAAGTAAAATCTCTTGTGTTTTAATTAGTTAATATTCCAGCTTTGGATATCTTCCGCGCTAACTGCAGCCTCTGTATCATCGACATTGATTACATATAGTAGGCCAGTTATTTTACTTTCATTTTCATACCTACTAGGCAAACCCAGCGTAACCATGATGGCATCTAATAATAGTCTTTGGTCTTTGTAAGTCACACTGTCGTAAGTGTTCTCGCGCGTGTTTATGCAGCCTTGTGTAGGGGCAAACCTGTAGTAGGGGTCCGTTGGTTTAGTCACTATCTTGCCAGTACCGTGCACTCGTAATAGATCTCTTCCTACCTGTCTTGCTGTCACAGCTTCTTTCCACCAAGTTTCGTCTTTGTGGGTGGATGGTAATAGGTACAAGTGATTTTGTTCGCTGATAGATTTTGGAATAAAATTTAATATAAGTCGGCGATATAAACCAAAGGATCTAGTTTGGTCAGCGGTTGGCATAACACTGTCTATTGTATATATTCCTGATGGCGTGTCACCACTAATTTGGTAATAGGGTTTTCTGTTAGCGGCCATTCCTAAGGTAGGTATAGACCATAGTTTACCGCTTGCTGTTCTTGCGAAGTTTCCATTTCTATCTTTTACAATCATTCTGCAAGGGTAAATTCTTTTTGAGCGGCAGAATTTATAAAGTTGAATGCCATTACTGTATTTTCCGCGCTTAAATAAGTCGATTCTCTTTTCACCTGTTACCAAACTCTTTATACTTTTTGCATCATAGTTTTTTGTTGCAAGAGTAGCTGTTTCGGCCCAGCTCAGGTACTGTAAAAAAAATGGATCTGACTCTGCGAGGACTTTAATAACAGGAATCAAGTTCTCGGTATCCTCTACAAACTGACGGCTCAATATGTTGTAAATGTCTTCAGGAATAGGGAGTTGAGGAAAGTGATCTTTAACGATCATATAATAAGACAACAATAGGCCCGAATCAGGATAAAGAGGTGCGTTTATAGGGCGCTGTGGCTGCTCCTCTTCATAGTAACGGTCTAAGGCATGTAAGAATAGGGCGTAATCCTGTTTACAGTCGTCAAAGCAGGTGATGACCTCACCTTGCCGTAGAGACGTCAGCATGGTCTCAAATTTTTGTTCTTTAGAGTCGCCCGCGAATAACAACGTTGCTTGTAATATAAATGTAATGAGCATGTATTTATGTCAGCACAAAGCTGGTCTAGGTTTCACGGATTTTATTTGACCCTGTCGTCCTGCGTCAGACTTGACTGCAGAGCAAAAATTCCATAGCCCATAGTAATGAAAAAGAAGCTAAGTCCGATGATGGAGCAATTTTGGCAACAGAAAAATCTACATCCGGATAAAATTTTGTTATTTCGTATGGGTGATTTTTATGAGCTCTTTGACCAAGATGCAATTATAGCCGCGCCTATTTTAGGAATTGCTTTAACGGTTAGAAATAAAAAAAGTGAAGACGCCACTAAAATGTGTGGTGTGCCACATCACTCAATCGCTGGGCCCATTAATAAATTGTTAATGGCAGGTTTTAAAGTAGCTATTTGTGATCAATTAGAAGACCCAAAGCACGCAAAGGGCATTGTAAAAAGGGGAGTTACTAGAATCCTTAGCCCTGGTATGGTCTACGATCCTAATGAAATAGAAAGTGGTAAAGCAAATTACATGGCTTCTTATGATAAAGAGACCGTTGCATTTTTTGAAGCGACAACCGGAGAAGTTTTTTACTTTTTATCAGCATCTGATGATGACAAGAAAGATTTATTAGATTCACTGAGGCCAGCAGAGTT
>JBBKWS010000156.1:0-4896 GCA_037969075.1 Bdellovibrionales bacterium | reverse complement strand
CAAACCATTGCACCCTCTGCGCCGACAAAAATCAATCAGGCAACGGCCTACGCTGTCGATTGGTCTACCAGTGAGTTTGACTCTACTTATTTTGACCACTCTACAAGTCTTAACCCCGAGAGAATCACGATTCAAACCGGAGGAGATTATTTAGTCGCAGCAACCTTACCCCTCATTATGGTCTCTGGCACATATAGACCATGTGTACGATTAGAAGTAAGAGTGAACGGAACGCTTGTTCCTGAGGGTGTAGGGGAATCAAGTTACATCCGCTTTGCTGACCAAGAAGAATCTTCCTCTCACGCACATATCTTACTAAGAAATTTGAGTGTAGGTGATTTTGTTGAAATCTATGTACAAGAAACAGCTGGGCAGGACGGCAGCGAAATTGTTAATATAACAGGGCAAGCAAGCCTTTACTTAGAGTATGTTGCAAGCGGTAGAAATCTTTTTAGCGCTTCGGCAACAAGAACAGTCAGTAACACAAACTTAAACCAAGCTGCCGCTAGTGGCTTAGAGTGGAGTGAAGTAAGAGAAGACAGCGCCTTTATTCACAGTGATATAACAAATCCGGATCGTATAGAGCTACGCCAACCTGGTTCGTATTTGGTTTTAGCTAACGTTCCCATTAGTTCAAGTGTATTACGAGTGAGCCCAAAACTTTTAGTGCAATTAAATGATGTAACAGTAAATGGCGGATGGGCTTCTCAGGGTTACATTCGAGTGGACTCCAGTCATGGTAATTCGAGCCTTCATTGGAGTGGTGTCATCCATAATGTGACAATCGGAGATATTTTAAATTTAAAAACACAAGAAGATAATTTGGCAGGAACTGTTACGGTGTCCGCTGCTACTGCCGCAAGTCTTGTGGTTGAATATTTAGGAAATACATCCACTAATATTATCTCTCTACGTGCGAGCGCGCTATTTGGTGGAACAAATTGGAATCCAGCAAGTGCTGAAAACATTATGTGGAACCTTAGTGATTTACACGACACTAATATCTATAGCCACTCTACAGTTTTAAACCCAGATCAAATTACAATATTAGAGGCAGGAGATTATCTACTTGTTTATAACGACGCCCTAACCTCTCCTTCGGCGCAACGAACTAATCCTAAAATCCGCGTTAGTATAAATGGTGTAAATGTTAGCGGGGCAGAGACAAAAACACATTACGCCAGAAATACCAGTGGTCATCAAAATACAAGTGCATCCTTAGTATTTTTATTAAGAAATGTAAGTGCTAATGATGTGGTAACTATTAGTTCGGAAGCTGAAGGTATTGCTGGAACGGTAGATGATTTAGAGGATGCTGTTTTAAGCATAATTAAGAAATGATTTATAAAATAATAAAACTACTCTTTTTTATTAGTATTTGTTCTTGCGCCGGCGGCGGAGATTTAAACAATCCTGGCGGCATATCTGCTGTGACAAATAGCCCTCCAACACTAAGCGGAAGTATTAGTATATCGACTAACAATGAATCCTATGATCGAAGTCCTACATTGACTTGGAACAATGCTGTAGCTTCGCAAGGTAGTATTGACTATTATGAAATCGCGATCGCTGTAGATGGTGGAAATGCCATTTGCAATGAAAGTGATTTTACAAGTCCACTTCTTAATTGGACAAAAGTTCCTAACAGTGCAGATAACAGCGGAGCAGGCTATCAAGTCGTAAATAGTAATTTAGATGGTAACTCAAATACGATTTCTTTGGCGCAAGAGGGTGAAACTAAATACTGCGTGTCTGTAAGGGCGACTGATACTGAGGAATTGCAATCAGAGGCAATTTATTCGAGCGCTGTGTATGAATTTAGTTTTAAAGATTGTTTGCAAATTTTAACTGCAAAGCCTTTATCTAGTGATGGTATATTTACGATTGATCCTGATCAAGATGGGGGAGAATCACCTTATAGTGTTTTTTGCGATATGACTACCGACGGAGGTGGGTGGACATTATCAATTCGCTACGACTCTAGTAAGGCAACAGCAGGGGCTTATGCTTTGGCTCCTGATTCGGGAAGAACTTTAATTAATATCAGTGAGATGTCATCTATCAACCAGCAAACAAATTTAAGTGCTTCTATAAATATTATTCCGCTAATCGAAAATGGGGCCACACACTTTATGCATGTGGGTAAGGCTAACGATGCGGCTACAGATTCGACGACGTATGTAAGAACGTATTTTAGTGAAATCTACCAAGTAGTTCTAGATAACCCAAGCAATCTATTTGATACAAGTCTAGATACAAGTAATGGTGCCGGAGTGGCTGGTGCTGTTGTGGCATGGTCTGCAATAAATAAAGATCGATGGTTTGAATCAGACTTTTCTGTAATGACACAGACAGATACGGACGGTAACTTTTATAATGATCGAATCAATGGTGGCGAAGGTGAGGCCATGTTTACTAATGGCAGTCGCGAAGGTGCTTTGTACTCTAGTGGTACGGCAGCAACCAATGTCACAGGTCATTCTAATCCTAAGGTGCAATGGGGTTTTTACGGTAACGACAATACGCAACAAAGTTACGGTGGCACAACCTATGTTGGGACCTATTGTAACTCTGGGCTGTCAGCTACGCAGTGTCGCCCAGAGAATGAAATCAATTTGTTGTTTACTAGGTAATTTGGATTAACTACAGGCTGCCATAAATGACAAGTGAACTCATTACAAGCATTAGTAAAGCAGGAACAGATTTTTTTATAGGATCTTTAACTTTTACATGCATGATTAAAGCACCCAGCATAAGTAGTGAAACCAAGCTTGCAGCAAAAAATACTAAAGAAGAAATCCAAATACCTGCAATCAATAAGACAGCGGCACTAATTTTTAATGTACCAATCAAATAGTAAAACCATTTTGGAAGTCCATAGGTTAAAAATTCTTCTTTTAAATTTTTCGCACTACCACCGCGGTAATCTGTAGATTTAGAGTAGCGGACCAGCCAAACATTTAAAAGGCCGATAGCAATTATGATTTGTAAAATAACAGTAAGATTCATATAGGAACTCCTTGCGTGTATTTAAACTGCATGGTCTATTGCAAGCATGCAAAAAACAATAATAGCAGCTCAGCTTGTATCTAGTATATCTTTCTTTTTGTATGGCTCAAGCTGTTTGCTATCTAAAAAAATGCGCCTTGAGTTTGAGCGCTACCATTTGGCCAAATACAGAGTGCTAACAGGCGCCCTACAAATCCTTGGTAGTGTGGGTTTAGCAGCTGGTTTTTTTTATCCTTGGTTTACTTTACCTTCATCGCTAGGGCTTACTATACTTATGTTTATGGGTATAATTGTGCGAATCCGAATCAAAGATTCTTTGTTACAAGCCAGTCCAGCTATTTTTTATTGCCTTTTAAATCTGTATATTTTCTTAGTAGGTCTAGTGGAATTTAACGTTTCGTAGTTGCCACTAGATACCTCCCAAAACTTCGCATTACAAATAAGTGAAGCTTAGCTTGCGTAAATATATATATGTACCATGGAAGCGCCGGTCTAAAATCATGGATTGCTGCCATTACAAATCTACGGTTGAGCACAACTCTAAACTCTAAGCGGCCACGGTTAGTATTTGAAACTAGAAGTCCATTGTCGACATATAACAGCTGCCGGTCTTCACTGCTACGCTCTTTACTCAGGTTTAATTTTAATAGGTGAATTCTTTTTTTAAATAACGAGAGAGTCGTTATATCCCCTTTTTGAGTTACAATAATTAGTGGCGCTAAAAATCTTGGTAGCCAGTCAAGGTATTGATCTTTGACCCAGGCGGCATCTTTTCCTTCTGGCAAATGCAAGCGCTGGACTGACCTTACAGTTTTTCTTTGAACGCGAAAACGAAATAGGGATCGAGATGATTTTGGCTGAAGAGAAGCTTTTTTTAAAAGATCAACATAGCTTCTTTCGGATCCTATGCCAGGATACAGGTTAGAAGCACGAGCGACCATAGGATGTTCTAGGGATTCAATCAGTGGGTAGACTAAATCTTTGGTAGAATTAGTAATCAAACTGACCCAGAGTCTTGATAGCGTTGGAGTAAAGAAGGGCACGCTAAGAAACATTCTTTTTAATCCCATTTCTTTGGCTGTTAATGTCATCATTTCCATATAGTTGAGTGGGGCACAACCTGCTAAGTCGAAAACCTTTCCCACGTTTGTGATATCAGAGGTAGCTGAAGTAAGCGAAATAATAACGGTTTCTAAATCCACGGGAGTTGTTAGTGTTTGTGTCCACTGTGGGCAAATCATGATCGGAAGTCGTTTTACAAGTTTAATAAGAATTTGAAAAGAAGAGCCGGCTTCGCCCAAAATTAAGCCTGCACGAAATATAGTAGTTGGTAGATTATGCTGTAAAAATGTTTCTTCAACCTCAAGTCGGCTTTGTAAATGTAAAGAAAGATGGGGTGAATCTGGTATCAATCCGCCAAGGTAGATAAGCTGTTTTAATCCTGTTTTTTTAATAATCCTAGAAAAATTATCAGCAAGTATTAAATCATAGTCGGCAAAAGAGCCTTGGTCTAAACCTGCGGTAGGTCCCATCGAGTGAACAAGATATAAGGCATAGTCGATTTTTTTAGGTAGAGCTAGCTCTAGAGATTTAAGCGAGAATAAATCACACGCCCTCCAAGTTACCCGCACATCATTAGATGTCTGCTCTGATCGCGAAAGGGCAATGATTTGTGCCTTCGGAAATTTCTCTAGAAGACTTGAAATCATTTCTCTGCCGATGTAGCCGCTGGCTCCTGCAATTACGATAACTGGATGATTAGACAATTTGCAAATCCATTTTCATTTCGGTCTTTACTGAGTTGATTATAAAACCAGAATTAAATGCTCTCTCAGCAAGTGCTCTTACTCGGTCTGGGTTGTCGCAGCCACCAATAACAACATTTAG
>JBBKWS010000155.1:0-35429 GCA_037969075.1 Bdellovibrionales bacterium | reverse complement strand
AGTGCTAAGACATGGGCTCTGTTTGCAGGGCCAGACATCATTGAAGATGAAGGAATGGTTTTAGAAGTAGGGCATGAAATGAAGCGCCTAACTGAAAAATACGGGATCAAATGGATCTTAAAGTGTTCCTTTGACAAAGCTAATCGTCAGTCAGTAGGGAGTTTTAGAGGGCCTGGCTGGAAAGAAGGTCTAAATCAATTAGGTAGAATTAAATCAAAATTAGACTGTCTACTTTTAACGGATGTACATGAAACCAACCAAGTGGATGCGGTGGCAGAGGTTGCAGACGTGATTCAAATTCCAGCCTTTTTATGTAGACAAACTGACCTGCTAATAGCTGCTGCTGAAAAAAATAAGGTTCTACATATTAAAAAAGGCCAGTTTATGGCTCCTTGGGACATGAAAGCGATTTGCGCCAAAGCCGAAAAGGCCGGAAATAAAAAACTTCTTCTTTGTGAACGTGGAACAACATTTGGTTACAACCGATTAGTAACTGACATGCCAGGTTTAGCCGAGATGAGATCCCTTGGTTACCCAGTCATCATGGATTGCTCTCACTCACTGCAACAGCCTGGTGCTACTGGCGGATCTAGTAGCGGAAAAAGAGAGATGATTCCAGTAATGGCAAGAGCTGCCATGGCAGCTGGGGTGGATGGTCTATTTATGGAAGTTCACCCCAACCCTGATAAAGCACTTTGCGATGCTCAGACTTCTTTAGACCTTAAACATATGGAAGTTCTATTAAAGCAATTAACTACTATTTTTGCGGTTCATCAGGTGGGTCAGTAAATCAACTGACCACTTTTTTGGCACCAAATGCCTTTTCTTTGACTTGCGTATGACTCATTAGTACCTCTAAGTCTTCTAAAACTATAAAGAAAATTAAAAATAACGAGGTACGAAGTGTTTAACCAATCATTACTTATTTCTCCTATAATAGCTGGGGCCTTTGGTCTTCTAATTGCCATCGCATTTTACTTTCGTGTAAAATCGCAACCGACTGGCAATGAAATGATGAACAAAATTGCGGGGTACATTCGCGAAGGCGCCATGGCGTTTTTAGTTCGTGAGTATAAAGTATTGTTTGTCTATGCGATCGTTGTCAGTATTGCACTTTACTTTGCCTTGGGCGGAGTAGCTGCACTTAGCTTTATTTGTGGCGCTTTCTTATCCTTACTAGCTGGCTTTTTTGGAATGAAAGCCGCAACTTACGCAAACGTTCGAACTACACAAGCGGCTGCTACTGGCTCAAAATCAAAGGCATTATTAGTAGCTCTTGATGGTGGAGCAGTAATGGGGCTGTCTGTTGCAGGGCTTGGCCTAATTGGTTTGGGCGGACTTTACTTATATTTTAAAGATACAGAAGTTGTTGGAACTGTTCTTCACTCGTTTGCAGTAGGAGCCTCTTCTATCGCGCTATTTGCACGTATCGGTGGTGGTATTTATACAAAAGCTGCCGATGTGGGAGCAGACATTGCTGGTAAAGTTGTGCAAGGAATTCCAGAAGACGACCCAAGAAATCCTGGCGTTGTAGCTGATAACGTTGGAGATAACGTTGGCGACGTAGCTGGAATGGGCGCTGATATTTATGAATCCATGGTTGCAGCTATTGTTTCTGCTATGGCCATTGCATTTACAATTCCTGTAGAAAGTATTTCTAATTTACTAGCGGAAGGTTCTGCGGTTAGTGATGTAAGGACTGCAGCAGTTGTATTGCCATTGTTATTATCAACTCTTGGACTAATAATTTCTATCATTGTGATTTTTGGAGCTAGAGTATTTAGTGGTAAGAGCCCAGCGGGAGTTCTTCGTGGCGCTTTAATGGTTCCACCTATTATTCTTACTCTTGCAAGTTTTATCCTAATGCCAATGTTTGGTGTTAGCCAAAACGTAACTGTAGCACTAGCGGCGGGGGCATTTGGTGGCGCACTAATTGGTTTAATCACTGAATATTACACAGCAGCTCGCCCTATCAGATTAGTGGCTGAAGCATCATTAACAGGTGCGGGGACAAATGTAATCAGAGGACTTGCAATAGGAATGGAGTCTGTTGCTATTCCTATGTTAGTAGTTGTGCTTGCTGCTTTTTTTGCGGATCAGGTTTTAGGGATTTACGGAATAGCTCTTGCTGCGGTTGGAATGCTTGCAGGGACTGCGGTAGTAATGACTGTTGATGCTTACGGACCGATTGCAGATAATGCTGGTGGAATTTCAGAGATGGCGGGATTAGGAAGTGCTGTTAGAGATATTACTGACGAATTGGATGCGGTTGGTAATACGACAGCAGCTATTGGAAAAGGTTTTGCTATTGGTTCAGCGATCTTAACAGTGGTAGCACTGTTTGGTGCTTTTAATATGGAAGTAAATCACGTGCGTGAATTGAACTCTTTAGAGAAGATGTCATTAGACCTTGCTTCTAGCAGAGTTTTAATTGGAATTTTACTGGGCGCAATCTTACCGTTTTTAGTAGGTTCAACTACAATGACAGCAGTTGGAAAGGCCGCTCAAAAAATCGTTTTAGAAATTGCTCGTCAATTTAAAGAAATTCCAGGATTACTAGAAGGCAAAGCCGATCCTGAATCAGCAAAGATTGTGGACATTGCAACAAAAGCAGCTCTTTTTGAAATGATTCTTCCGGGAATGATTGCAATCGTTGCTCCGGTTGCTGTTGGCTTTATCATGGGGCCACAGGCGCTTGCAGGTCTTCTTGCCGGCTCACTTGCAGTGGGCGCGACCATGTCACTATTTATGGCGAACGCTGGTGGAGCTTGGGATAATGCTAAGAAGTTTATTGAAAAAGGAAATTTACCGGGTCACAAAAAAGGTTCTGAGGCCCATAAGGCAGCCGTAGTAGGGGACACAGTGGGTGACCCATTCAAAGATACTTCGGGCCCAGGTGTTTCAATCTTGATTAAAGTGATGAGCGTTGTAGCTTTATTGATTGCTCCGTTGATTGCGCTTATCTAAAGGTCCTTAAATATAAAACACAAAAAAACCCAAGTTAAAAGCTTGGGTTTTTTATTGCTTGTTTCAATTTTTTCTAAGGTTAGTAACAAGGATTTTTTTTATTAACCGACAATGCAGGTTCTTTTAAGTCTACTTGAGCTGTTACTTTTCGACCTAAATTAAATTTTATTTGGCCGCCTAATTCATCGGTGTATATAGCTTTTTCAGAATCAGTGGTTGTTAAGTTTAAAACTCCATAAGATAGAAGTTTGTAATAACCCTCAGAGTTGATATCTATGTATTCATAGAATTTTATGACATCATTAGCATTTGTAACAGCAATCTTATGGCTAGCGCCAGAGTCAATTTCAGTCAGTGTGCATACAAAGACAGGGTTGTAGAAGACGTCATCAATCATACCAATTTTAAAGCCATGCTTAGCGTAAGAGTCTAGGCCGTGATCAGTATTATACCTAAGTTGATCAAAGGCCTCATAATCAACCCTAAGAGGGTTAATTGTGTTTGCGGATAAGTAAGAGGGCGCTAAAAAAAATGATAGTAGTATAAGGGCTTTATTCATAAGTGAATTATACCCCAACAAATTTAACCAGACAGATTTTTCTATCTACTTGAAGTAATTACAAACAATGACGAAGTTTTAGATGCCAGTTGCAGGTGTTTATTAGATTTGGTTGTCTGTTTTAGACTCTGGTTTTATTTGAGCCTGCTTTTGGTTTACATCTTTATAATCAGCAGGCTCTGCCAAGCCCTTTTTAAAATCGCGAATTCCTTCACCTAAAGCTTTGCCAAGATCAGGCAAGCGCTTGGGACCGAATACGATTAAAACAATCACTGCTACCAATAAAATATGAGTAATACTTAATGAACCCATGCTTCCTCTTTTGTTATTTGTATTTGGTGCTCGGGACTGGACTTGAACCAGCATGCTTGCGCGCTACCACCTCAAGGTAGTGTGTCTACCAATTCCACCACCCGAGCAACGGCTTATATGTATAGCTATTTTGTTTTTAAAGGGCAAGCTTACAGGTTGTTAGGACGCAGGTAGTTTTCGATTTCTTCATCTAAAATACCATCTCTTAAACTAATTTCAGAGGTATAAATCTCTTCGATATGAAGTTCTTCAATCATCTGCTCAAAAAGTAGTATGCCCGACAGAATAAGGTCTACTCGTTTTTCTTCCATCCCGGGTACTTTTAAGAGTTCATCTCGGCTTAAGGGGATTAGTTTTTCTGCAAGGGATTTTAAGTCTCTTCTAGAAAATGGTTCTGTAGTGCCACCTTGTTTTTTGATCATCTTAGCAATAGCGCGCACTGTGCCTGAAGAACCAACGGAAGCATATAGTGGGAGCCAATGTTTTCCTTGCGCGAAAGCTCTGATTTTTTCTCTGGCAAAAAACCGAAGTTCGTTTACGGCAGGTAGTTTTTTATTAAGAGTCTCGTTTCCATCTAAGAACAGTTGTTGCAATCTAGCAGCTCCCAAATCAAAACTGATTGAATCGATCAATTGATGTTTGTAAGTTATGTTTAGTTCTGTGCTGCCACCACCAATATCTATAAGAGCGGTAATATCATTGGGTAAAATTTCATTATTAGTGATTCCTTTGGCAATTAATTTGGCTTCTCTTTCGCCAGAGATGATTTGAATCTTAATTTTGTATTTTCTCTCTACTTTGGCGACAAAGTCCTGGGCATCATTTGCAGAACGTAGGGCACTCGTAGCAAAGGCGATGTTGTGGGTAACATTATATTCTTTTGTTTTTTCAGCAATAATCTCAAAAGCTTGCATGCAGCGTTCAATGGCTTTGGGGTGCAGCTTTTGTGTTTGAAACACACCTTCACCCAGTCGGACCATTTCTTTCATTCTGTATAGTCGACCTGTTATTGTGGCATGCTCTAGTGTGTAGATATCAAATCGTATTGAATTTGTCCCGAGGTCGATAATGCCGATATTTTCTGTCATTAAAGCTATTTAAAAAAGAAAGCAGAGCTTTAGCAAGGATTAATTTTTATTTTTATAGTGTTGCATGAAAACTTCATGTAATCCCAAGTCTGCAGACTTGTACGCTCGCTTTTTGTACTCGCCACTAGTATCTAGATCCCAGGTGAGCACTTTATCTTTTAAGTTAGAGGATAAAACATACCACAAGTGCTTTTTGTGCTCTTCATCTTTTACAGGCACACAAATTTCTACGCGCTTATTGAGGTTTCTATACATCCAATCGGCGGATCCTATGTAAAATTCACCCTCATGTGGGATTTCATTTCCGTTGGCAAAATAAAAAACTCTAGAATGCTCTAAAAAGCGTCCAACAGTAGAACTAATTCTAATATTGTCAGATATGCCCTTAATTTTAGGTTTTATGCAGCAAAAGCCTCTGACCATTAAATCAATTTTTACTCCAGCTTGTGAGGCTTTATATAGTTCGTCCATTATTTCTGGATCTTGCAAGCTATTCATTTTTGCGACTATATGAGCGTGCTTTTTGTCTTTAGCATTTTTTGCTTCATTCCTAATTAACTTCAAAAACTGTTCTTTCATGTTAACAGGGGAGACCAAAAATTTCTTATAGTCTCTTTTTAGTGATAGCCCAGTTAAATAGTTAAAAACTTGTAAAAGCTCAGATGTGATTTTTTTGTCCGCAGTAAAATAACTAAAGTCAGTGTAGATCTTTGCGGTTGCTGCATTGTAGTTGCCGGTCCCTATGTGGGCATAGAGTCTAAATTTTTCTTTATCACGCCTGATAACCAATGTTGATTTGGCGTGGGTCTTTAAGCCAACGATCCCGTAGACGACATGCACACCAGCGCTCTCTAGCATTTCACCCCAATAGATGTTTCTTGCTTCATCAAATCGGGCCTTCAGTTCTACAACACAAACCACTTGCTTGCCGCTTTCTGCCGCTTGAATAAGTAGCGGGATAAGGGGAGAGTTATCGCCCGATCTATAAAGTGTAATCTTAATTCCAAAAACCAGTGGGTCATGTACCGCATCGTTTAAAAACCGCTCTACACTAGCAGAGAAGCTTTCATAGGGGTGATGTACTAAAATGTCTTTATGCTTAATAGTGTCTAGCATATTAGAAGACTCATCCTTAAGAACGGCAGGAATGGTTGGTACCCAGGTTTTAAAATGATGATTTCCACTAACGGGTAAATTTGCAATTTCACTTAGGATATGGTGGATAAAAGGACCGTCTACTGCGTAGAGATCGCCTTCCTCTAGTTCGAGCTCTCGCTTTAAAAGAGATAACATGGATTTCATAGGCGGGTTAGAGTATTCAAGTCGTACAATTTCGGCTAATCGCCTTTGTCTTAATTCTTCTTCGACAACATCTAATAAATCCTCAACATCGTCACTTACTTGTTTGATGTCGGCGTTTCTTGCCACGCGAAAAGACATCACAGATTCCACTTCCATATTTGGAAAGAGTTCTGTGATATTATGCTGAATAACTTGATGAAGAGTTACAAGACGAAATATATTAGGGTCATCCGTCTGCAGGCGATACCATTGCGGCAAAATATTAGGGATTTTAATTCTTGCAAATAGGCTATCGCTTTTATTTGGATCTTTTAATTTTACTGAAATAGAAAAAGACAGGTTTGATAAAAATGGAAATGGGTGGGCTGGATCTATCGCAAGTGGAGTTAATACCGGAAAAACATTTTCTTCGAAATACGTGGTGGTGTCCTTCTTTTCTTTATCACTTAAGTCCTTCCAATCTAATAGGTGTACCCCAATGCCTTTTAATTGCGGCAAAATAACAGAGTATAAATAGTCATCTCTAAGTTTTGAGAGCTTTAAGACTTCGTTTCGAATATCCGTCAGTAGTGCGTGGGGCGTGATATCTTGGTCACCCACGCGGTTTACACCGCGAACAATAAGCCTGTTTAGGTAGCCTACGCGCTTCATAATAAACTCGTCTAGATTTGAGTTAAATATAGCTAAGAAGCGAACTCGTTCTAGGAGAGGAAGAGATTCATCATAAGCCTGTTTTAAAACCCGTTCATTGAACTTTAGCCAACTTAGATCGCGATTAAAAAATGAATTATCCATAATAAAAGGTATAAACTCTCTTAGGGCTAATATGTAGGGAAAGATCTCAAACTAATACGATTATAAAACTTCAAAAACTGACAGTTTTTGTCTCGTCTTAGGATTGCCTATAATAAACCTAATAATATCAATGGCTTGTATGCATGTTAGGAATTTAGACACTTGTTAGTTGCCTATCATACGCACATAAGTACCTGAAAATACTAAATAAATTTCAATTTAAGTGTTTGGATTTTAAACACACTAGATTTTGCACAAGGTTTGGCCGGCTGAGATTGTTTCGTTTTGAGTCCAAGGTCAGATTTATTTTTATGATATCAATAGGTTAGCGTTGGCACGCCTGGTGCAATACTAAGTATTGAGGTGTTTTATGAAAAACATAAGAATAAAACAATATAGCTTTCTTTTACTAGCGGTACTTGCGTTGGCAGGCTGTGCAGACAAGAAAGACGTAGAGCCGACGACTCCAGCTGTAACTAATACAGATGAGGGTGGTGCTGTGCAAACAACTACAGGGACTGGTTCTGGAGCTGCTAACGCGCCAGATACTACGGGCTGGGGCTTTGCAGTACCTCTCACTTTGAACTGTACAAACTTTCAAGAGTTCTCTGGTAGAAGTTGTGATTCGATCAATTTCAGCAACACGAAACTTTACTATAATATAGAGAAAGTGATGGTTGATGGCCGTCCTCATTATAAAGGCACTATGCGCGTATATTACAATTACACGCAAGTTACTGGTGGTTGGGGTGCTAACGCTGGTCAATCTGTGACATATCATAAGTCGCCAAAGTTTGAATCTGGTTCTACAGCTACTGACATTAAGTTTAACCGTTATTATACACAAAACGGTCAAGCTTACTATGTAGGATTTTATGAAGAAAAAGCCTGGAATCAGACTTCAAATACATACTCTGATTTTAGAAATTTCACAACTAATCCACCGCCGTTTGGTTCGATCATGATTGTACTAGATGGTCTGTCTGAATCAGGTTCGACAGGTAAATTATACTATAGAAACTTTAGATACGAAGCTTACGCAGGTGATAAGCCGCAATCTAGTAATGCAAGATACAAGTGTTGGAATATTACTGAAGGCCCATACTCTTGCAGAGAGTTCGTTAGAAACGGAACAGATACACAGTGGGACAGAATGTTAGAAGTTTTATCAACTGACCCGAATGGTAATGAAGTGAAATACAACGCAACGTACTCAAACCTACAAGTGCCTTATTTTTACAAAGAATTGGGTGATATCGGTGGGGCAAGTACAGGAATTGTAATTCCACAATAAAAAAGAAAAGAAACGGTAAATAAAATTAACTAAACTAAGAGGTAGTTATGAAAACAGTAAAGAAAACAATATATTTTATACTAATGACATTGAGTTTTATGTCGTTCGTAGCATGCAGTGATGACAGTGGTGGTGGCGGTGCAGCTGTAACACCAATCGATACAACTGGTGGTTTAGTGTGTGCGGCATGTCCTGCAGGGTACGGTACATCACTCGCAAAAAGTGCCATGGGTAAAAACTATGACACAGCTAACGCAGAAAGATTTCAAGTGGTATTGAACTTTTTTGGTAGTGCCAACTCAGCTTGGGGTACATATCCATTAAATACTGGATTAGCTGCTCAAGGCTTCATATATGCCAATCAGCCAATCACATGCGATGGAGTGACTGTTGTCGTTCCGCAAGGACAAGTAATTCCGCTACAAACTATACAGCCAGGATCTTTAAGCTCATATTATACAGTTGATGGCTTACAATTAGGTGTGGGCGGTAGTTCGACTTCGATGTACATACATAATGCAGCGATTAGCCCGATGCCAATGGGTGTAAATGCGGTTGATGTAAATGCCGTACAGCATAGTCTGGTAATTTATGATTATGTAGTAGAATTTACGATCAATGGTCAGGTTTGTCCGCGTAGCTACTACTTAGGTATTCAGTAATACAATTAAAATTACTACCTCTTTAAAAAGCGACTCCTATCTAGGGTCGCTTTTTTATTTTTCGACTGTAAGCACTTTGCGTGTATGTCCGAATTCGTTTCTGCGTTAGTCCAAAATGCGTTTGTTGAATTTTTTAATAGTTGAAGTATTTTACCTAAATGACACATACACAACTTTTAAAATTAGTTCGTTTAGAGAAAAGAGTCACAGCAAAAATCTTGAAGTGCTTACAGTCGTACTAGCTCTAAAAACAAAAGATATATCTCGCCTAGTTTGAAAAACTATTTACTTAAAAAATCAAAATACAAGTGTGAGATACCAGGCTGCAACCAAACCCACTATCTAGAGGTGGATCATATTCGGCTGGTCGCAAAAGGAGGAGAGACTGACTTGTCTAACCTGCAAATACTTTGCAGAGCACATAATCAAGTTAAAGCTGACCATATATAAGGCAAGAAAATATATCCTTGCCAAGCCAGTCAAAGTTTGGACTAATACAAGTATGTCTCTTAGCATGTGGGTAGAATTCTTCGAAGATTTAGAGCAAGTACGTGGTAGATCAAAAAACACGGTCTTAGCGTATCGCCGCGATTTGGATTTATACGATGAATTTAAAAATAAATTTCCACAAGCCAGTATCAATTCATTTTACAGCTTTATAGAAAAAAAAGGTTTAAGCACTAGATCACAAGCGCGTGCTATTAGTAGTCTTAGAACATATTTTAAATTTTGTGAGTCCAACGGTAAAACAGCCCCAGAGCTCAGGGACCTTAGGCCGCCAAAAGTAAAAGTAGGACTACCTAATCCTATTACCACAGAAGAGTTTCAAAAATTATATGATGCTTGTAAAAATGAAGACGTTTATAAGCAAGGGCGAAATCAAATCACCTTGCTTTTGTTATATGGGCTTGGTTGTAGAGTCAGCGAATTAATAGGACTTAACTTGGATCACTTTCAAGATGACATGTCTTTAGTAAAATTACTGGGTAAAGGTGGCAAAGAGCGTTTAATTCCTGTTAGTTCAGAACTACAAAAAGAATTGAAAGCCTATGCGATAGCAGTTCGCCCACATCTTTCTAAGAGCGAAGCAAAGGCATTGTTAATTAATGATCGTGGAAAGCGTCCGTCCCGCGTAGATATTTGGCGTTGGCTTTCAACATGGTCACAGTTAGCCAATTTTACGGAGCCTGTACATCCGCATAGGTTTCGTCATGGTTGTGCAACGGCACTTTTAGATTCAGGAATGGACTTAAGAAGTATTCAAATGCTTTTAGGGCATGCAAGTCTGCAGACCACTCAAATCTATACAAGTGTTTCACAAAAGAAAATGGTGGAAAGTGTTAATGAGCACCATCCGCTTTCTCAATTAAAAGATAATTAATCGGACATTTTTTTCTTATTTATAATCTGAATAGATTTGGCCCTCGGCACGCCTTTTGTATTTAAGCTTTATATGGCCATTTTTAGTTTACAGAATAATAAAATTTATCGAATAGAAGTTAGATTTCAACCCGGAATTCCTAGAATAGAAATTTTAGGATCTTCTGCGAAATCTATTAAAGACGCTGCTACAAAAGCAAAGCTATTATTAATACAGCTTGGAATGCGTCCCCCTAGAAACAAAAAAATCTATATTTGTATTGATCCCTTTGTAAGTTCACACGATGGCTTAGAGTTAGGAATTTTTATGGCAATGAAACAAGCTATAGTAAACTCTACCCAAGAGGCTTTCGTATTTGGAAACCTATCTTTTGACGGTAAAACTTCTTCAACAAAAGAAGTAGCAGAGCTTCTACCTTATATCCCAAATGGCATGAACTACTTAGTGGGTGGCAAAAAATTAAACGTAATGCACGAGATCTTGTGGCAAAAAAAATCGAAGACTAAAGAGATGCTATGGACGCCAAGTCTTGGACCGCTTTTGTTGTCAGCTCTTTATAATAAGGAATCTATACTATTCTTAGTAGCCAATAATACGTTAGTGGACGAATTTATTTTTAATATAGTAGAAATTTATTTTGAGTTACACCAGGAGCCAGTCCGCGTGTATAAAAACCTAGAAAAAAATAATGCAACCACGAAGGATACAAAAAACTTTATTGCTATAGGAAAATTTTGTCCCTGTGGAAAGCTTGATGCATGGAAGAGGGGGGCGTGTCAGTTTACACAAAAAAAATGTGAATCCTACCTTAAAAATATGAACCTCAAGGGGAGGAGAGCTTTAATATTTAAAATACAAGAAAGTGATTTAGTAAAAATGAAAGTAGAAAATGAGATCAGAGACTATCCAGTGCAAAACATCCCGCTGGCGGTTACTGGTGAGGACAAAATCTGGATAGAGTCTTTAGTTAAAAATATAGCCGTTAAAGATCAGCGTAGTGCTCAGGCAACTTTACTTTTATCGCTAAAGCATTATTATCTCTTATCTTCAAAGTGGGTGTAATGTAATATGGGCCAACTGAGCTGTTTTTGATAAAATTGACTTATGGGTTACATAAAATCATGTCATTTTACTTTTTGTCTGTGATTTTCTATAAACACTTTAGAAGTTGGGGAACTTCTAAAGAATAAAAAATCTTTCTTGGGGGAATCGAGGGAGAAAGTGTAAGAGGAATTCCTCATGTTCATAAGGGGGGCATGAGGAATTCTTTAGTATCTTCTGACAAGACCTACTAAAACACCTTCAATAGCAAAACGATTCTGATTAGTAACAGGTATTGGTTCATACTTCGGATTGGCCGGTAGCAGCTGTATGCGGCCGTCTTGCTTGTATAAACGCTTAATAGTAGCTTCGTTATCTAAGGACGCCACAACTGTTTCACCGTGGTTTGCCGACGTCTGCTTTTTAATCACCACTAAATCACCATCAAATATGCCGTCATCAACCATAGAGTCACCGCTAACAAGTAGGGCAAAGTAGTCTGCGGCTTTTTGTATTAAAGACTGCGGGACTTCGATAGATTCGTTTAGTTCATATTGTAAAGGCTTTCCTGCTGCAACTTTACCCAAAAGAGGGATTTCGGAGCTTGTAGAAGTGGCACTAGTACTTGTGGTATTCATGACCTGAATGCCACGCTTAGAGTTCCATTCTTTTTTTAAGAACTGGTTGTCTTGTAACCGTTTAAGATAGTTCTGCACTGTACCTAGTGACTTGAAGCCAAAGTGATTTGCTATCTCACGCTGAGAAGGAGAGTAGCCGTTTTCACTTTGGTAAGTGTTTATGAACTGAAGTAACTTGTGTTGTTTCGGTGTTAATCCCATATAGTGATTAAAGACGCTAGTTATGCGTAAGTCAACCCGCCTGAATAAATATTCTGTGGATAAGTAGTTTTGAAGTCCTGAGTGAAAGCTCGGCAGAGTTATTTCGTTATCTAGAAATGGGTTGAATCTGATATTTATAAACTACTATGGATAGTGTCTGAAGGTATTTGGACTACCTCATTTAGACTTTTGTTAGACTTTTCTAAAATTATCTTAAATAATCACTCTGCGTAATGTGGTTTATATGGATATACACATGTAATTACAGATACTTAGGGATTCCTACAATTTAAGCAAATCGCTGAAAGTAGCGTTACTACGTTGGTCTAGGTTATTCATACCTTTGATGTCCACATTATTTGTGGATAAGTAACTAACCCTAAGCCTAGTAGTAATGACCTTATGCTGGCTTCACTTGTTTATCCGCTAGGATTTCTTAGGATAAAGGTAGAGAAATTGTCCAGGGAGGGGCTTATGCGCATATCAATACTAATATTATTACTGGTTCCACATTTATTATATGCCGAGGCTACAACAAAAAAGCAGCAAATCCAGTCAATGGACGCCAAAGTGGGAAAACAAGCTGACGAGATTAGAAAGTTGAAGCTAGAAAATGCAGTGCTGAAGAAATCACTCGGTATGGATGAGGCAAAGCAGGCTAAGAAAAATAAGCAAGTTGATGATGCAGTAGCTTTTAGTGAAAAAGCAATTTTTCAGAAATTTTCTGATAGTTATGAACGAGGTCAAAAAGCTGATTACAAAAAAGCTCTTCGCTTACTATCAAAGAATTATCCTAATAGTAAGTATTTTCCAGAAATTTATTATATGACAGCTCAGTCTTCAATGGCTAAAGGTAAACATAAAACTGCATTAAAAGCTTATAATGCAATTTTAAAAAAATACCCTAAATCGGAAAAAATTCCCGCAGCAGTTTATGGTAAAGCGTTAACGTACAAAGAGCTTAAATTAAATAAGCAGGCTTTGAGTTTGTTCCATGCGATACAAAAAAAATATCCAAATACTCCTGAGGCATATAATGCCAACTTACAGGCAAAGCTTCTAAACAAAAAAATAAAGTAGGAAAATGAAATTACTCATAGCTCTGGGTCTTACTGCAATTTTAAGTTTTAGCGTATGTGTGCATGCACAAGACGATGCTTCGGAGCTAGAAGAATTAGAGAAAGAGCTGGATGCTTTAGAGGCTGAAGGTGGAGATGTTGTTACAGAGTCTTCTGATTTTACAGAAGAGCAGTCATCAGCAGAAGATATTAGTGATGTAGAATCTGATAGTTTCGAACAAGATTTAGAAGATGTGCTTGAAGGTACAGAAGAAGATATTGCCACTGTTCCAGATCAAAAAGATGACAATAGTTTGATAGAAGAAAATATTGATGAACAGAATGCCTCTAGCCCAGGTGACCAAATTGAAGTCCCAACAGAAGATTTGTTTGAAGATATACCTGAGCAAATAGCTGAGCCAGAAGAAGAACAGATGGTGATTCCTGGTGCTGATAGCGATACGCAAGAAGAGATAGCGGCTCCCGAGACATTGCAAGAGGAACTACCTGTGGCCACTAATGAGGTGCCAGAGATGTTGGCACCACTACCAGATGAACCAAATCTTTCTAAAGAAAGATCTATATTTAATGCCTACCAATATATTAAGAACTACGCAAATTTAGATGAAACTTGGTCGCAAGCCTCAGCAGGAAGAGAGGCTGAGTCCTACGGAGTTCAATCAGGAGATAATCTTTGGGATATTAGTTTGACCTTATTTGGTAACCCATATTTTTGGCCGAAAATTTGGCAAATCAACAGTGGAATTACTAATCCGCATGATATTCGCCCAGGCGATCCATTAGTTTTTGTAGAAGGTGATTTACAGGCAGCCCCGCAGTTGTCACAAGGTGAAGTTGGTGAAGAGAATTTACCGCAAGAATTACCACCTGAGGAAGAACTCTTAGCTGAAATTCCTGAGTTACCAGCCTTGCAAGAGCAAAGGCCACCGCTAACAGAAATACCCCCCAGCTTGGCAGCTTGGCATCTTACTACGAATAAGAAAGATGACTTTGGAGCAGATAAAATTACTAAGGTGGCGAATCAAGTTCCGAATGTAATTCGCTTATCGAGCTATGTTGTAGAAGAAGAGCCGCCAGTTATTGGTAAGATTGTTGAAATTGAAATGGGCTCAGATACTGCAAATTTATATCAAAATGTATTTATTGAATCGGACCAGATTGGTGTGGGTGATAGTTTAGTTTCATATGCAGTTAAAGACAAATTGCATGATAAAAAAGGTGAGGTTGTTGGTTACGCTATTGAATTGCACGGCACTTTAAAAGTTACTGAAGCAGTTTCATCAGAAAAAAATGTGTTTAAAGCTATGGTTACTTACCTAGCTAGCCCTATAGCTAAAGGAACTTTTATTAGAAAAGGCGCGTACCCTCTTAAGTCAATCAATAAACAGCCGACCATAGTTTCAGTAGATACAGAAATTATTGGTGCCGAGTTCGATGACCATAGGCGCGTCCTTGCTACCGGATCTATAGTTTATTTGGCAAATGGCAGTGATGCTGGTATCCAAGAAGGAACTGCGCTACGTATCATTAAAAATCAGAAAATTAGAAATAAAGCTACGCTTGTAGAGAATAATACAAATGTTATTGGGGTCATGCAGATTATTGATGTACAGACAACAAGATCAACTGGTGTTATTAGCAGTGCAATTGAAGCTGTAGCTGTGGGAGATCTTACCGGAGCAGCAACAGTGCTTTCTTATGGTCCGTCAGATACAGGCTCATCGAACGTAGATAACTTTGATGAGTTTGATGATATTGAACAGGATATCAATGATGAGACCGATTTTTTTGATGAATAACGGATAAAAATAACTCAATACAGTTTATAATCGATTATTGGATTGGCAAGAAATCTGCATAAGCCAATCCTTATGGATTTACTAACTTTAGCATCAAGTTTATGGCTACAAACACATACATTAAAACTTCAAGATTTAGAATTGATTCGAGCTTATCAATTAGACAGTGAAAAAGACTGGGTTAATATCTTATCGAATGAATCATTAAAGCAATACTTACTTAACAAGCCAAATTGGTTTGAGCAGGCCAAAAAAGACATAGCTCTTTTAGAAGCCAAAAGAATTCGTTATTTACATTATTTTTCTGATGGCTATCCAGATAGATTTTTAACAATTGATACGCCGCCATTATTTTTTACTTATATTGGAAGTCTACAGCCTCTTCAATCAACATGCTTAACTGTAGTTGGTACAAGAGATCCAAGTTTAGATGCTTGTGTTTGGATAGAAACCTATCTACAAGATGTATTAAGAAAACACAATATAACTACCGTCAGTGGGGCAGCTATCGGAGTTGATCAGATGTCACATTCGCTTGCAGTATTTTGTAAGCGATCGACGATAGCTATTCTTCCTTCTGGCCTTGGTAGTATTTATCCGCAAAACTTTGAAAGACAAATAGAGCATGTACTAGGTACGGGTGGAGCCGTATTGTCTGAATATCCTTATGAGCAATTCATGCGAAAGCATCATTTTTATCAGCGTAATCGTTTACTGGCTTCACTTGGACAAGCTTTATTAGTGGTTGAGGCCAAGCGTAAGAGCGGGTCATTAATAACCGCGCGTTATGCACTTGATATGGGGAGAGACGTGTTAGTTCTACCTTCTTCGCCATTTGAAGAAAATAAGTTAGGCACTTTGGATTTGTTGTATGATGGTGCATTGCCTGTAAGAGATGATTTAGATTTAATTGGCTACTTAGGACCATACTTTGCGAAGTCTAAAAAAGGCTATGGCCATAAACAAGATATTGGGGGCCCATAATCCGATATGTGCGGGAAGTCGGCCCGATTTTACTGCTGAGTCAAAAACAATATAAATGATCCAATAACTAACGATAACACCTAAGGATAGAACAACCCCGTTGGATTTATTGTTACGCCTATTTGTTATTGCCCCAAAACCAATTCCAAGAATAGCAAAAATAAGGCAAGAAAAACTTAGTACCCAGCGCTTATGATATTCTCGCTGTAAAGAAGTTAATGTTTCTTTTTCTTTTAAATCACTCGAGTTTTTGGTTTTATAAGCACTTATTTGATCTGTTAACTGATCATAGTTGTAAATATTAGGATTAAAATCATCATCGGTACTATGTATGGTCGCAGCTAAATTTATGTCATACGTATCAAAGTGTACGATGGTATAACTTCCAAGTTGATTTTTATGTATCTGCCCATCGATTAGGCGTAGCATAGTGAACTTATCGGGTGCGTCAGTGTCTTTAATGATCTGACCTAACTTAGCAACAATAGTCAGTGGATTGTTAGGGTTTCTTTCATCATAAATAAACAAATCTCCAAGCACTCCATTTTTAGTTTCAACTTTGTTGGCGTAAACCACCATATCAAAAAAACCTTCTGAAAAACTCCCTTCTCTGATATTAGCGCTGGCCTTAGTTTGTCCAATTTTTTGTACGAGCAAATCAAATTGTTTGCTGCCCCATGGGCCAACATAAAAAGATGTATATAAGGCTGTAATGAATACTATTAAACCTAGTAAAATGGAGGGCATTCCTATGTGAACAATAGATAGCCCTGATGCTTTCATTGCAACTAGCTCAGAATCATTACTAAGGCGATTATAGGTAAATAGCGAAGCAAACAAAAGACTCATGGGCAAAATCATAGGTAAAAACTGAACACTCATATAGGTTACTAGCTGTGTCAGATTCAGTAGACTAACGCCGTGGATTAGTAAGAACTCAGTCAATCGAAGTGTCTGCACAGACAGAAGTAGAAAAATAAAAATAAATAGGCCCAACAGGAAGCTAGGTAGCATTTCTGTCAGAATATAAAGATGTAAAGTTCTACTTCGTTTAAACAAAATTCCTCTTGGTATTAAAAGTAGGCATTTTTATTACAAAAACCAGTCTTTAGAAAATACTTTTAAAATTATGGTAGCAGAAGTTAATTGAGCTTTCATCATAAAAATGGAATGATAATAAGGGATAAATTATGATAAGAAAAATTTTACTAGTTATCGAAGATTATCATGAGAGAACCTATCTTCAAACCATGTTAAAGAAGATAGGTTGGGATGTTATTGGCTTATCTACAGAGCTAGGTCTTAGTGGGCAAGTACTAACATTTAGACCAGATGCAATATTGTTGTCTCAAATGATCCGGCGAACCCGTGGTCTAGATATTTCAAAAGCTATCAGGCGACATGAGGGTTTCCCTAAGGTTGTCTTACTTGGTTCTGGAACGCTCAATAAAGAGATATTACAATTAAATAAAGTCGATCTATTCTTAGTAAGTCCGATTAACAATCGGCTCTTGTTTGAATTTTTAGAGAAGGCTGGCGGATTTTCGGCAAAGGCTTCGCTTCAGAAAATTCGTAGTATGCGATATCCTTTAGAAAAACTGAATGATGAACAACTTAAAGTGCTTAAATCACACGGTGAACAAGCGGAGGCGTTGGCCCCTATGATTGACAAAGTGGTTTTTGACGAAGTGACTGCGCGAAAGAAAAAGTATGATGACTTTTTAACTGCCAATCCGCCAAAATCCGTAAGAACTCACTTTGATACTTCAGAGATTCAGGCAGCCATTAATAAGATTGCAGCCGAGCCATACACAGACGAAGACAAAGCTCTTGATGCAGAAAAAAAAGATTTTTTAAAAGCCCTTTTTGATGCAAGTAAAAAGGGGAGTTAGCGCCTCTTTTTAAATAAAGAACCAACGACATCCTTTAGGTCAGCGTTGAGAAGATCAACAGGCTTATTATTAGACTTTGCTGAAATATTTAAAATATTAAGTTCACGTTTAGCTTCAACAAAATCAGGTTGAATACTTACTGCGTGAGCAATGTTATGCTTTGCTTGATCAAGTTGCCCTAATTGTTTTTGAAGCAGACCTTTTACGAAGTAATAAGTAGCGTTATGTCGATCTTCTGGCGGAACTCCATTTAGGTCAGCATTCACTTTTGCTAAGCCAGAGGTGTCTTTAGTTTGTGATATAAGTGCTAAAGCAACCCATAGTAGGTGTAGTTTTAATTCAGAAGTAGCAGGGCATAGGATCGCTGCTTCATTCATTAGTTCTTGTGCTCTACCATACTGACGTTGTCCCATTAAATCCTTAGATTCTTCAAAAAGAGATTCGGCTTGTAACCTCAACTGCGCCTGTCCTGTCTCTAGTTCTTTCATGTACAGCTCTTTCTTGGGCGCATCACTAAGTGTTTCATAGGCTAATGTGATCTTGGCGAAAAAACCTTTTGTGGCAGCTATTACATCTGGCGTTGCTGCTTTTGAAAGTTTGTCTGGATGAAATATTTTAGCTAAATCATGGAAGGATTTTTTGATATCTGACAACTTTGCTCTTCTTGTAATCCCTAAAATTTGAAAGTGATCCTGTTTTTCTGAAGCTTCTAAAAGCTGCTTTACTCTCTCAAGTTTTAAGGACTGTTCGTCAGACTTCATATTTTGATCAAAATACAGGTAATTAAGAGCTGTTAGCATATGGGTTAATAAGAATACATTTCCTGTATGTTGCGGGTGTGAATCTAGTAAGTTTTGTAAGCTTGAGCCCGCAGTAAATTCTTTAAATAGGTCAGAAAGTTCTGTTTGATCAAGATGCTTAAGTAGATTTTGTACCAGTGAAGCTTGGGATTTTTCAGTAACAAATGAGGCGTTAGTGTGGGAAGTATAAAACTTGTTGAGCCACGAAAGGTCTATTTTAGAGCGAAACCAGTCGCCTATGTAATTTACTAAAAGTGAGCTATCCACAAAAGACTTACTAACCACTTTGCTGGCGGTTGTTAGTTTTAATTCATAATTTGTATCACGAATTAAACGTCCTAGCCGCAAACACATCTGCTCGCTGTTAACTGCGTCAATCATATGAGGGCTAATTAAATTTTCATCAATTAGTTTTTCTCCGATTCGTTTTTTAGAGGGTTTTGCAAGTACTGTTTCTAACTCTTCAGGCGTCAGAAAGTTTTTCTCAACCATTAATCTGCCAAAATACGAGTTAGGGTCTTCAATTTTTACTTCAACGATTTTACCATTTGCAAAGTGCATACTTGAAATATTGTTCGATTCCTCATCTTTCAATTCGATTATAGTTTGGCCATGTGATTTTAATAGTGCCAAAAATACTTTTGGTAAATGATGACCATGAATTGAGCTAATAGAAGTAATTAAATTGGTAACCTCTATGGGCCCTAAAGAAGAATTTTGATATAATTGATCAAGAGGAGGGATGTTGATCCCTGTTTTTTCTAGTAAAATAGAATCAATCTGTTGAATCAAAGCAGCAGTCTCAAATGGCTTATTGAAAAAACCTAAGGCATTTGTTTGTGTCAGGGCATCTTTGACAAATGATTTGTCTGTAAAGATTCCACTCATAAGTATAGTTGGAGTTTTAGAATCTTCCGCATGAATTTTTATAACCATCTCAACGCCTGGCATGCCTGGCAATAAGCAATCGACGATAAGAAGATCTGGTGGATTTAATTTATGCTGTTGAATGCAATCCTGAGCGTTAGAATAGACTTTGACTTGGTAACCTTCTTGTTCGATAGCGGCTCTTAGGGCTTTCGCAAAGCTTATATCGTCTTCTACGATCATGATTAATAGATCACTCTTATCCATGTATATAGTATGCCTATAAAATCAGTCTGGATCAACAAACACCATAAAGTCATGTCTAGACTTTCATCTGTTATTCCGATATAATGTTGTAAGCAATAAGGAGTTAAAATGGGCAACACAAAATCCGTTACGGATACAAATTTTGAATCAGAAGTGACTGCTAATAAAGGTACTATTCTAGTTGATTTTTGGGCAGAATGGTGTGGGCCGTGTAGAGCTCTTGGGCCAAAATTGGAAGAGATTGCTACCGAAATGTCTGCAAAAGTGGTTGTGGCAAAAGTAAACGTGGATGAGAACCCCAATACAGCAGCCAAATATGGCGTCAGATCTATTCCTACTATGATTCTATTCAAGGACGGAAAAGCTGTAGATCAATTGGTTGGTAACTTATCAAAAGATGCCATCGTTGAGGCCATTAATAAGCATATCTAAGCTATATAGTGGGCTTTATCTCGCCCACTGCGGCACTTTAGTAATTTAGGCAGATTGATTGACCTGACAATCTAGTCTATTTACAATTTTTTATGATAAAAATCGTTTTTGTTTTATTGCAATTTGTCAGTTATGGCACTGAACCCATCGAAGTGGATTTACAAAAAGCCTATATTTCGGCCACAAAAAATTCTGAATATGATTTGTTGAATAGAAGTATCAAAGGGCAAGCGGATAGTAGATATGATCAAGCTAAGGGATATCTTTTTCCGAAGATCACTGCCAATGGGCAGTACAAAGATAATAGGCAGCGTATTGATAGCGAATCTTCAGATTCTTCACAGAAGACTGTGGGCCTTAGTCTACGACAGTCTTTGTTTCAAGGTGGCATTGTTTCTGGCATACAAAAAGAAAAAGCTAGTAGAGAAGCTACCGATATTTTAATTAAAAAAAATGATTTAAGCTTATATCAAATGGTGGCGCAAAGTTATTACCGGATATTACTTTTAGAGAGTACTCTTGAAGTAGTAAAAGAAATAGATCAAGTCAGTGCTAATCGGGTAAAAATAATTCGCAAGCGTGTGACAATAGGACGATCTAAGCAAAGTGATTTGCTATCTAATGAATTGCAGAATCAAGCGTTTAAAATTGAATTGGGTCAGCTTGAAATTGACTTAAAAGCAGAAAGAGAATTCTTTGCAAGACTTACTGGGTTAGCGTGGGATAGTACTCTTAGTAAGACTGACCAACTACCGTCTTTAAAAAACGAAGAGTATTATACAGGTAAATTATCAGAGATCCCTGATTTGCAGCTACAAGCTAAAAATGTAAAGATTGCCGAAAAATCAGAGTCCGCATTGAAATCACAACATTTGCCAAGTTTGTATTTAGATGTAGCGGCCAAGTTTGGTGAAGTGACAAATAATGAAGAGGGGCGAGATGTAACGACACTTCTGACCTTAGAGATACCACTGTTTGAAGGTGGCAGAGTGAGTGCGGCAGCCCGCGAAGCTTCATGGAAGAGAAATGAAGAGACGGCAAAATATTTAGCGCTTCAAAAAGATAGTGCTTTAAAACTTAAAAATTTATATAACGAGCTCTCAAAAAACATTAATTTTTTTAGTATATATGAAGATTCATTAATTACGGCCAGAAAAAATTATCAATTTTATAATAAAGAGCTGCAATTAGGCTTAGTGTCTAACCTTGAGTTATTAACTTCTCTAACAGACTATCTAAATGCTAAAAAAAATCGTGAAGAAGCTTATTTTAGATTAAAGCAGGCTGAGCTAGATTTAAGACAACTTATAGGTGAGATTAATTAGCTCATGAAGGGTAAGTAATATGAACTTGATTGATTTATCGCTTCGTAGACCAGTGTTCGCTTGGGTTTTAATGTTCAGCTGTATTGTGTTTGGTGCAATTTGTATGAATCGCATGGGCGTCAGCCAATTGCCCGATGTAGATTTTCCAGTATTAAATATTTCAATGAACTATGAAGGAGCAGCGCCTGAAGTCGTAGAGGCCGAGCTTATTGACCCTATCGAACAACTCTTATTAAGTGTTGAGGGCATTAAAGAAATGCGTTCGCAATCAAGCCAGGGTTCAGGCCGCATTACTTTAGAGTTCGACATAAATAAAAATGTAAACGTTGCCCTACAAGAGGCGCAAGCAGCCATCAGTGAATTTCGTCTGCCTGCAGGAGTCGATCCTCCGGTCGTAAGAAAAGAAAATCCTGAGGAAGATCCGATCATGTATATTTCTGTCTTCGGTAAGAAGGATTTAAAAGAAATATTAAATTGGATAGATAATTATTTGATTGATCAGATCCAATTTTTGCCAGGAGTTGGACAGGTAAGCGCCAGTGATTTTAGTAAAAGAAATCTGCGTATTTGGATGGACCCAGCAAAACTAGAGAGTTATGAATTAACTATTGCTGATATTGTAGAAACACTAAAATCACAGCATTTAGAAAGTGCTGCAGGACAATTTTCTGATGGGGAGCGTGAGTTAAGGGTTCGATGGCTTGGCGAAGCGACGGATGTGGTAGACGTTGGGAATATTTTAATTTTAAGACGTGGTGGCCAGCTAATTAGTCAGAGTAACATAAGAATTAAAGACGTTGCTAGGGTTGAAGACGGGCTTTCAGATATTCGCAGAATTGCTAGATACAAGGGGCAGCAAACGGTTTCTATTCGAGTGATGAAGCAGCGTGGAACAAATGAAGTTGAGGTTGCTGAGGCTGTAAAAGAACGACTTGAGAGTATTAAATCAAGCTTTCCTGAGGGGTATAATTACAGAATTAATGTGGATTTTACCAAATCCACAAAATCTACGGTTGAGTTAACCACTGAAAAATTATGGATGGCAGGATTAGTAACTATTCTTGTGTGCTTTTTGTTTTTAGGTAGCTATCAAGCAGCCATTAACATTTTGTTTTCTATCCCTACTTCTATAGTTGGTACTTTTGCAGTTCTGTATTTCTCAGGTTTCACTTTAAACTTGTTTACCTTACTGGCATTAACTTTGGCTGTTTCTATTGTCGTAGACGATGCCATTATGCTTTTAGAGAATATTGTACGGCACTATAGGATGGGCAAGGGATCCATGCGCGCTGCTAGCGAAGGAGCAAAAGAAGTGCTGCCTGCGGCCATTGCCGCCACACTTGCAGTCGTGGCAATATTTTTGCCAGTAATTTTTATGGATGGAATTATAGGCAAGTTTTTCTTTCAATTTGGAGTTACCATATCTGCAGCGGTACTTCTGTCATTATTAGAAGCGGTGACGGTTACTCCAATGCGAGCGGCAGCACTTTTAAGCTCAGAGCCAAAAGTTGGTAAGTTTGAAGCATACCTCGAACATAAATTCGAAAAACTAGAAGGTATGTATCAGAGGGTTTTGGTTAAAACCTTAGATTTTAAGTGGACAGTATTAATAGTGTCTACTCTTGTATTTGTGGTTTCACTATTGCTTATTAAACAAGTAAAGCAAGAGTTCGTACCTGCACAGGATCAAGATATAATTATCATGGTCGCTCAAACTAATCCTGGAGATTCTTTAGAAAAAACCAATCAAATATCTATGGAGCTTGAAGAGAGAATTAAAGACGTAGAGGGAATTCAGGGTTTTTTTCTATCAGTGGGCGTGGGTAGATTATTTATACCAATTACACTATTGCCAAAAGCCGAGAGAAAACTTGGACATTTAGAAATCATGGATATTTTAAGAGCTAGAGTAAAAGATTTAAAGGGCGTACGTATCAACATGAGAGATATATCCGCAAGAAATTTATCGGCAGGTCGTCAAAACCCACTGTCGATTAGTTTGCGAGGAGCAGATTTAAATATTTTAAATGATAAGTCGCAAGAGTTAATAAAAGAACTTGAGGCGCTAAACATAGCTGTTGATCTAGATACTGATTATAGACAGGGTCTGCCAGAGTTATTAATATCACCTGACAGAGATGCTATGGCATCTCGCGGAGTAAGCATTGAGTCTGTTGGTACCACTCTTTCAGCAGCTGTTGGTGGCTTACGGCAAGGTCGATACACTGCGGATGGGAGAAGATATGATATCAGGTATAAAATTCCTGATGAGTTGATTCAGTCAGCGGCTGATATAAAGAAAATTTACGTCAGAAATGGTGCGGGCAACTTGATATCCTTAGACAAACTGGTACATATTAAAGAAGCAAAGACGACCCAATCTATTGCGCGTGTAAACAGAGCTCGAGCTATATCAGTGTATGGAAGTTTGGCGCCAGGTCAGTCACAAGCTAAGGTAATTGCTGCTGCTGAAGGTATTGCTAAGAGAATTTTACCGCCGGGATATTCATATGCACTAGAAGGAAGTTCTGCTGGTTTTTTACAGGCATTTAAAAGTTTGTATGCAGCTCTATTTATTGGAATCTTAGTGGCTTACTTAATTTTGGCAGTGCAATTTAATTCGTTTGTGCATCCGTTCTCTGTATTAATGGCATTACCGTTTAGTATTACGGGTGCGCTTCTTGCGCTTTGGATGTTTGGACAGTCTTTGAATCTGTTTTCTTTCATCGGGATTATAGTTTTAATGGGTATTGCAAAAAAGAACTCTATTATGCTAGTTGAATTTACAAATCAAAAGCGTGTAAAGGGCTCTGATAATGTATATCAAGCTTTAGTAAGCGCTTGTCCAGTTAGATTACGACCGATCATTATGACTTCGGTTGCTACCGTTGCAGCAGCGTTGCCATTGGTGCTCGGGGCGGGAATAGGTTCAGAGACTAGAGTTCCAATGGGCCTTACAATTATGGGCGGAACGATAATTTCAACACTATTAACGCTCTTTGTAGTTCCAGCATTATATTTAGTACTCTCAAAACTTGAGAGTAAGGCCAAGCCTTTAGATATTTGATTGAGCGAGAATCCAAATTAAATCCCCCTCATTCATAATAAAGTTTGCGGGAGGATTTAAGATTCTCTGCCCAGCTCTTTCTACTCCAATAATAATACCCTTGTGGTTATCTCGGACATTACTATCTTTGATCATTGTCCCTAGTAAAGCAGAGTCTTTGTCGACAACAAATTTTTTAAGATTTTGTACCTGCTCAATTGTAGGCACTTTATCAACTGGTGCAAGTAACAAGTCCTCCTGAAAATGAATGATCTCATGGTCTCCACCAATTAAATACAAGGTATCAAAGGGGTAAATTCTTTCTGTGGAAGTGGGTGCCATAATAATTTGATCCCCTCTTTTTAAACTAGCAATGGTGACGCCATACTTTTCTCTGACACTTAAAGTGGATATGGTTTTACCAACAATATTTGCTAGAGGAGGCACTGTAAACTCACTAATATGAATATCCCAAGGTGAAATGACAGGTGATGAAGACGGGCTTTCATTTGAGTAATTATTTAGAAACCTTGATTCATACCAGCCGTAAGTGTCCTGCAGGCGGGAAGAGAATTTCCAAAAAGCAAAAAAGGATGTGGCAAGTAATAGTAGTAGGGATGTTTGTAGAGGTAAAAACAGGGTGCTTAAAATTAATATAAACACTAAGGAGAATAAATACCGTAATAAACGCAAAGTTCTGAGTAGGGGGTTTGGAAGATCCTCAGCAATAGGTTTAAGAGTTAGCGCCCAAATAAAGGGGCTTGATAATAAAAGAGCAATGCCCCATGCAAAGTATTTATTAATGCCAATGTAAGGCTGTATTTTTGCGAGCGCAAAAAATATAAAAAGAATAATTGTGGTATATATTGCAAAATAAATAAATGATCTTTTTAAAAATGAAATCCATGTCTGTTGAAAAGAGAACATATACAGTAATCTTGAGTAAGTATCTAATACATTCTTCAAACGAACCGGGGTCCGTTCTTTTAAACTTTTGGTAAGTGCAAAAGACGCCCGGATTAAGTAAGGCGTTGTGAACGTTGAAATAATCGAGACGGCAACGATAATTGGAAATAACTTTTCTTCTATAATATTAAGAGATAGTCCAAGAGTTGCTAAGATAAATGAAAACTCTCCGATTTGTGCCATACTAAAGGACGCATGAATTGCATTGTTTGGTTTTTGGCCAGAGATAATAGCGCCTACAAAGACACCAAATATTTTACCAAATATTAAAGTCACAAATAGAATGCTAACTATACCCATATTATTAGCGATAATATTTGGATTGATTAGCATTCCAATAGAGACAAAAAATATAGCGCCAAATAAACTTTTTAAAGGATGGAAGTACTTTTCTATTCTCTCTCTCTCTCCTGTTTCAGAGAGCAGTGAGCCCATAACAAACGCGCCGAGTTCAGCTGAGTACCCAACATAATTTGATATAACGACCATAAAGAAACAAAGCCCCGTCGCTAGTAGGACAGTGGTTTCAGCATCTAAATATAGACGTATTTTTCTAAAAATTGATGGTAGTAAAAAGATTCCAAGCAAAAACCATAATAGTATAAAAAATCCCATTTTAACTAGGGTGACGATTAACTCAGGCCCACCGAAGTTTTTTGAGGCAGCGTATGCTGGCAGTAATACTAGTAGCAATATAGCGAATAAATCTTCAAATATAAGAATTCCAAAAACCAGTTGAGCAAAGCTTCTGCTCTTAAGGTTTAGTTCTTCGAAGGATCTAAAAATAATTGTGGTGGATGAAATAGAGAGCATGGCAGCTAAAAACACTTTATGCTCTGTGCGCCAACCAAGTAAAGACGTAACTAAAAAACTTAATGTAAAAACAACTGATATTTCAATGGCACTTGTAATGGCAGCAGGAAGTCCGACCTTAGCTAGTTTTTTAAAATTAAACTCTAGGCCAAGAGCAAATAGTAAAAAGATGACACCAATTTCAGCCCATATTTTGATTGTCTCAGGCTCAACCACGCTAGGGCTAAACTGAAAGTTGGGCCCGACTAAGAAGCCAGAAATTAAGTACCCTATGGCAATAGGTTGACGGAGCTTCTTAAATAAAACGGCCGCGAAGCCCGCCGTGATTAGAATATATGCTAAATCTCTTAGTAGAGGAGGTATATGCGTCATACTTATAAGTGTAAGTTATGACGCCTATTTCATGCAAGTACATTACGGAAGTCGTACCGATCCATTTTGTATTTCAAGTGCGAAGTTAACTGCATTGATAGAGCTTACTTGAGATGCAAAGCTGATCTTTTCTTTTAAGCTATCATTTTGCACAGAAGATCTACGAATGATTTCTATAACTTCTTCAGCAGTAGAGTTTGGAAGTAGCTGTTTAATTTGAGCAGTAATTCCTGCAACCACAGGGGCCGCCATGGAAGTCCCTGAAAGACCCACATAGCTTCCTAAATCCTCATGCAGATTTGCTGAATAAATTGGACTAAGTTCTGTTCCGCCGTAGGCTGCGATATCAACCTCAATTACTCCATAGTTAGAGTAATCAGTTAACGTGTCACTTTCACTAATGGCAGCAACAGTAATAGCATTTGTCTGACGGCTTTTTGCAGGCCAAATTGGTGCGCTATCATTATTTATTGTTTCGTTTCCGGCAGCCAAGACAAATAATGTTTTTGCAGCAATACCAGATTTAATTACTTCTTCGAACGGGTTTTGTATCGCCATCAGCATCAACTCACGTGGATCTCTAGAGTAGCCACGTAGAGACATGTTTACTACTGAAGCTTTCATTTTGATGGCATAGCTCATTCCCTTTAGAATTGTAGCCATGGAACCAGGTAAAACTTTAATCGGTAAAATTTTTGCGTCAGGTGCTAAGCCAATATCAGTTCCAGCGATTATGCCAGCGACATGAGTTCCATGCCTATTATCATCAAATGCGTAAGGATCAGAGTTAGTAAAGTCATAGCCGTAGGCATCGTCTACTAAACCGTTATTATCATCATCAATACCGTTGTCAGGGATCTCTAGTGCATTAATAGCTATGTTTGGTCGAATGGACTGGTGGTTGTAATTCACTCCCGTATCGATAACTGCGACGATCACTTCTTTTCCTGTGCTTTGTTTTCTAGCCTCAATGTTGCCCGTTTTTCTTAGTTGCACAAATCTCTCGCCGGCCCCTTCTTTTAGTTTTCTGATAGAGGTAGGGGTGGCAGATAGTTTTTTATTAGCAGTAATATTAACCGGCATACTCTCTAGGCCACATCCTCCAGATGATGGATCTACAATTAAAAGATGTGCTGTATATTGACCTACACGATTTGGTTTGAAGCTGATATCCTGAGTTGAGAATCTTTGCACTTGGCCCACAGAATCTTCTAAAAACCACATTACTTTTAAATTTTCAGAACGGAGCTGTAAAGTTCCATTTTTCAAACTATCTCGGAGAGCAATAGTCAAAGCCATACTACTGATTTGGGCAGCTTTGTTGGCGGGGATACAGTTAGGCACTGGCGCACTGGGATTGCAGGTAGCATTTTTAATATTTTCTTTTATCTTCTCTTCGGTGATCTTAACAATATCATTTGTCTGTCTAAGTATTTTAACGGCTAAATTACTTAGGCTTTTTGCACTATGTAACTCAATGTTAGTCTCTATATCTAATACCGCTTGCACATTTTTATTTGCTGTAATCACCGCTAATGGGGCTTTGTCCCCTGTATGGTCACACATGATTGCAGGTGCTTCAGACTTAGGAGCGTCAGTATCAGGGACTAAGGCTTTAATTGTATTAGCTATTATTTTTGGATAAGGCAATGTACGTGGTGCATTTACAAAAGTGTTTGGAAAAGTCTTTGTATCTAAGTCTAAGTCTTTTATTTCGTCTTGGCTAATGCCTTTTATTAAAAACAAACCAGCATCTTTATTAATTGTTTCGGCTTCTATGCCGTAAGAAGCCTCGATTTTAGCTATCGACTCATCTGATGATTTAATAATGATACCTTCACTTTTTTCACGTAGTGAAAGCAAGTCGTCGCTTTGTCGTGCGCATCCTACAAATATCAGTGCAATTAATAAAGTGCTGATTTTTTTCAAATGATCCCCCCAGACCGTTCCCACAATAGGTTTTACTAAGTTTGAGGATCACTTACAAATTTTAAATTATTTACACAGCGATAAGAATTTTTTATAAGTGTGTGTAATAAGAAGTTATTTCCTTGGCGGTTACTGTATAAATTTTTCGTAGTTAGTAAGTTTTATTACGTAGTGGGGTCAAAATGTTCCCAAGACTATGCAGATTTTTTATAGTTCTTGAGTAAAATGATAGCGTCGTCAACAGACACTGGTTTTGAGTATAAATAGCCTTGTCCAAAATCACAGCCTAAAAATCTAAGTGCTTGGTACTGCTCTTTAGTTTCAATGCCTTCGGCTATAATTGGCACCTTTAAGCCTTTGGCCATATCGATAATTGCTTTTACAATCATATATGATTTTTCATCCGATATAGAGTGTATAAAGGATTTATCTATCTTGATGTTATCAAATTGTAGTTTACATAAATAACTAAGACTCGAGTAACCAGTACCAAAATCATCTAAAGCTACTGTTAAGCCGCGTTTTCTACACTCAGTAAGCCAATTGACAACGATATCACCCTCAACAAGAATACTTTCAGTAACTTCTAGCTTAACTTGTTTGGCTTTAACACCTTCTAGTTTCAAGGCGGCCTCTAACACGTTAAAAAACTCAGGGTCATCTAATTGTTTTCCAGAGACATTGATACTAACAAATAGGGGAGTGTTGCCCACTTCCTTTAAGACTTTTCCAAATTCTCTTAGTGTACGCTTTAATACCCATTGCCCAAGTGGGATAATTAATGAAGTTTCTTCTGCAACACCCATAAATAAATCAGGGCGAACAAATCCTCTGGTGGGACTGTTCCACCTGATCAGAGATTCGAATCCGACAATACTTTCATCTTGAATAGCGACAATAGGCTGTAAGTACATTGTGAATTGATCATCTTTTAATGCGCATAAAAGCTCATTCTCAAATTTCATTTTTTCAATAAATGCAACTTCATTGTCTTTACTTGCTTCAATTTGGGCAGAGGTTTGATTAGAGTCACCTTTTAATTTGCTGAGATTCTTTAAGCTATTTCTAACCCTGTTTAGTAATATTGTTACTAAAAAACTTACTGTGGGATCTGCCAGTTTGATTCTTTCAATTAGTTGATCTTTTGAAATTAGGACAAGCTCTGTATCTTCAGCTGCCATTGCTGATGCAGAACGGTTGGAACCATCGATGATTGCCATTTCTCCAAATATTTCGCCTTTTTGCAAAGTAGAAATTATATTCTTACCATTTTTTTTATCTACAAAAATCTCAACACGCCCTCTATCAATGATGTAGGCAGAGCTTCCCACATCACCTTCTGAGAAAATGATCTCACCTTTTTTAAAAGATTTTTGATTCCATTGCATAATGTTCTTTCCGTGATTTAAAATCGGCGTATTGACAGTAAAACTTTATAATTACTTAGGAATTTACGATTGCAAGAGTCCGCCGCAAGTCTTTAGCCTCCCATTTTGAATAGAAGGTTGGCTTTACGTCTAGACGGGAATTGAAAGGACTGTATTTACGGCTAGGCCAGGGACAATGCTTATTCTAAGATGTGCCCGTTTCTCACTTTTAATTTTAATGAATCTTTACTTGTAGCCATTTTAAGTAAAGCTTCTTTTAAGTCTTGATTGGATAAATTCGGCTGCTGTAACTTTATAATGGCTAGGCGATTTGCAACATATGGAGACGCCATCGATGTACCGCTATAAGAATCAAATCCGTTGTCAAAAGAAAATGAGTTGATAAGCACACCTGGAGCTAAGATATCCACTTTACTGGCACTATAATTAGAACCATGCTCCTCTTCATCAAACCAGATACCGTCAGTAAAGTTGTCATAAGCACCGACCGTAATCAGGTTGGGTAAATCAAGACCTGCGGGGAATATAGTATTAGAGTCTATATTTTTTCCACTATTACCAGCCGCAACAGTAAATAGTAAGTCAGGATACAAATTTAAAATTGCCTTGTACTCTTCTTTCCAAATTAGATTCTTCTGTTTTTCTACCTCATCAATATCATTCTCATCCGACTCAGCGTAGGTGAGACTGAGATTGACAATAGAAGCGTTGTTATCACGGCAAAACTTCAAAGCCTGCTTTAATTCGTTTAGTACATTGTCGTGCGTATCTAGATCCGTACGCCATACATTGCCTAATCTAAGATTATCACTTGTAGTTAATTTTACTCCTACAATTTTTATTTTTTGGCTATTTTTGGATGCAATGCCCGCAACATGTGTTCCGTGTGGCGATTCACTAAAGGTATTATTATCCTCATCTGTTAAATCAAGTGTTAGCATTTCTCCGTTTTGGTTTCTTGCAATTCTACCTTGAAGTCCTGCGTGGGACAGATTGAAACCATTATCAACTACGCAAACTCGTACTTCTGGTACCTTAGATGTAAGATCATTTGAGAAATCTTCGTCAGTAAAATTGATAGAAAGAGTAGTCAAGACTACGGGTGGATTAGGATCCACGACTTCAATTGACTCGGCTTCAAGGTCAACGTGGTGAATAAGCCCATTTTTTGTATAAGATAAGCCAATGGCTTGGCACTGATCTTTTAAATAAATAGTCGCATAATGAATTTTGTTTGTGGCGCCAATAAGTTGCAGGTGAGTCAGGCCACAGTTTCCTCCGGTAAGTGAGGGAGTATCAATGATCCAGTGAAAAGCAGCTGTTTTTCTTTCTAAGAAATAAACAGTCTCAAATTCATTTTCCTGACGATTTGTTAAAGTAAAGCTTGAGTTTAATTGGTAGTTTGGATTTTTAATATCTTCTAAAAAACTAAAAAGTTCTGACTCGATTGAGTGCAAACTTGGATGTGCTCGAAGTTCACTTCTCAATAAAGCTTCAGTAGAATTAGCAAAACTGAAATGGCTAAAGCTCACTAATAGTAATATAAGATAGATTGTCCCCACATACCCCCCACAGGTAGATGCATAGTCTTAAATAATACACGAGATGTCTGTAAGATTTGTTTTGATGGCTAACATAAGCTGTTCTTTGAATAGGCAAAAAGGCTAATGAATTTAAGAATTTAGATCTTGCTACTTTCATTAATATTCATTATCTGTGAGAAAAATTTTTACTAATGAGTATGACTCCGGGGGGAAAAATGTTCATTCAAGATTCAGAATTTTTAAAAGAGTGCAGACAAATGTTGATTCAACATCGCGAAGAAACTTTGCAACACTTGTCGGTTTTAAATAATGCCTTAAAATGGCACCAAAAAGATGACCAAGCCGGAGAAGTACAGTTCTTACAGATGGAATCAGTGAATATGAGCCACTCAAGTTCACTGAGTGGCAAGCTTAAAAAAATCGATGAGGCGCTTGCGAGAATTGAAACGGGAGCTTATGGCCTATGTTTAGAGACAGAGGAAGTTATAGAGCAAGACAGGCTTCTAGCTATTCCATGGACGAACCTAAGTGTAGCAGGCGCAGAGATTGTTGAAAGAAAGAGCAGGGGGCGCTCCAAGTAACACTGCAACATCAACTGACTAGTAGAAAAAACTCCAAGTCTGTGGAAGTATGTTTTTTATGGATTTTAAATCATTAGGTGTAAAAGACTTAAAAGACTCAGATCTAACATATGACAGTTATTTACGTGTTAAAGAGCTATTGAGTTTACAAAGTCTTAAAAGTGATCAGCACGATGAAACTTTGTTTATCATTATTCATCAAGTATATGAGCTTTGGTTTAAACAGATACTTCATGAGCTGACAGCTCTAGAATTGGCATTAAAAAATTCTGAAGCCATGATTGTCATCAAAATACTACGAAGAATTTTAAGAATTCAAGATGTGCTTAATCAGCAAATCACCATTTTAGAAACAATGACACCTAACGAGTTTAATTACTTTAGGTCTAAATTAAATCCGGCGTCAGGCTTTCAATCGCATCAATTCAGAGCTCTTGAATTTCGCTTGGGATTAAAGAATGAAAATTATTTAAAGTACTATGATAATGATGCAGAAACTAAAACTTTTCTAGAGAACTTATTAGATCAACCATCGGTATACGATAACATACTAGAGTTTTTCAGTAAAAATGGTTTAGATTTAAAAGTTCCAGCTGTAGTTAAAGTGATTAGGCCAGCAGTGGAAGCAATTGAAAAAGAATTTGCTAAAGTCTACATGGATCCTAAAAAGTACAAAGAAGTTTATGAAATTTTAGAGCTGCTGCTGGATATGGATCAAAAATTATCTATTTGGCGTTTTCGTCACGTACAGATGGTTGAGAGAATCATTGGTATCACAAGAGGTACTGGCGGTTCTCAGGGTGTGCAATATTTGACATCTACACTAGAAAAAAGAGCCTTCCCAGAGATCTGGAACTGTAGGCGTTGGATCATTACACATCTGGAGTAAGTATGGGTGAGTCGATAAAAAGAATTTGGGAAAAGTTTCCCTGGGAAAATTTAAAGGGCACAGTGATTGGTGTTGATGAAGCTGGGCGTGGATGCTTGGCTGGGCGAGTTTATGCTGCCGCTGTAATTTTGGATGCTAATCAGGATAATACAATATATACGGACTCTAAATTACTGTCCGAACCTCGTCGAGAAAAATTGGCAGCTATTATTAAATCTACCGCAAAGTATGGCATTGGTTATGCAACAGTTGAGGAAATTGAAAATATTAATATTTTTCAAGCCTCTATGCTTGCGATGAAACGGGCGGTTGAGAATTTAGGTTTAACTCATGGCCACCTATTAGTTGATGGTAATAAGACTATTCCTAATATGCTAGCTTTTGAACAGACCACCCTAGTAAAAGGGGATTTAAGAGCTTCTCCAATATCTGCGGCATCTATTTTGGCTAAAGTAGAAAGAGATCACTATATTTATGAGTTGGCAAAAAAACACCCAGAGTATGGATTTGAGCGACATAAAGCGTACGCTACTAAGCTTCACAGAGATGCCATTAAAAAATGGGGGCCTTTGGATGAACATAGAAAAACGTTTGCAGGCGTCAAAGAGTTTATCTAAGTTACATCAAAAAGGTCTTACTCAAGAAGTCGCAGTAATAAAACATCTACAAGAGATTAATCATCAAATACTGTTCCATAGGTTACGCACTATATTTATTGAAGTAGATATTGTCAGTCTAAGCGCTGCGGGAGTTTTATCTTTGATAGAGGTGAAATCGTCTAGACCAGAGCAGTTATTTAGCAGTTTACAGCTTGAAAAGCTTCTAAGCCTACAGAACACCTTATTAGAGCATGAACTAGACGTTGAGCTACTGCTTTCCTATCCTATTAATGGAAAGATTCAGCTTGAGAGGGTTGAGCTTTAGGTGATCTTTTGTAAATAGCACTTCATATATATAAATACTATTAATCTTCACTAAATAATGTAAATCCTTCCGATTCAGATTGTCTAGATCGATATTTAACTTCATCTAAAATTCGATCCTGCGGTATTTTTAAAAAGAAGGTTGTGCCTACTCCAAGTGTACTTGTTAGACTCACTTCGCCGCCCAATCCTTCTATCAAAGATTTTACTATAGGTAGTCCCAGACCTGTGCCTTTGTGATGATTTGCAATGTCCTCAATGGTTTCAAATTCATTAAAGATCGCACCTAACTTTTCATTGGGGATACCGATACCAGTATCGGTTATTGATATCCATACATACTTTTCTTTTTCTTCTAGTCCAACAATTACCTTACCTGCGGGTCTATTAAATTTTATAGCATTACTAATTAAATTAGCTAAAATTTGTTTTAACCTTACTTCATCAAAATAACATAGACAGTCTTTTGATAAAAAGTTTGTGCTTAATGTGATGTTATTTTCTTCAGCCATATCTGAGAAAACTAAAACTTGCTCTTCAATGATTTTTACTGGCTCACCTTGGGATATGTAAAACTCGGTTTTTCCAGATTGAAGCTTTGTCATATCTAAAATGTCATTTACTAGTTCCATCATATGCTGGCTTTGTTGGTACAGATTTTTAATTAAGTCAGTGAGCTCTTCTTTATTATCATACATTTCAAGAAACAGCATTTCGCTTGCTACAACAATAGTATTTAGAGGTGTGCGAAGTTCGTGGGTGACTAATGATAGAAACTTATCTTTTGCTTTGTCTAGTTTTTGTAACTCATCATTCTTTTTTGTTAGTTCATTTAAGATGTCTCTTAGACCTTCGTGTTTATTTGTTAGTTCGCGCATCATCTTTTTTTGTCTAGAAATGTCCTGAAAACTTAGAATACCAATTTTTTCATTTTCAGCAGTAACGGTTCGTACTGAAGCCATAATAGGTATTTCAACGCCGTCGTATCGTCGCATTACTAGTTCTCCAAGATACGATTCTTGTTGAAATACAGTTGTGCTATCAGCTGACGGAATTACATGGGATAATGGTAAGCCTTCAAATTTAAGGCCAGGATCATTATTTATATATTCTTTAGCTTCATTATTAATAAACAATATGGTTAAGCTGCTGGGCTTAAAGAAGATCATTCCAGCTAAAGTATACTCTAATGTTAAGCGAGCAAATAAATCTGTATTCATATGATTATTTTAGTAGTTCCTTCACCATATTCTCTGCATGGGACAAAGAGTCTTTAGCTTTAATGACCCAGTC